>JBBQQN010000041.1:0-25762 GCA_038215845.1 Flavobacteriales bacterium | reverse complement strand
AACGAAAACAAAAACCAAAACAGGAAGAATTTTCCCAACTGTTTCAATCAAATTCCATCCAACTATTTTGAAACCAATCCACCGAATCACATAATAAACGCTTGCGTTAAACTCAAAATTCTGAAACCAAAGTGCAATGGTTGCTGAAAAATGCTCAATAAAATCAGAAGATAAAAAGGGAAGAAAAGTAACCAAAACCGTAATTAATACTACTAAATAAAATTTCAACAATGATGTCCGGTCGAGCGCAGTCGAGAACTCTGAAATAAAATATTTCAAAAATAAAGGCAAAAGTATAAATGGAATTAGTTTAACAGATACAGAAATTCCAATTAAAACCGCTGCCCAAAACCATTTTCCTTTCAATAATAAATATATTGCCCAAACAAAAAAGAAAAGCATCACGCCCTCAAAATGTAGATTTCCGGTAAGTTCAATAATGATAAAAGGATTTAGAAAAAACCAAAAAATATTCTTAATTGGAAGATTTATTTTCTCCAACAATTTCTTTCCAAAGTAAAGAATACCGACATCTGCCAAAATAATCAGCACTCGAAGAACAACCACAGAACCCAAAATACTTTTGCCAGCAAACAATGCTGCCATGGCAAAAAACAATTGATTAACTGGCGGATAATTACTGAAATGGCTTGCGTTGAGCGCACCCATTCCATCAATTAACATTTGCGATTGAGCAACCGCAATTTGAGAGTTTTCAGGTGTAAAAAGATAGGGACTGATGCTTTTCAACATTAAACGTCCATCCCACAAAAACCGATAGAAATCCTGTGAAAGATTGGGAATGGCTAAAATAAATGCAAGTCGAAGAGCAATTCCCAAACCAGCCAAAAACCAAAAGTTAAGCTTAAATTTTTCAATAAAAAGATATGCAGTAAAAAAGAGCGCGGAGTAAAGCGAGATAAGTTTTATAAAATCACTTCGCACTAAATCAAACCCAAAACTGATATAAAAAGCGAGTGAAAGTATCGTAAATAAAAGTGGAGTTTTATAGAGTTTGATGAAATTCATAAATCTAAAATCGGCATCATAAATCGTTAATCCATCAGTCTTGCCATTCAGCAATAAACAAATTGGTATCGTGCCCACCACCATTATTTCTATTGGAAGAAAAAGCCAATTTTTTTCCATCGTTTGAAAATACCGGAAACGCATCAAAAGTCTCTCCGTGTGTTGCGCGCTCCAGATTTTTACCATCAATATCAATCAAATAAAGATTGAAAGGAAACCCTCTTTCTGCTTCAAAATTGCTTGAAAATAAAATTTTCTTTCCCAAAGGATGAAAGAATGGTGCCCAATTTGCGTTGCCCAAATGAGTTAATTGTCGAATTTCACTACCGTCAGCATTGCAAATAAAAAGTTCCATTTCGGTGGGTTGCACCAAACCTTGCGCGAGTAAATCTTTGTACTCCTTTATTTCTGCTTCGGTTTTTGGACGGGAAGCGCGAAAAATTAATTTACTTCCGTCAGGGGAAAAGAATGCACCGCCGTCATAACCCAATTCATTTGTAATTTGCTTTACGTTTTTTCCGTCGAGATCCATTGTGTAAAGTTCCAAATCGCCACTTCGCATAGAAGTAAAAACAATTCTATCTCCTTTTGGTGAAACAGTTGCTTCTGCATCATAGCCTGGTTCGTTTGTGAGTTGAGCAGTAATATTTCCCTCTAAATCTGACACAAAAATGTCGAAACTGTCATAAACGGGCCAAACGTATTTCCCTTCTTTTTTCATTGGAACCTCGGGACAATTTTCATCTTTTAAATGGGTGCTTCCATAAACAATATGCTTTCCGTCCGGTAGAAAATAACTACAGGTGGTTCTACCTTTTCCAGTGCTTATCATTGGCGGCTGCTTATCCATAAAAGATTCATCAGCATTCATTAAAAATATCTGGTCGCAGTTTACGCCCCAATTTTTATAGTTGCTTTGAAAGATAAGTTTGCTGTCGTCAAAACTCCAATATGCTTCGGCATTGTCGCCACCAAAAGTCACTTGCCGAATATTTTTAAAATGTTTTTCTTCGGGGTATATTAGAGTGTCATTTGTTTGGGGATCGAGAACAGCCTTTGTTGTTTTTTCAATTGAATTGGAGGATTCTTTCTCTGTTTTTTTTACTTCATTTTTACAACTCGCAAAAATCGAAACAATTAGCAATGCGTATAATATTTTCATTTTTAATGTACTTTTGAACAAAAGTAAGGATATGCGTGCAATTATAGTTTTATTTTTGGCAATAGTAGTTTTTTCCTGCAAGGAAGCAAAAGTGAAATCGGTAACGATGAAAGAGGACGTTTCGGTTTTAGCGAACGATAGCTTGAATGGAAGGAAAACGGGTTCGGCAGATGAAAAAAAGGCTGCTGAATATATTGCAAAAAGATTCTCTGATTTAGGGTTACAATCAAAAGGAACCGACGGCTATTTTCAAAAATTCACTTTTAAGGCCAGTATATATCCACATCAGGAGGCAGAATTTACTTCAGAAAAAAATGACAGTACTGAAACCGGTGAAAACGTAATTGCTTATTTGGATAACAAGGCGGAAAATACTGTGGTTATTGGCGCACATTACGACCATTTGGGAATGGGCGGCGAAGGCTCACTTTATCGTGAAGGCGAAGCAATCCATAACGGGGCGGACGATAATGCGAGCGGGGTAGCGATGATGTTGCATTTAGCCGATTCACTTCGTTTCGACTCCGCTCAACGACCGAAAAATAACAACTATCTTTTTATCGCTTTTTCGGGTGAAGAAGAAGGTTTATTGGGCTCGAATTATTTTGTAAAAAACCCTACCATAGACACAAAAAAAGTAACCTTTATGCTCAATATGGATATGGTGGGAAGATTGAATGTTGAAAATGCTTTGGCGGTTTACGGCTTGGGGACATCGCCAATTTTGAAACAAACCGTTAATGCAAATGCAGGCGAATTAAGCATCATCGAAAACGAAAGCGGTGTTGGTCCCAGTGACCATACTTCATTTTATTTGGCCGATATTCCAGTGCTGCACTTTTTCACAGGTCAGCATGAAGATTATCACAAACCAAGCGACGATACCGAAAAGGTTAATTTTGAAGGGATGGAAATTGTTTCAAATTATATTTTTAGCATTATTAAAGATTTGGACAGACAACCAAAACTTCCTTTCCGAAAAACCAAAAACGAAAGCGAAGTGGTTCCAGATTTTAAAGTGACTTTAGGTGTTGTACCTGATTATCTTTTCAGCGGAAAAGGGATGCGTATTGATGGCATCAGTGAAGACCGTCCCGCTCAAAAAGCAGGACTTCAAAAAGGCGATATCGTAGTGAAAATGGGCGAGTTTGAAGTGACCGATATGATGAGTTATATGAAAAGCCTTTCAAAATTTGAAAAGGGACAAACTACTAAAGTAACTATTGATAGGAGCGGGGAATTGAAAGAAGTTGAAGTTACTTTTTAAAAATTCTTTAGAATAAAAAAACCCCACAGATCTTAAAGGCCTGTGAGGTTTTAACCGTTATTGAAAAATTTTGGAAATTACATCATTCCGGGCATTCCTCCGCCCATACCGCCTGGCATTCCGCCACCGGCATTGTCTTCTTTAATATCTACTAAAGCACATTCGGTAGTAAGGATCATTCCGGCAACCGAAGCAGCGTTTTCAAGCGCGATACGGGTTACTTTTTTAGGATCGATAATACCAGCTTTTATCATATCAACATAGGTTTCGGATTTTGCATCGTAACCATAGTTTTTCTTGCCTTCCATTACTTTGTTGATTACCACTGAACCTTCGCCACCGGCGTTTTCAACAATAGTACGCAAAGGCGATTCTATAGCACGGGCAATAATCAGAATTCCTGTTTTTTCATCAGCATTATCTGAAACCAATTTTTCAAGAACCGATTTTGCTCGGATAAGGGCAACGCCACCACCAGCAACAATACCTTCTTCTACAGCCGCACGGGTTGCGTGAAGTGCATCATCTACTCGGTCTTTTTTCTCTTTCATTTCAACCTCTGAAGCAGCTCCTACATAAAGAACTGCAACCCCGCCAGCCAATTTAGCCAAACGTTCTTGCAATTTTTCTTTATCGTAATCGCTGGTTGTAGATTCTATTTGAGATTTTATTTGGTTCACACGACCTTTAATGTCGTCTTTCTTGCCAGCACCATTTACGATGGTTGTATTGTCCTTGTCAATAGTAACGGTTTCCGCAGAACCCAACATATCGATAGTTGCATTTTCCAAAGTAAATCCGCGCTCTTCTGAAATTACAGTTCCCCCTGTAAGAACAGCGATGTCTTCCAACATTGCTTTTCTACGGTCCCCAAAACCTGGTGCTTTTACAGCGGCAATTTTCAAGGAACCTCGAAGTTTGTTTACTACCAAAGTAGCCAACGCTTCTCCGTCAACATCCTCGGCAATGATCAATAAAGATTTTCCCTGTTGGGCCACTGGCTCAAGTATTGGAAGTAAATCTTTCATTGAAGAGATTTTTTTATCGTAAAGCAAAATCATTGGGTTTTCCAATTCAGATTGCATTTTTTCAGTGTCTGTCACAAAGTAAGGCGAAAGAAATCCACGGTCAAACTGCATCCCTTCCACAACATCAACATAAGTTTCTGTTCCTTTTGCTTCCTCAACAGTTATAACGCCTTCTTTACCAACTTTTGCAAAAGCCTTGGCAATAAGGTCGCCAATTTGTTCGTCGTTGTTGGAAGAAATAGCGGCTACCTGCTTAATCATTTCAGATGAGTTGCCTACTTTGGTAGTTTGTTTTTCAAGGTCTTTAACAATTGCTTCTACAGCTTTATCAATTCCTTTTTTCAAGTCCATTGGGTTTGCACCCGCAGCTACGTTTTTAAGGCCTTCTTTTACAATTGCCTGAGCCAAAACGGTTGCGGTGGTTGTTCCGTCACCCGCAAGGTCATTGGTTTTTGATGCAACTTCCTTTACCATTTGTGCGCCCATATTTTCAAGTGGGTCCTGAAGTTCAATTTCTTTTGCAACGGTTACACCATCTTTGGTTACTTGGGGTGCACCAAAGGATTTGCTGATAATTACGTTACGCCCTTTTGGGCCCAATGTTACTTTTACTGCGTTTGCCAATGCGTCAACGCCGCGTTTTATTGCGTCGCGGGCATCTACATCAAATTTTATATCTTTTGCCATTTTTTGAAATGCTTTATGCTTTAAGCTTTATGCCTTAAGCCTTGATTAAACTAATTTTTATGAGAATTTTATTTGTGAAAAGTTAGATGATTGCCAAGATATCTTCCTCACGCATAATGAGGTAATCTTTGCCATCAAATTTTAATTCGCTGCCCGAATACTTTCCATAAAGGACGGTATCGCCAACTTTTACGGTCATTTTATAGTCTTCTTTACCTTTGCCAACAGCTACTACTTTTCCTTGTTGTGGTTTTTCTTTGGCAGAATCTGGAATGTACAGGCCTGAGGCTGTTTTTGTTTCTGCTTCTTGCGGCTGGACCAAAACGCGGTCTGCAAGTGGTTGAATTTTTAATGCCATTTTCAATTTTATTTTTAGTTGTTAAACTTACTTTCAATAGTGTGTTAGCTATTTGGCAGAAATTGTGCCATCGCCATAAAACTGACAGTATTCCAAATAATAATGCCAGCTTGGCAGAAGCTGGCATTGGTAAGTGGTTTGCGGTTTTACTAAATCCATTTTAAAAGTGAAGTTTTCTAATAATGGTAATACTGAAATTGAACTTCAAAATAGGTAAATAAAAAAATGCCAGCTCGTTAAAGCTGGCATTTATAAAAAATATGTTGAAACTAATAATTAGTTCGTAGTGTCTGTTGTAGTTGTAGGTGCGGGAGTTTCGGTAGTTGGTACCGCAGGGACAGCATTTTCGTCAAAAGTTTTTGACTGCATGGAACTGCTTCCCATTATAAAAATATTTGAACCTAAAATCAATACAAGCATAATGGTTGCAAGGGTCCAAGTACTTTTATCCAAAAAGTCACTTGTTTTTTGAACGCCACCAATCTGTGCGCCGCCACCGCCGCCAAATGAGGAGGAAAGTCCACCGCCTTTTGGGTTTTGAACCATTATTACTATGACCAATAAAAAGGCCACTATCATTATTAAAATTAAGAATATTGTAAATGTACTCATGATTGTTCTGAATTAATCAATTTATCTATCGCCCGAATTTGGTCTGCAAAGAAACCACTTTTTTCGGGATTTTTCAAAATTAATATTTTATAAGCCTGAATTGCTTTTTTATAATTTTTCTGTTGCAAATAAACCTTGGCCAAAGTTTCCGTCATGAGCGACTCTGGAGTTTGTGCGTAAGTGGCAGAAGGGTTTTTTGTTTCTGGTTTTTGGACCGCGTTCGTTGGGATTATTTTTGGTTTTTCCTGAATAAATTTATCGATCAGCTCAGATTTCCGTTCCTTTTCGTCTGTTGTTTCTTTTTTACTGGAAATTTCGGTTTCTCTTTCAATTGGCTTCGCCTTCGTTAATTTAAGCCATTCCGAAAAAGAATGGGTATCTCTTTGGTTGAATTCCAAAGGTTTGTCCGGCTGCAAAATTTCTTCAGGGGCCTTTTCATTTTCACCAACTAAATGCGATACAGATGTAAGCTTCCGCTGAAAAAGATCCGGATTCAGAATGGCTTCGGCTTTTTGTAGTTCGGCCTTAATCTGTTTGTCAATATGGATGCTTATTTGTTCCGAAACATTTTCCGAAACAACCTTTATCTCGTTTACCGAAGCATCCTGCTGTAATATTACTTTTGAGATTTCATTTTGAATAAATTTTTCCGAAGTAATATATTCAAACAGAATATCCCTATCTGTAGTATGGGCGGCAGTTATTTTAAGGGCGTCATTATAAAGATAGCTTTCCTGGTTTTTCAGGCCTTTTAGCTGCAGTGCGCGGGCACTTTGGAAATATGGGTATTTTTTTAAAACTGCATCCAGGCCCAAAAGATCTTCATCAGTAATTTTTTGAGGGTTTGCCAGCAGATATGTATAGGTTGATTTGTTCAAAATTACCAATTTGCCAGTGATTTGTTGAAAATATCCTGAGTGAGGCGTTCAAAAATAATATCTACGGCTGCATCCAACGCGGACCCGACCAATAAATTGGTTCCTGTATAATCGTAATAAAAAGTGAAAGGTTGTTCAAAATCCTTTAATTCATCTTTTGTGTTGAAGAACCGCACATTCACTGAAATGGTTAACCTGTTTTGAGCTGCTGTGCTATTTGAAGTTGCAGTAATAGGCGCGATATAAAACTGTGTAATTTCGCCCTCGAACACCAAATCGCCGTTGGCATTTACCAAATCCAGACTCGTTTGGTTTAAGAGCAAATCCTGTAATTTTTGGGTAAAATCCCGGCTAATTCCCGGTTCCACAATTTGGGAATTATTCCTAAAATAGTTTACCTGAAAAGTTTTTGTTGTGCTGTAGTCAATGTCCGCCCCCGTAAAAGAATATGCGCCGCAACCTTGCAGAATAGCTGCAAACATTAGTATAAATATAAATGAGAAAAGTCTGTTCATCTGCAAAATTATGTAATCAAAATATTATTTATTTTTCAACCATCAACCATCAACCATCAACCATCAACCATCAACCATCAACCATCAACCATCAACCATCAACCATCAACTAAAGATCGTACTGCTTTATCTTTCTGTATAAAGTTCTTTCGGAAATACCCAGTTCATCTGCGGCATCTTTACGTTTTCCGCTGTATTTTTCAAGCGATTTTTTGATGAGTTCAAGTTCTTTTTGCTGAAGCGAAAGATTTTCTTCCTCTTGGATTTCCTCTGCATATTCATATTTATCCTTTCGCGTTTCCGAAGATTTTTCGGGAATGCTGAAAACCTCCACATCAGAGTCGCTTCCGTTATTGTTGTCTTCTACAATGGATGCCAATTCCTCTTCGTGGTTATCCTCATCCTCGGAATAAATTTTATTGATGAGCGAGGATTGTTCTTCCTTTACTTTGGCTGCATTTCCGGTTTTCATCAATTCCAGTGTTAGTTTCTTAAGGTCGTTCACATCGCGTTTCATATCAAAAAGCACTTTGTAAAGTATTTCCCGCTCACTGCTGAAATCGCTTTCCGCTTTTTTTGAATTTACAACCGCCGGAAGATTGCTGCCCATGTCTGGCAAATAATGGTTTAAAGTTCCAGAGGAAATTTCGCGGTCTTGTTCTAAAACCGAAATCTGTTCCGCGACATTGCGCAATTGGCGTATGTTTCCATTCCATCGGTATTTAAGCAATAATTCAATGGCAGCATCATCAAGCCTAATGGTGGGCATTTTGTATTTCTGCGCAAAATCCGCAGCGAATTTCCGGAATAGCAAGTGAATGTCCTCCCGTCTTTCCCGAAGAGGCGGAAGGTTAATTTCCACTGTGCTCAATCTGTAATAAAGATCTTCCCGAAATTTTCCTTTATCAATGGCATCGGCCATTTTCACGTTGGTTGCCGCTACAATGCGTACATCGGTTTTTTGGGCCACGGAAGACCCCACTTTTAAAAACTCCCCTGTTTCAAGCACGCGGAGTAAACGTACTTGTGTGGGTAATGGTAGTTCGCCTACTTCATCCAAAAAGATAGTACCGCCATCCGCTACTTCAAAATAACCGCTACGGGCTGCCGTGGCACCGGTAAAGGAGCCTTTTTCGTGACCGAAAAGTTCGCTGTCAATGGTTCCTTCTGGGATGGCACCGCAGTTTACGGCTATGTATTTTCCGTGCTTTCTATGCGAAAGCGAATGGATTATTTTTGGAATACTTTCCTTTCCCACCCCGCTTTCACCCGTAACCAATACAGAAATATCGGTGGGTGCCACTTGGATTGCTTTTTCCACGGCGCGGTTCAATTTTTGGTCGTTGCCTATTATTCCGAATCGTTGTTTTGTTGCTTGTATGCTTTCCATAAAGTCATTCCCGCGAAGGCGGGAATCTCATTGTTTATTGTTCTTAATAATAATCGTAAGTCAATTCCTCAATTAGCACATCGTTCTTTTTAACCACTGCGCTAGTTGGGTAACCATCTGCATTATAAATTGTTGTTTTGGTTTTCACATAATTAGAGTCTGGTGTTGAACTATTATAAGTGACTTGTGTATAATTGTTCTTTGAAAAATAATTATGTCTATTAAACAAACTAAGATGATCGCCAATAGTAGCGTTTAAGTAATTGTTTTCAACACAGTCGTATAACGGGTTTATGCCTTCATCGTATTCAAAAGTATAAGTTTCCACAAATCCATTACTTCGGGTTTGATTAATCAGGTCTATATTATCACCAGAATATTCAATGATTAGTGTAGATGTTCCCGTATCAATACTAACGTAGTTTTTTATAATTTTACCTTTAGCATTATAGTATATTTCTCCGTAAATTGAAGATTGCTGAAATGTAATTTTATCGGTTTCTGTAGTGTAATCTCGAACACTTATAACTTCGCCGGCACCATTTTTAAAAGAAATGTTATCAATGTTATTGTTTGAATCGTAAGCAAAAATATCTTGCCGATTTTTTGTCCCATCACCGTAAAAGTGATTTTTTTCACTAATTACTCCTAGATTTTTGTAGGTGTACATCCAGTAGAATGACATGTCTTGGTAGATCGTATTTTCGCGAACAGTTTGTCCAGATTCATCAAATAGCCTTTCTAAAGTATAATTGTCTGTACTTTGGTAAAAATAGAAATTTTGGCTAAACTTCTTGATTTTTAATTCCTGTGGCTCATCGGGTTTGTTATCGTCATTAGAACACGCCAAGAAAAATAAACTTGCTGTAAAAAGAAATAGAATACGTTTCATGATTTAATGGTTTTATGAATATCCTACAGCCTCGCCAATCAATGTAGCAGTGGTACAATCAGTTATTTTTACTTTTACAAAATCCCCTGCTTTGTAATTTTCCTTCGGAAAAACCGCAACGTTGTTGTGTTCCGTTCTTCCGCTCCATTCATCCTTATTTTTTTTCGATTCTTTTTCAATTAAAACCGTGACGGTTTTTCCCAAAAATTCGGCCGTGCGAATGGCGCTGTGTTTTTGTTGAAGATCTACAATTTCAGTCAATCTTCTACTTTTTACTTCTTCGGGAACATCGTCTTCCAGTTTTCGGGCAGCCATAGTTCCGGGTCTTTCGGAATATTTGTACATATAGCCGAATTCATATTTTACATATTCCATCAAGCTCATTGTCTGTCTGTGGTCTTCCTCCGTTTCGGTGGGGAAACCAATAATCATATCCTGTGAAATGGAACAACCGGGAATTATCTCCCAAATCCTGTCAATCAACCTCATATATTCCTCGCGAGTGTGCTGGCGGTTCATTTCTTTCAAAATGCGAGTGCTTCCGCTTTGAACGGGAAGGTGGATGTGGTTGCAAATGTTTTCGTGTTTTGCTACAACATACAAAACTTCTTCGCCCATATCCTGCGGATTGCTTGTGGAAAAGCGAATGCGCATTTTTGGGTGTGCCGTTGCAACCCTATCTAGCAATTGTGCAAAATCGGTGGCTGTTGCCTTTTGCATTTCAGAAGCATTTTTAAAATCCTTTTTCAAACCGCCCCCATACCATAGATAGCTATCCACGTTTTGCCCGAGGAGTGTAATTTCTTTGTAACCTTTTTCAGCCAAATCATTCACTTCTCCCAATATACTCTGCGGATCGCGACTACGTTCTCGGCCCCGTGTAAAAGGAACTACGCAGAAAGTGCACATATTGTCGCAACCACGGGTGATGCTCACATAGGCAGTTATACCGTTGCCGCCAAGCCGGACTGGAGAAATGTCGCCATAAGTTTCGTCTTTTGAAAGGATTACGTTTACGGCGTTGCGGCCTTCTTCCACTTCCTTTAAAAGATTTGGGATGTCTTTGTAGGCATCGGGACCCACGACCAAATCGACAATCTTTTCTTCCTCCAAAAATTTTTCCTTCAAGCGTTCTGCCATACAGCCCAAAACACCAACCTTCATTTTTGGATTGATTCGTTTTACGGCATTGTATTTTTCCAGACGTTTGCGGACGGTCTGTTCGGCTTTATCGCGGATGGAACAGGTGTTCACCAAGACCAAATCAGCATCTTCTAGGTTTTGTGTAGTGTCAAAACCCTGTTCCGCAAGAATGGAAGCCACTATTTCACTATCGCTGAAATTCATGGCGCAGCCATAACTTTCAATGTATAATTTACGCGTATTGCCCGCTTTGGCTTCCAGCACCAAAGCATTTCCCTGTGTATTTTCGTCAATTATCTTTTCCATAAAAACAGTTCTTCAATGCAAATTTGAGTCAAAAAAACATTGAGGCGCAAAGATACAATTTTAAAACAACGGTGACAAAGTGTCATATTTTTTTAATTAAATATTCTTAAGATACCTTGCTTTTCAATGGAGGCGGAAAGTTTTTCAGATTTCTTTCAATTTCTTTCTTCTTTGTTTACACCTGCTATAATTTGGATAGTGATATTGTAAAGAAACTAATTGGGAAACCAATATACGGCTGATTGCAAAGCGGTTGATTTTTTTGGAAGAAATAGTTTCATTGTAATTTTATCTAACAAAAACGAAATAAATATGGCATTTTCAAGGTAATACATTGTTAACGGAAGGCTAATTTTCGGTTCCAAAAATTTCGTATTAAAAAATTCACATACTTTTGTACGCATAACAAAAATGAATATGGCAAAGAATTTAGTGATAGTTGAGTCCCCAGCAAAAGCAAAAACCATTGAAAAATTCCTGGGAAAGGATTTCAAGGTTTCCTCCAGTTTTGGGCATATAGCAGATCTTCCCTCCAAGGAATTGGGGGTAGATGTTATGGGAGATTTCAAACCTAAATATGTAGTGAGTAGCGACAAGAAAAAATTGGTTGCCGAATTGAAGGCACTTTCCAAAAAGGCCGATATGGTCTGGTTGGCGAGTGATGAGGACAGGGAAGGGGAAGCCATTGCTTGGCATCTTTCAGAAGAACTGAAACTGGATAAGGCGAAAACCAAACGGATTGTTTTTCACGAGATTACAAAATCGGCAATTTTAAAGGCGATTGAAAACCCGCGGCAGATAGATTACAATTTGGTAAACGCCCAACAGGCGCGCCGAGTTTTGGACCGTTTGGTAGGCTATGAACTTTCTCCCGTACTTTGGAAAAAAGTGAAAGGGGGTCTTTCCGCTGGCCGCGTACAGTCTGTTGCAGTGCGATTGATTGTGGAACGCGAACGCGAAATTGAAGGATTTACCCCAGTGGGCTCTTATAGGATTGACGCTGAATTTACTACGGCAGACGGCAGTAAATTTAAGGCGAAGCTTCCGAAAAATTTTAATACTGAAAAAGAAGCACGGGAGTTTCTTCAGAAGAATCTGGGTGCTAATTACAAAATTTCAGATTTAACGAAAAAACCCGCGAGCAAATCGCCAGCGGCACCTTTTACAACTTCAACCCTGCAGCAAGAAGCTGCAAGAAAATTATATTTTTCGGTTGGAAAAACCATGACCATTGCGCAACGTCTTTACGAAGCAGGTTTTATAACCTATATGCGTACGGACAGCGTAAACCTTAGTAACGACGCCAAAAGTGCCGCACAAAAGGAAATCACCGCCTCCTACGGAAGGGAATACAGTAAACCCCGCGACCACAAAGGAAAGACAAAAGGAGCACAGGAAGCGCATGAGGCCATCCGCCCTACCGATATGGGTCTGCATACAATTACAGGGGATTACGATCAAGCGCGATTGTACGATTTAATTTGGAAGCGTACAGTGGCTTCACAAATGAGCGATGCCCAATTGGAGCGCACCAATGTGAAAATCGATATTCTTTCCAAAGAAAAAGTTTCGGAAAATTTTACCGCCAATGGCGAAATGATAAAATTTGACGGTTTCCTAAAAGTGTATTTGGAAGGAACCGATTTTGAAGAGGAAGAACAGGAAGGGATGTTGCCAAATATGAAAAATGGCGATTCACTTGAAAATAATTATATCACCGCAACGGAACGTTTTACACGCCCACCCTATCGATACACGGAGGCTTCTTTGGTAAAACAGTTGGAAGAGCTAGGCATTGGCCGACCTTCAACCTATGCGCCAACAATTTCAACCATCATCAGTAGAAATTATGTTGAAAAAGGAATGGTGGAAGGAGTGGAACGCAAGTACATTCAGTTGACCCTGCAAGAAGAAAGTGTTAAAGACAAAACCCTAACGGAAACTGTAGGTTCTGATAAAGGGAAATTGGTTCCCACGGACATCGGAATGATCGTAAACGACTTTTTGGTAGATCATTTTGAAAATATCCTCGATTACAATTTCACTGCAAAAGTTGAGCAGGATTTTGACGATATTGCCGAAGGAAAAGAGGAGTGGACAAAAATGATGAAAGATTTTTATGCCAAATTCCATCCCCGCGTTGCACACGTAGAAGAGAATGCCGAACGCGAAAGTGGAGAGCGCATCTTGGGCGAAGATCCGGAAACAGGGAAAACTGTTTTGGTCCGCCTTGGAAAATATGGCCCCATGGCGCAGATAGGTGCTCCGGATGATGATGAAAAGAAATTTGCAAGCCTGCGCCCAGATCAGCAACTTCATCAAGTGACCTTTGAGGAAGTGATGGATCTTTTTAAACTTCCAAAAACCTTAGGCATTTATGATGGGGAAGAAGTAGAGGTGAACAACGGTCGTTTTGGACCCTATGTAAGATTGGCAAAAACTTTTATTTCATTACCAAAAGGAATGGATCCACTAGATGTGGATATGGCTTTTGCAAAAGAGCTAATCGAAGAAAAGAAAAAGGCAGATGCGCCTATCTATATGTACGAAGATCTTCCTGTCCAAAAAGGGGTGGGTCGTTTTGGACCATTTATTAAATGGAACAATATGTTTATTAACGTAAATAAGAAGTATGATTTTGACTCACTTTCCGAAGCCGATGTAGAGCAACTGATTGAGGACAAAAAACAAAAAGAAATAGATAAGCTCATCAATGAGTGGCCCGAGGAAAAAATAAGGATTGAAAAGGCCCGTTGGGGACGCTTTAATTTGATTAAGGGAAAAACCAAAGTGGAATTGCCCAAGGAAACAGAGGCTGATAAAATTACGCTGGAAGAAGCGAAGGATTTGCTCGACAAAAAAAGTCCAAAGAAAAAAGCAGCTGCTAAAAAGAAAGCCACTCCCAAGAAAAAAGCCGCTAAAAAAACCACAACCAATAAAAAATAATGATTGAATTTTTATCGCCCGTTTCTAAAAAAGTTTTGGCGCATCGGGAAATTCTTTCTTCCGGAACGCTTGGAAAACAAATTGAGGTCCATGCTAAAACTGGGGAGCTTCCCAATCTAAAGGGTGTAAAATGTGCAATTCTTGGAATAAAGGAAAACCGAGCCGATGTTAATTATATGGGTGCTGAGGTTAGTTTTGATGCTTATAGAAAAGCTTTTTATTCCTTGTATCCAGGAAATTGGTCGAATAAAATAATAGATATAGGCGATATAGAAAATGGCGTTACAGTAGAGGATACCCGCTTTGCCGCAAAAGAAGTAATAGCAGCCTTATTAAAAAAAAACATTGTGCCTTTAATATTGGGCGGGAGCCAGGATTTGGCTTATTCACACTACCGCGCCTATAATACTTTGGGCGAAATGATTAATGTGGTAAACATCGATACCCGTTTTGATTTGGGCGATGCCGAAAAACCACTGTCAAATAAGAGTTATGTGGGTAAAATGGTTGTAGACCAACCTTACAACCTATTCAATTATAGTGTGCTGGGGTATCAATCTTTTTTTAATGCCCCACAGGAAATAGCGCTGATGGAGAAACTTTTTTTTGATGCCCATCGGCTGGGAGAAGTTACAGCAGATATTACTGGGGTTGAACCCATAATGCGGGATGCAGATATGGTTACTTTGGACATTACCGCAATAAAAAGTTCAGAAATTAGTTATAAAAACAGCGAAAGCCCCAATGGTTTTGATGGAAGGGAAATTTGCGCCATTTCCCGTTATGCCGGGATAAGCAACAGGACTACTTCTTTTGGAATATATGAACTGTCAGATTCAATAGAGGGCAGAAGTGCGGCCATGCTGGTAGCACAAATACTCTGGTATTTTATTGAAGGAATGAATTTCAGGGTTGAAGACGAGGATTTTGAGAACGAAAAACTTTTCACCTCATATAATGTACCCATAGAAGACGAAGTTTTATTGTTCAAGAAGAGCAATAAAACAAACCGTTGGTGGATAGTGCTACCATTTATTTCAAATGTTAATAATAAATTAAAAAGGAGTACGTTATTACCTTGCACTTATGGCGAATATTTGGGTGCATGTAATCAGGAAATACCTGAACGGTGGTTGAAAGCCCGCCGTAAAAATGAAGTATAATCAAAAAAACCAAGTAAAAACGGGAACAAGGGTTTTTTAAAAAAAAATTGTTTATTTGATTTTTTATAGATACGTTTACGCCCTTGAATTTCGAAATTTAACCAAAATACCTATGAAGAAGTTTATTGCATTAACTGCGATTGTCGCCTTTCTATTCAGTTGTAATTCGGGAGACCGGGGAGAATTGGTGGGGGTGAAGGGTAAAAAATGGTATCCTCAAAAACCTTACGGTATGACGCTTATCCCAGGTGGGTCCTTCATCATGGGGAAAAGTGACGACGATTTTGTAGCCGTAAATGATGCGCCTACAAGAACGGTTACAGTACGTTCTTTTTATATGGACGAAACTGAAATAACCAATGCAGAATATCGTCAATTTGTTAATTGGGTACGGGATTCAACAGTTCGGCTACGCTTGGCTATTATGGCCGATGAAGTGGGGGCAACCCCTGGCGATGGCGGGGTTGGAGAGTTTGCGTTTATTGATCAGGAAACCGAAGAAAAAACTCCCTATGACCAGTACATGTACGATAATTATTTCGGGATGGGAGAGGATTTCTATGCTGGAAGAAAATTGAACGATAAAGTCGATTTAATTTGGGATACTTCGGAATATCCAGATGAGTATTATTCAGAAGTAATGGATACCATGTATATTCCTGCAGAGGAAGCGTATAATGGGCAAAGGACCATTGATGTGAACAAGCTTAAGTTCCAATATACCCAGATGGACATTCAAAGTGCGGCACGTGATAAAAGTAAAAATAGAAAAGACTTTATCAAAAAAGAAGAAATAATGATTTATCCAGACACAACCGTTTGGATAAAAGATTTTAATTACTCCTATAACGAGCCAATGCACAACGACTATTTTTGGCATGAAGCTTATGGCGACTACCCGGTAGTTGGAGTTAATTGGAAACAGGCGAAAGCATTTTGTGCATGGAGAACCTTGTATAAAAATTCTTACCAAAAATCGAAAAAGAAAAATCAAATAAACTCTTTCCGTCTTCCAGGTGAAGCAGAATGGGAATATGCGGCCCGTGGCGGTCTGGAATCTGCAACTTATCCATGGGGAGGCCCTTATGCAAAAAATGATCGAGGCTGCTTTATGGCAAACTTTAAACCCCTTCGTGGTGATTATGCTGCAGATCAAGCTTTATACACTGTTGAAGCGGATGCTTATGAGCCAAACGATTACAACCTTTATAACATGGCAGGAAACGTATCAGAATGGGTAGATTCTTCCTACGATCCAGCTTCTTATGACTATACTTCTACTATAAACCCGAATGTGAATGACCCCGACAATATGCGTAAAGTGGTTCGAGGGGGTTCTTGGAAAGATGTAGCTTATTTTCTTCAAGTGAGTACAAGGGATTATGAGTATGCAGATTCAGCAAGGAGTTATATTGGATTCCGAACAGTACAGGATTATATGGGTACTGATGTAACTGCAAACTAAAAAATGTTGTGCGCAAAGCCAATTCTTACTTATTAGAAAAAAACCAAATTTAAACGTAACTAAACTAACCGCAATTAAAAATTAACTTATTATGGCACAATCAAGATCATCAAAAAAATTATTTAATATGGCCTATGGCCTTGGAGCATCTATTGTAATTTTAGGGGCGTTGTTCAAAATCCTTCACTGGGAATTGGGGCCGCTTAACGGAGGACTGCTACTTGCAATTGGGCTTATAACCGAAGCGATCATTTTTGCTATCTCAGCTTTTGAGCCGGTAGATGACGATTTGGACTGGTCCTTAGTTTATCCTGAACTTGCTGGAGGAATGACTTTAGACAAAAAAGGAAAACAGCCTGAAGATGCCCAAGGAATATTGTCTAAGAAATTGGACGAAATGCTTAAAGATGCGCGTATTGATTCAGAGTTGATGAACAGTCTTAGCACAAGCATCCGTTCTTTTGAAGGTGCTGCCAAAGGAATGGCTCCCACAGCAGAAGCTATGAGCTCAACTAAAAAATACAGCGAAGAAATGGCACTTGCCGCCGCACAAATGGATTCGTTGAACAGCTTATACAAGGTTCAGATTGAGTCCACGAGCCGTCAAGCTGAAGTAAGTGAGCGTGTTGCGGAAAATGCCGAACAACTTAAACAACAAATGCAGCACTTGGCTACCAACCTATCTTCCTTGAATGGAGTTTACGGAGGTATGCTTTCTGCAATGACAAATAGAAACTAAGTTAGGTTTTCACCTTTAATTATTAATCTTTAAAAAGAATAAAATGGCAGGAGGAAAACTATCCCCAAGGCAGAAGATGATTAACCTAATGTATTTGGTTTTCATTGCGATGCTGGCTTTAAATATGTCAAAAGAAGTATTATCTGCTTTTGGCTTACTGAATGATAAAATTACAAATGCAAACGCTGCCTCGGACCAACGGAACCAAGCATTTCTTGGAGGTTTGGCCGAAAAAGTAGAAGAGCAGCCTGCAAAATACCAACCCATAATGGCAAAGGCAGAACAGGTGAATACCCTGGCTGCTGATCTCGATAATTACATAAACGGCCTGAAAGCCGATATGATGAAAGATATCGAAGATCCTAAAGATTACGAAGTTCAGGACAAACCTGACCATTTGGACCAAAAGTTCTTTACAGGTGACAAGCTATCAAAAGATGGACAAGAATTTGTAGCGAAAGTAAACGCTTTCCGCACAGGAATTGTAACTGTGTTGGGAGATGATTATCCTACTATTACCTCAGATGTTCAGTCTAAATTTAGCACCGAGCCTGAAACTAACCGTGACGGAAAAAAAATAGACTGGCTAAAATACAATTTTGAGGGCTTTCCTTTGATAGCCTCAAAAACGAAACTTACCCAAATGCAGGCAGATATTAAAACAACCCAAAACGAGTTGTTATCCAATATGTTGGCCGGAGAGCAAGTAAGACAATTATCCATGACCAATTATCAAGCTATTGTTGTGCCGGATAAAACCGCATTTTTTAGTGGTGAAAATTTTAAAGGACGTGTAGTTCTTGGTCGTTTTGACAATACTTTGAACTTTGAAAAGGTAGTAGTTAATGGTAGAGAAGTAACTTCAATCTCTGGAGGTCAAGTAATGTTAGACTTTCCTGCCGGAAATGTTGGCGAACAAGAATTAAAAGGACAATTGCAATTTAAACAGGGAGATTCTATAGTGCCTATAGAATTTACAAGTTCATATGCAGTTATCCCAAAACCAAACTCTGCGGTAATTTCAGCAGATAAAATGAATGTGGTTTACCGTGGTGTAGATAACCCAATGACCATTTCCATTCCTGGAGTGGGGGCGGTTAATGCAAATGCTCCCGGACTTGTACAGGCAGGAGGAGCTGGAAAATATATGATGAACGTTACAGGCGTTCAAGGACGTGAAGTGAAGATAAACGTAAGCGGAAAACTTCCAGGCGGTGAAACTGTTTCAGACAGCAAAACCTTCCGAATAAAAGATATTCCAAGACCTACCGGAACCATTCGTGGGGAAGATGGAAATGGAGGAGCCGTGCGCATGGAGCGCCAAGGACTTGAAATTTCAAGTGTAGGCGCCACTTTATTGGATTTCGATTTCGATCTAAGTCTAAGTGTTACTGGTTTCAGCTTTAAAGTTTCCGGACAACCTACTATAAAGGTGAGCGGAAATAAGTTGGATTCAGCCGCAAAAGCAGCACTAAGAAGAGCTGGCCGTGGCGAGACAGTACAGATTTTTGATATTAATGCAAACCTTTCAGCAAATTCAGGATATAAATTAAAAAAGATTTCCCCTGTATTTGTTGAACTGACAAACTAGTAAAAACCCAGTCGGTATGAATTTGAAAAATGTTGTTTTAGTTGTTTTCGGTTTTGGAATTATTTCTGGCGCTCAAGCGCAGATAAATATTCTGAATGCCAAAACACCGGATGAAATAGGTAAAAAGACCGAGGCTCAGATTGCCTATGATAATGATAAGCCATTGCCTTATGGCTATACGGATGAGCGTGATGTGTTATGGTCCAAAACTACGTGGGAAATAATCGACCTTGATGAAAGGGTCAACTTTCCATTGTATTACCCTATAGATACCAACAACATTGGTGCAGATAGACGTTCCCTTTATGATGTTTTGGTAAAAAATATTCGGAATGGAAAAATAGATGCGGTTTATGCAGATTCATATTTCACCGAAAAAAGGACTTTAAAGGATATCCAAGCGTCCTTGGTTTATAGCGATACTACAGATTTAGGTGTAGAACAATATAATGCTGAAGGCACCGTGGATCCACAGTACATTCGTAATTTTACTTTAGATGCGGGCGATATAGAAGAATGGCATATTCGTGGCTATTGGTATCTGGATAAACGCCAAGGCGAGCTTAAATATAGATTGTTGGGTCTTTGCCCAGTAGCAAACGAGGCGCGTTCAAAAGCATTTCCTGACGATAATATAGATAGTAAGGTTGAACTTTTCTGGGTGTGGTTTCCAGCAACACGCGATATTTTGCATAAAGCCCAAGCTTTCAATAGTCAAAATACCTCACAACCTATTTCATACGATCACTTATTGAATTCTAGACGTTTTAATGCCGTCATCTATAAAGAGGACAATGTGCAAGGGGATCGCGATGTTAAGGATTATATCAATGACAATGCTCTTATGCAATTATTGGAATCTGAAAGGATAAAAGAACAAATAAGAAATATTGAAATAGATCTCTGGAGCTATTAATATCCTAAAATAATTTAATTTTGAAACCCTCCAGTTTTTTTTGAAATTGGAGGGTTTTTTATTGGTGTTAAAATATATATTCCGTGTGTTTAGGCCTTAATTTTACTAGATGAAAGAAGTAGATTATATAATCGTTGGCCTGGGCATTGCTGGTTTGGCTTTTGCTGAACAGTTGCAGCAACATGGTAAGTCGTTTGTGGTATTTGATGGAACAGGAAGTGGTGCCACAGAAAAATCTGGTGGTATCTTGAATCCTACAGTATTAAAACGCTTTACCGCTACATGGAAGGCAGAGGAGTTTTTTCAATATGCCATCCCGTTTTATGATTCTCTTTCCCACAAACTGAACCTAGATGTATTTGTTGAAAAGCCTGTATTTAGAATATTTAAAAGTGTTGAGGAACAGAATAACTGGGCCGTAGCGAGCGATAAAAAGGAATTGGAGCAATTCCTTTCCTCTGAAACGGAAAAAAATACCAATGCAAGTATCAACGCTCCCTTAGGTTTTGGTATGGTCAAGGGAACCGGAATGATTTCCCCAAGGGTTTTATTGGATAGTTACAGGAAGCATTTACATGCTCTCAATAGTTATTTTTCAGAGGAATTCAATTATGGTTTGGTTCAGGAAACGCAAAATGGAATTTCATATAAAGAATATTCTGTATCAAAAATCATTTTTTCCGAAGGGGCATCGGCTAAGGATAACCCAAGTTTTCAAAATAACACTTTAATAGGCAACAAAGGGGAATATATTATAATAAAAGCCCCAGAATTAAAATTCGAGAACCTTTTAAAGGGGCCTATGTATGTAATTCCGTTGGGTAATGATGAATATAAGGTAGGTGCCACGTATGCGCGCGATGATTATAGTTTGGAACCGACACTAGAAGCCCGGGAAGAAATTCTTTCAAAATTAAAAACATTTATAAATTGCCCAATTGAATTAATCGGCCAAACTGTTGGAATAAGGCCCACAACCCGAGACCGGAAGCCTTTATTGGGAAATCTTTCTGAAAGTAAAAATAAAATTTTCTTTAATGGGTTGGGAACTAGGGGTTTTTTGATGGCCCCTTTATTGGCGGAAATATTATATAATTATTTGGAACAAGGAGCCCCGCTTCCCAAAGAAATTGATATTCAAAGATTTCAATGAATTACGACAAGTCTTTCTTACGGTCGAATTTAAAAAAAGCGTTAATCCAAATATTCCTAGAAAGGCGAAGTATTACGGGAAGCAAAACTATAAGGGTAACAACAATGACAAGAAAAGTATTAATCCTATCCATCCCGATAAAGAAATACGAAATAATAAATGCAGCCACGGCTATTGCAACTCCCAAAGCGTAACTTACGTACATGGCGCCGATAAAAAAAGAAGGCTCAATGCTAAATTTGGTATCGCAATGACTGCATCTTTCGTGCATTTTCAGGGTTTCAGAAAGTTTGTAGGGGTTACTTTCTACATACATTTTGCCTTTGTGGCACACAGGACAGGTTCCCGTAAGTATACTATATAATTTGGAGCCTTGCAGTAATTTCATGTTCGGTTTTTATTGCAGCGTAAAATTAAGCATCTTTGCAAAAAATTTAGCCCTTTTAAATGATCAATATTCATAATCTTTCAGTTTCCTTTCAAGGTGACTATTTGTTCGAAAAAATAACCTTTCAGCTTAAGCCTGGAGACAGGGTAGGTTTGGTAGGTAAAAATGGTGCGGGCAAATCTACCTTGCTAAAAATTATTGCCGGAGAACAGGAGTATGATACTGGGCAAATAGCGACTGATAAGGAAATTTCCATAGGATTTTTAAAGCAGGATATAGATTTTGAAGTGGGCCGAACGGTCCTCGAAGAGTCCTACGAAGCCTTTACCGAAATAAAAAGGTTGGAGAATCAGTTGGCGCACATAAATACCCAACTGGCAGAGCGCACCGATTATGAAAGTGAAATTTACCACCAATTTATGGTAGACCTGAACGATGTTCAGCACCAATATGAAATCCACGGCGGTTATAGCTATCAAGGGGAAACGGAGCGTATTTTGCAGGGATTGGGTTTTGAACGGGAAGATTTCACCAAACTTACCGAAACCTTTTCTGGAGGATGGCGTATGCGTATTGAACTGGCAAAATTGCTTCTTCAAAATAACGATATTTTATTGCTGGATGAGCCTACCAACCACTTGGATATTGAATCCATTCTTTGGTTGGAGGAATTTCTAAAAGGATATACCGGAGCTGTGGTGATAGTATCCCACGATAAAATGTTTTTAGATAATGTTACCAATAGGACCATTGAAATTTCGCTTGGAAAGATTTACGATTTCAACAAACCCTATTCACAATATTTAGTGCTTCGCAATGAACTGCGGGATCAACAATTGGCTTCGCAAAAAAACCAACAGAAACAGATTGAACAGACCGAAAAGCTGATTGATAAGTTTAGGGCGAAAGCCAGCAAGGCTACAATGGCGCAATCGCTTATCAAAAAACTGGATAAGATTGACCGGATAGAAGTTGACGAAGATGATAATAGTGTTATGACCTTGCGTTTTCCCATATCGGTCATTCCGGGGAAAGTGGTTGTTGAGGCGAAAAATATTTCAAAAAGTTACGGCGAAAAAGAAGTGCTGAAAGATGTCAATCTTTTGGTGGATCGCGACAGCAAAATTGCTTTTGTGGGGCAGAACGGACAGGGAAAATCTACTTTGGCAAAAATAATAGTTGGCGAAATTGAATACGCCGGAAAGTTGACCTTAGGTCATAACGTGCAGATTGGCTATTTTGCCCAAAACCAAGCTGATTATTTGGACGGAAGCAAAACTGTACTTGACACGATGATTGATGCCGCAAATGAAAAAAACAGAAGTAAAGTTCGCGATATCCTTGGCTCTTTTCTTTTTAGGGGCGAGGAAGTTGAAAAATATGTTCGCGTATTAAGTGGAGGGGAAAGAAACCGTTTGGCGCTGGCAAAACTGCTTCTGCAGCCTTTTAACGTGCTGGTAATGGATGAGCCCACAAACCACTTGGACATTAAATCAAAAAATGTTCTGAAGGAAGCGCTTCAGAATTTTGAGGGAACGCTCTTATTGGTTTCCCACGACAGGGATTTTCTACAAGGACTCAACGATAAAATTTATGAATTCAAGGACCATAAGATAAAGGAATATCTTGGCGACATTGATTATTTCCTTGAACAGCGAAACCTGGAGAACTTAAGGGAAGCTGAAAAGAGAACCGTAAAAGCTTCGGATGGCAAACCCAAAAAAAGCGCAGGGGAAGAATACGAAGCCCAGAAAAAACTAAAATCACTTCATAATAAATTGAGCAATGTGGAGTCTTCAATTGCATCAATGGAAAAAGAAATAGCACAAATTGACACAGAGCTGTTAATCAATTATGAGAAAACCATTGCCCAGCCACACTTCTTTGATAAATATCAAGCAAAAAAGAAGAAGCTGAAAACCTTGATGGAAGATTGGGAAGTGCTTCAAGAAAGTATGGAAGCACTTTCAGCAAACAATTAGAATGCTTTTATTTCTTTTATCGGCGCTCAAATCATAACTTTGTTAGGAACTTGATGTAACGTTTTTCGTAGAACCAAAAATGAAGTTATGTACGAGCATTTTTTTCAATGTCCATTTTGTTGGGAAACCATTTCAATGTTGTTGGATACTTCAGTTACGCATCAAAAATATATTGAAGACTGTGAGATTTGCTGCAACCCTCTCGAACTAGAAGTAAGATTTCAGGAAGGGGAACTTATAGATTTTACTGTCAGAAATATTTGATAATAACTGGGAAGGCACAATTTTTAAGGTTTTGGTCAGTCTTTTTTGTTTTTGCCAGTCAGGCTTTTTATGAGGGCATTTTTCACACTTATCCACAAATAATTAAAAAAGGATTTTGATTTGTCGCGCGTGGCTTCGGCGGTTCCTTCCCTATAAAAATCGTTTTTCTTTTGGCTATCTTTTGAAATAAAAATATTGGCAATGGTAGAAAGTAACCTGTTTTTATTTTCACCATCCTTATTCAATACGGTCACTTTGAAGTCGGTATAATTAATTTTCATATCGGTAACAGAGGTGTTGTTCCCCCCGTCGATTGTAAAAAAGGTTTTATTGGTGTTTCCTTCCAGTTTAACTCTCAAATTGGGTTGCGTGAAGCTATTCATTTTTTCAGCCCTTAAAGCTCCCACATCTGCTTTAAAGAGAAACTGGTCATTTGGGTTTTGCACATCAAAACTCCAGTCCACACTAAATGGCGTTTTCTCCATAAAATGGGCGTTAATATGCGCTTCCGTTTTTACTGGCTCTACATAAGTGTTGCTAACATTTGAAATCGCTGCGTTTAGATTGGAAAAATTAATGGAGCCTCCATTGTTTTCTGTTTTTACTTTTTCACTGTATTTAATGAGTCCGTTTAAAATTTTCAATGAATCTACCGTCATTTCAAAAGGAAGGTCGCGGAGCATTTTGCTGTACAGAGGTTTAAAGGTGGGGTCATCCGCTACCAATTTATCCCTATAAATGTCGAGATCTGGTGAGTTGACTATAACCAAGTCACTTTTGGCGAAAAATTTATCATTGAAAATAAACCCAAAATCAATATTGGCAATGGACAGTTCTTCAATTTGAAGGTTGTAATGATCCCGTTCTTTTCTAATTATTTGGGATAATTGGCTTCTGCTATATTTGGTCTTTAGTTGAAAAGTACTAAAAGTGGCTTTCTTATCTTTTATGTTGAAATGGTTTACTGTAAGATTTTCATACGGACTAACCTTCACAAAGATTGAATCGCCCTCGGCGGCATATTCCTTAAACTGAATGGGTAATTTTCGGCTTAGTGTGGCATTATCCAATTCAATATCGCGCACTTTTAAAGAAATGTGCTTCGCTAGCAGGATCGTGGAATCCTTTTCCTTTTCGTACATGGCAAAATTGCCATCGTTTATTTCAAGATTATCTACAAACACGGATTTATAGAGCCTCATTAACGGTTTTCTTAAAGTGTCTTGGGAATGTTTCAGTCTGTCCTTATGATATGCGATTTTAGGCCTTTCCAAAAGGATGGTTTCAATATGTATTTTATCGTTCACCAAATAATCCCAATAGCTGATGTCTGAAATTTTCAGTGTTTCCACCTGGATGAAAGTGTGTTTAAGGGTGTCGTTTTTATTGGTTAAAATAACGGCTGCTTCGCTAATTATTATTGAGCCTTCAAAAGTCTGTACTGTGAGGTCTTTGTAGGATTGGAGAATATTGTCGGGAAGCCTTGTGTTAATGAAGTTTTCAATTTTATTTTTAATAATATAATTAACTGAGATTGTGGCAATGATAAATAAAGCGCCAAGAGACAGTATAATTATGCTAAGAATTCTAAAAGTTCTATTCATATCAATAAATATAGGCAAATATAACCTTGTGTTATTTAAAGTTACGTTAAGTAAAAAAATAATTGTTTCTTCCTTGCAAACTCTAAAAACCTTTGTATCTTTGCCATCCATATCGCGGGATAGAGCAGTAGGTAGCTCGTCGGGCTCATAACCCGAAGGTCACTGGTTCGAGTCCAGTTCCCGCTACAAAGGCGCAAGCACCAAAAACAAACGGTTAGGTTCATTCCTAACCGTTTTTTTATGCAATCTATTTTCGAATTTATTACCCTTGAACACAGAAATGA
>JBBQQN010000040.1:0-25827 GCA_038215845.1 Flavobacteriales bacterium | reverse complement strand
GATTACCGAAAGCGGGGTTAGGTTTTTAAGAATAGCATCGAGCAACCAAATTTTTGTAACGCCTTCTTTTGTTTTTTGGAACTGCTCAATAAAACTTGATGTCAATTCGTCAATAGTCGCTTTTATTGCATTGGAAACGCGTGTGGGATATAATGGTTTTTCGTCCATGGTTTCCTGCCATTTTAAACCAAAGTTTACACTAAAATCCCCCGCTGCCAGTTTTAGAAAATATTTTGGTAAAAAGCTGCTGCTGAAATCATCATACTGTAAGCCACTTTCAGCAATAATTTCCAGAACATTGGTAGCAACGGATTTTATACTTTCTGTAATTTGCTTTTTCTTTTGAAGAATTTGTGCACGAAAAAAAAGAAAATCATCAAGCGACTTTTCTTTCAAACCCTTTACATGAAAGGCTTCATTTTCATTATAAAGCAATTTTGCAGCCTTGGCAATATCTTTTGAAATATCCCACGATTTGTCGTCATCGGTTTTTTCAAGAGCAAAATCAAGTAACACTTTCGTCACTTCCTTATTTTCACCGGCTTTGCTTAACAGTAAATCAACCGCCTCGTTTAATAATTGGGGTGTATCCAGCGTAACTTCAAAATTAGTGGCAAGTTTTAAATCCCGGGCAAAAGTGCGGATTAACCTATGGTTAAACCTATCAATGGTTTCAACACTAAAAGCGGCGTAATTATGCAAAAGATGTTTCAGTATTTTTTGCGAACGGCTTTGTATTTCCTGCAGTTCCAGTTGGGTTTCTTCCCCAATTTGAAGCATCATTGGCAAAGGCGCAACCACACTTTTATCTTCGCTGAAATCCACCAAGGTTTCCACGATACGTTGTTTCATTTCAGCAACTGCTTTATTGGTAAATGTGATGGCCAACAAATGCTTATAATACCCCTCGTTGTTTGAGGACAATAACTGTTTCAGATATTCCTTTACCAACGTAAAGGTTTTTCCGCTACCGGCAGCAGCATCGTAAATTAAGAATGGGGACGGTTGTTCCAAAAATTGTTCTTTTATTGAAATGTATAATGGCTTGGCAATAAAATTAAACTATTCCAGTATAAAAATCTTATAAAATCTATAACACTTTTAGAGAATTAGAATGCCTAAATTTGAGTGAAATTAATAATAACTAATATAAAAACTATATAATTATGTCTTTCGAATTACCAAAATTACCGTATGCGTTTGATGCTTTGGAGCCAAACATAGACGCCAAAACAATGGAAATACATCATGACAAACACCATCAAGGTTATACCGATAAATTGAACGATGCCATAAAAGGCACCGATAAGGAAGGGAAAACCATTGAAAATATTTTATTGAATCTAGATATGGACAACAAAGCCGTTAGAAATAATGGCGGTGGATATTACAATCACAATCTTTTTTGGAAAGTAATGTCGCCAAATGGTGGAGGAAAGCCAAGTGGCGATCTTGCAAAAGCAATTGATGCCGCTTATGGGAACTTTGATTCCTTTAAAGAGAAATTTTCCGAAGCTGCAAAAACACAATTTGGTTCCGGTTGGGCCTGGCTTTGCGTTCACAAAGGTGGAAAAGTAGAGGTTTGCTCTACGCCAAACCAAGACAACCCCTTGATGCCAAAAGTGGGCTGTGGCGGAACTCCTATCTTAGGACTGGATGTTTGGGAACATGCCTATTATTTAAAATACCAAAACAGACGCCCTGATTACGTAGGTAATTTTTGGAACGTTATAAATTGGGAAGAAGTTGCTGCCAACTATGCGAGCAATAAATAGATTCTTATATTTTAAAAAAGCCCGCTGTGGAAATATCCGCAGCGGGCTTTTTTTTATTTTATAAAAACCAAACTTTCAATTTTATCGTAAATGGGAAAAAGGGATTTTATTTTTAGAATAAGGAGAAATAAAACAAATAAAATTATATTAAATAGGTGTGGGGAATTATTTTTAAAAGTAAAAAAGTTTAGGAATGACAAGAAACGGCTCGCAGGAAAATGGAAATCCAATTAATATTACATTCAGCTCGCCACCCCATTTAGATTTGTCGCATAAAAAAAGGCAAACAATGTTTGCCTTTTTTTGCCCCAAATCTACCATGAACTTAACCTACTTATGCTAATGGTATACCCAAATATATAGCAATAAATAAATAGATTTCGTCCTTTTAGATGAATGGTCAAAATTTTCGTTTAAAAACTACTTTCCTACAGTTTTTGGGGATTTAGGCTACAAAATTCGCGACAATATTGAGTATAAATTTAAAAATTGTTTTCATAATTTTGGATCTTTAAAGTATGATAAAATGAAAATTTTGTATCAGAACTTTAGATAAGTAAAATTTAAAATTCTAGAAGTTTGATTGAAACCTTAAAACGGGAAAACAGTTAAAATCAATTGAACCCGACCGGTTCGAAATGAAAAAAGGCAGACCGAAGTCTACCTTTTTTGCCCCAAATCTTACCATAGACCTAACCTACTTACGCCTTATGGTAAGTTCAAATATAATTGAACTTTTGACATTAAAATAGTGTAAATCAACAATTTCGACCAAAGTGCTATAGATTCCGATAAAGGGTAAATCCATGCATAATATTTTCATAATTAATACGCTCGTTCCGGATTACCTTCATAAAAATTGATATAGGCTCGGTTCACAACCCTATTACCTCCAGCTGTTGGATAGTTCCCAGTAAAATACCAATCTCCTAAATTTTTCGGGCAAGCTATGTGAAGATCATCTACAGATTGAAAAATCAGTTTTACCTTTGCGCCAATCGATTCCTCACTTATTATCTCGGCTATCTTATCTGAAATCTCTTCATCGGTAAATGGTGAGTATAATTCTTTTACGTGATTTATGACGGTAGAATCCTCCATGGAAACCTGCTTTTTGCATTTATGGTATATTTCCTCAACAACAGCTAGAGTACCTCTTTCCTTATGAAGGGCAAGCGCCGCTTGAAAAGCAACCAAATCCTCCAATCGAGCCATGTCTATTCCATAACAATCCGGATAGCGTATTTGGGGGGCAGAAGATACTACCACAATTTGTTTGGGGTGAAGCCTATCCAGCATTTTTAAAATACTTTTCTTTAAAGTGGTTCCGCGTACGATACTATCATCAATAATAACCAGATTATCATTTCGCCTTACTACACCATAGGTAACATCATAGACGTGCGCAACCAGATCATCTCGACTACTATCGTCTGTTATAAAGGTGCGTAATTTTACATCCTTTATCGCAATTTTTTCGGTTCTGACTTTGTGTGATTGGATTTGTTGGAGCCTCTCCGGGGTCAGCTTTTCCTTTTCGTTCAAGATGGCTTCGTTTTTTTGTTTGTTGAGCTCATCCTGTGCGGCTTCCAACATTCCGTAGAAGGAAGTTTCAGCAGTATTCGGAATAAATGAAAATACAGCGTTTTCTGTATCAAAATTTATAGCTTCAAGTACTTTTGGCATAACAAGCCTTCCCAACATTTTACGCTCTTGATAAATTTCGGCATCGCTACCGCGGGAAAAATAAATTCTTTCAAAGGAACAGGATTTGCGTTCCAACGGGGGAAGTATTTCAGAAAGATCCATACTTCCGTCCTTCTTTATAATAAGAGCATGTCCGGGATCCAATTCCTTTACTTCTTCAAAAGGAACGTTGAATACAGTCTGTATAGCCGGTCTTTCGGAAGCAACAACAATTACTTCATCGTCCTGATAATAATAGGCAGGGCGTATTCCAGCAGGATCGCGGAGCACAAAGGAATCACCGTGACCCAAAAGTCCCGCCATGGCATACCCACCATCCCAATTGGAGGCAGATTTGCGTAAAATTTTTGCAACATTTAGTTTTTCGGCAATATATGGCGAAGCTTCCTGCTTATTCAAGCCTTTGGCCTTTGCTTTTTTGTATAATTTACGAACTGCATCGTCCAGAAAATGTCCAATTTTTTCCATTACTGTTACAGTGTCGGCTTTTTCCTTTGGGTGCATCCCAAGTTTTATAAGATTGTCGAACAGCTCATTGGTATTGGTCATATTGAAATTTCCCGCAATTATCAGGTTGCGGTGCATCCAATTGTTTTGGCGAAGAAAAGGATGTACATTTTCAACACTATTTATTCCGAAAGTTCCGTAACGTACATGCCCTAAAAACAATTCACCTATATAGGGAATGTTCTTTTTTTGCGCAGCAACATCTTCTTTATATTCGGGATGGGTTTCAAATTCCAGATTGATGCGCTCGTTGATCTGCGCAAAAATATCCTGTATAGGTTGCGCGGCGTTGGAGCGAACACGGCTAATATATCTTTCCCCAGGATTGACATCCAATTTGATACTTGCAAAACCAGCCCCGTCCTGTCCACGATTATGCTGTTTTTCCATCATCAAATACATTTTGTTTACTCCGTAAAATGCCGTTCCGTATTTTTCCTTGTAAAATTCCAAAGGCTTTAGCAATCTTACTAGGGCAATCCCACATTCGTGTTTTAAAGCGTCGCTCATATTTTTTCTGAAACTATATAAATGTACAAAAAACGCCCTTTAAGGGCGCGTATTTAGGTTAATTCTATATCAAATTGTGTTAGGCTCTTAAACTGCTGCAGGCGTTGGTGGACTTGTTTTCTTGAAAGGTCCAAAAGCCGCTCGGGCCCAAATTTTTCTACGCAGAACGAAGCCAAGGCCGAACCCTGTATGATTGCATTTTTCATGTTTTCAAAACTGTAATCGCCAGTTTTTGCCAAATAGCCCGTAAAGCCTCCCGCAAAGGTATCACCCGCGCCGGTTGGGTCAAAAACTTCTTCCAAAGGAAGTGCGGGCGCAAAGAAAACATCATCATTGCCAAAAAGCAATGCGCCGTGTTCTCCTTTCTTTATTACTACATATTTTGGCCCCATCGTCATTATTTTCTGAGCCGCCTTTACTAATGAATATTCACCGGAGAGTTGTCTTGCTTCTTCATCGTTAATGGTTATTACATCAACTTTTGAAATTACTTTCATTAAATCTTCCAAGGCACTGTCCATCCAAAAATTCATGGTATCCAAGACAATCAATTTTGGATTATCCATTTGCTCAATCACACCCAATTGGACGAGAGGATGTAGATTTCCTAACATGACTACTTCGGCATTTTTATAATTTTCAGGAACCTGTGGATTGAAGTCGGCGAGCACGTTTAAATCAGTAATTAAGGTATCGCGCGTGTTCATATCGTTATGATATTTTCCGCTCCAAAAGAAAGTTTTTCCGTTTTCAACAATTTCTAGACCCGAAACATCCATTCCGATTTCTTCTAGTTTAGAGATGTATTCTTTTGGAAAATCGCCCCCTACCACCGAAACAATGGCGCCATCCACATGAAATTGCGAAGCTGCCAAGCCAATGTAGGTAGCTGCGCCGCCCAAGATTTTATCTGTTTTACCAAAAGGCGTTTCAATAGCATCAAAAGCAACGGTGCCAACAATAACAAGTTTACTCATAAAGGGGTTTTAAAGAGGGTGCAAATTTAATCAATTATTTATAAAAGTATATCACAAAAAACCTTAAGAAATTGATGGGTATTTTCTATAAAAAAAGTATATCTATTAAATATAATGTAAATTCCCTCCTTCTTAAAGTTCAATAAATGAAAAACTTACGTCTGATCACAGTATTATTCTTGGTCATGCAGTACACTTATTCACAGGAAGGCGCCCCCTTCAGTGAAAACAAAAATCTTTATGTTCGCGGAAATTCCATTTTAATAGGAAATAATATTCTCGGCGATCATTCCAACAAACCTCTCTCCGATCTTACGATTCCTAACGATTTGGTAAAAATGAAATATATAGACGTGGACGAAGATAAATCTACTTTTAGTTCTAGTGAAGCCACTATTAATAATGCAATTGGCAATACTAAAATTGCCTATGCAGTTCTTTATTGGAGTGCGCTCTATCCTTTTGAAAAAGGAGTTTTGCATCAATCTGGGAAAAGATTTGCCTACGAAGGAAAAGGTATTAGGGATACAGTTGTAAATTCCATTTTATTTAAAATTCCCGGTGGGGACTATCAAACCATAACGGGCAATATTATATTCGACAGTTTTAAAACAGGGGCATTTTCCACCAACGTTCCTTATGGCTGTTATGCCGATGTTACTTCAGACTTGCAAAAATTATCCACGCTCAACGGAACCTATGCCGTGGCAAACATTAAAGCAACAGAAGGTGAAATTTCTGGCGGAGGCTCCGCGGGATGGTTGCTATATATTGTTTATGAAGATTCCGAGGAAAGCCCAAAATATTTTACCATTTATAATGGTTTGGTCGAAGTAAGCAAACAAGCCGTGGATATATCTTTTAGCAATTTTAAAAGCATTGAGGAAGGGAAAATAAAAACCAACATTGCGTTGGGCGCATTGGAAGGGGATCGAAAGTTAAAAACGGATGAATTTTCAATTTTTGATAAAAAAAACGGAAGCTACAAGGCCTTGAGCAATAATGTGCGGGAAGAAAAAAACTTCTTTAATAGTAGTATTACCATAAATGATGAAGTTTTTGCTGAAAGAAACCCAAACAGTATCAATACCCTTGGGTTCGATCTGCTTAAAATGGAAATACCCAATCCTAACAATGATCTATTTGACAATGCCACTACTCAAGCCGATCTCAGGTTTCAAGCAAAGGCAGACCGTTTCTATTTGTTTTTTGTTGCTTTTGAAACCGAGATAAACAATAGATTTTACCAAGAAAAGATAAATAGCATTACTTCAAATGGAGCAAATGCGGGTACAAAATCCACAACAGAAATAATGGATTCATTAAATATTGAAATTGCAGCATCAAAGGCAATAGTAAGCCAAAAGAATAAAAAAATTATTTCCCAAACAAAGGAAAATAAAAAACCAGAAATTACCACAGATGAAGCCAGAATCAAGAAAGAGGTAAGAATTCAGTCCATGTCAGTTCCCGGAATGGATGCGGGATATTATGTAGTAACCAATGTTTTTTCCGTTCCCGGAAATACCATAAAATGGTCGCAATTTTTAAATGAAAAAAAATATAGACCCCAAACTTTTATTAATCCAAGAAACAATTGGCAGTACGTTTATATTTCAAAAAGCGATAATCCTATTCCGGTATACGAAAAGTGGAAAGAATATAAGGGGTTTGAATATTTTAAGGAAATATGGATAATGAAAATAAACCTGTAGTAAACATAATTAAATACTTATTTTCTTCCGAAATCTGCAGGAATTTCACCCCACGCCTTGGTTTCCCATTTAACAATTTTAGTGGAAAAGGAATTCGTTTTAAGCCAGTTTTCTGCACGCGCAATCAGTTCGAAAAGTGCTTTGTTTTTGGTTGTTTGCTTTAATTTTGTATTACATTTTTTTCTTTTTATCCACCCCATTGCAATCCGCGAATCGGTATAAAGAATGCGGTCACTTTCATTTTTTTTCAGAAATGCCAATCCGTGAACAAGCCCCAAAAATTCCCCAATATTATTTGTCCCTTGCTGAAAAGGTCCTTGATGGAACAATTGTTTATGGGTTTGCGTATCTACCCCGCGATATTCCATTATTCCGGGATTTCCACTGGAAGCTGCATCAACCGCAATTGAATAAAGGTTGGGTTCTCCAATTTTTTGAAGTGCATCTTTTGAAAGAGATTTTTTTACGGTTTTTCCTTTATAATCGGCATAATCTTTATTGTATGCCTTTTTCGCTTCCGCAAAGGTTTCGAAACTTTTGTATTGTGCGCCCTTTACCCCATCAATGGAACGCTTACATTCTTTCCAACTGTCAAAAATGCCCGCGGGATTTCCAAACCAAACCACATAAAATTTTTGTTTTTTAGCCATTGTTAAGAATTTTTTCAATCACTTTGGGAAACCATTCGTATTCCAGTTGGTGTACTTTTTGCGCAATGGTTTCAGTGGTTTCGTTTGGGGAAAGTTTCACTTTTTCCTGAAATATAACGGCACCTTCGTCGTAATTTTCATTTACATAATGAATGGTAATACCAGTTTCTGTTTCTTTGTTTTTTAAAACGGCCTCGTGCACAAAACTTCCGTACATGCCTTTTCCTCCGTATTTGGGCAATAAGGCTGGGTGGATATTAATTACCTTATTCCGGAATTGGTGCAGGATATTATTTGGGAATTTCAACAGAAAACCGGCAAGCACAATGAGATCCGGGTCTATTTCTTTTAGCTTTTCAAGGACTTTATCTGAAACAAATTCTTCCTTAGAAAAATACAAAGCATTTATATTTAGCTGTTCTGCCTTCTGCAGGACTCCTGCGTTGGATCGGTTTGAAAGTACCAACGAAACTTCAGCATTTCCTGTTTGTTGAAAATGTTCTATAATGTTTTGAGTATTGGTACCGCTTCCGGAAGCAAAAATTACAATGCGTTTCTTCATGAAAATTACTTAGCTTGTTTTACTGGCTTATTAAATAATTGACAAAAGTAAGGGAATCGTATTTTACTTAGCCCAAAATTGATTAAATTGGGTACTTATTTATTTCGTCAATTTAACAGTTTAATGGAATTCAGATTAACATATCTTTGCGCAAAATGATTTTTTTGCAAACACCCATTTTCACATTTTTAACATTAAATGGTGTTTTCAATTAAAATATTTTATTTTTGCCACTTATAATTAAATTTAAAAAACAAGAATTATGTCAGACATTGCATCACGAGTAAAAGCGATTATCGTAGACAAATTAGGTGTAGACGAGAACGAAGTTGTAAACGAAGCAAGCTTCACTAACGACTTAGGAGCAGACTCCTTGGATACTGTAGAGCTTATCATGGAATTTGAAAAAGAATTTGATATCCAGATTCCAGACGATCAAGCTGAGAACATTGCCACAGTTGGTCAAGCAATTTCATATATAGAAGCAGCAAAATAAAAGTTCTTCTATGGAATTAAAGCGAGTTGTAGTTACAGGCCTTGGTGCCCTTACCCCTATTGGCAACAATATTCAAGAATATTGGGATGCGCTAATAAGCGGGAAAAGTGGCTGTGGGCCCATAACGTATTTTGATGCTGAAAAGTTCAAAACCAGATTCGCTTGCGAACTAAAAAATTTCAATGCAGAAGATCATTTTGACAGGAAAGAGGCCCGTAAACTGGACCGTTTTGCCCAATATGCCCTAGTATCTTCAGATGAAGCCATAATAGATGCAGGAATAGACCTGGACCAGGTTGATAAATTCCGCGTTGGCGTTATATGGGGAGCTGGAATAGGCGGCCTGGAAACTTTTCAAGATGAAGTAATAAACTTTGCAGAAGGGGATGGAACACCGCGTTTCAACCCCTTCTTTATTCCCAAAATGATTGCCGATATAGCTCCGGGAAACATTTCCATAAAACATGGATTTATGGGCCCCAACTATACAACGGTTTCTGCATGCGCTTCTTCGGCAAATGCTATGATAGACGCTTTTAACTACATACGGTTGGGCCAATGTGATGTGGTAGTAACCGGCGGAAGTGAAGCCGCGGTAACCAAGGCAGGAATAGGCGGATTCAATGCAATGCATGCCCTTTCCACGCGTAACGAAACCCCGGAAACAGCGTCGAGACCTTTTGACGCCACCCGAGATGGTTTTGTATTAGGTGAAGGAGCAGGCGCACTTATTTTGGAAGAATACGAACACGCAAAAAAACGCGGCGCAAAAATTTATGCTGAAATTGTGGGCGGTGGTATGAGCAGCGATGCTTACCATATGACTGCTCCACACCCCGACGGCATTGGTGTAGAACGTGTAATGCTCAATTGCTTGCGCGACGCAAACATGAGCCCTAACGAAGTAGATGCCATAAACACCCATGGAACTTCAACGCCATTGGGCGATGTTGCAGAATTGAAAGCGATTACAAAGGTTTTTGGCGAGCATGCCAAAGACATCAATATCAATTCCACAAAATCCATGACAGGACATTTATTGGGTGCTGCCGGCGCCATTGAAGCTATTGCCTCCATATTGGCAATGAAATACGGGATTGTTCCACCTACCATTAACCATACTACTGTAGACGAGAACATAGACCCTTCCCTCAACCTTACCCTTAACAAAGCTCAAAAACGCGATATAAAAGTAGCAATGAGCAATACTTTTGGATTCGGTGGGCACAATGCTTGTGTGCTCTTTAAAAAACTAGATGCCTAACACAATTAATGGCTTCCATTAAAAACATATTTTCTTCCCGTTCAGATAAAAACGGGGAATTTCTCAGTTCCCTTAAAAGAATATTGGGGTTTAGCCCCAAAGAAATTAGCATTTACGAAACTGCCTTTACACATCGCTCCACCAACGAAAAAAATCTCGAAGGCCAGCCCCAAAATTACGAGAGACTCGAATTTTTGGGAGATGCCATGCTCGGAGCCGTAATAGCTTCACACCTGTTTAAAAAAGTGCCCGAGGGCAATGAAGGCTATCTTACCAAAATGCGTTCAAAAGTGGTGAGTCGCGAACATTTAAACGAATTGGGGCGCGACCTTAAACTGGTTAAATTTTTAAAAACCACTATTCCCACACAACAATTCAGCGGTAATATCCATGGTAACGTTTTTGAGGCCTTGGTAGGTGCCATTTATTTAGACCGCGGGTTTAAGTATTGTGAAAAATTCATTTATAAACGGGTCATAAAACCCTATGTCGACATAAAAAAACTGGAAGGAAAGGTTATCAGCTATAAAAGTATTTTTATTGAATGGTGTCAAAAACACAAAAAATCCTTCAATTTTGAAATTTATGAAGACAATGGCAAAGAGGAGCCCAAACATTTTGCTGTTCGCCTTATACTGGATAATGAAACCGTGGCAAAAGCCCGTGCAACTTCCAAAAAGAAGGCCGAAGAACGTGCCGCCCAACGAGCGTTCTATAAACTCAAATTAAAAATAGATTCAGAAACGCCCTAATCAGTGTTCAATTTAAGATTTCTATACCGTACTTTTATGGTAAATTTTTACCATGGCAACCCACAAATTGATTTATGATGATGAATTTAATGAATCTTTTACGCTCATAGCAGTCCATTGCAGCGAGGAAGATTATAAATTGGCATACCTTCTCAACCGGCAGCTGGGGATCAAATTCAAAAGAAAAAAAACCGATCTCGATTTTTCAACTGCAGGATTATTGATTACATTTCCTATCTATGATTTTGAAGATGTGCACAAGTACAACCATTTTTATATAGTGGCCAATAAATGCCGTTCGGTGGATGCTACTTTACAAAGTTCGGGAGGGCTTTTCTCTGAAACACTCTCTGAAAAGTCCACGGTTCATTATCTGCTTCCGGAATTTAAAAAAGTAGACTATTTCCTGAAAATTTATTCAGATTTCCAAGTTGTACCACTTCGGAAAATAATTTCAGGTATAAATGAAATAAAACAGGTTATCTCGGCATACGCCGTAGATACTGAAAATATAAAATCAAAGAATAATTTAATTTTCGATTAAATGTCAAATCAAAAACGTACCAAAATAGTTGCCACCCTAGGCCCAGCTACTTCAAGCAAAGAAGTTTTGAAACAAATGATTTTGGAAGGAGTGGATGTTTTTAGGGTTAATTTTTCGCACGCGGATTATCCTACCGTGAAAAAAACCATCTCCACCATAAGAAAACTCTCCGAGGAATTAGACATCTATGTAGCCATTTTGGGCGATCTACAAGGACCGAAATTGCGAGTAGGCATGATGAAGGAGGAAGTGGTCGTTCAACCGGGCGATGAGCTTTCTTTTTGTACTGGAGAGGAATTTGAAGGCACCCGCAAAAAAGTCTATATGAATTATGACAATTTTCCAAAAGACGTAAACCCAGGTGAGCGTGTGCTTCTGGACGATGGTAAACTAATTTTTGAAGTGCTTGAAACCAATAGCAAAGATGAAGTAAAAGTAATGGTAATCCAAGGAGGGCCGCTTCGTTCCAAAAAAGGCGTAAACCTTCCAAATACCAATATTTCTCTTCCGGCACTTACTGCAAAAGATAAAGAAGATGCCATTTTTGCCATAGAGCAAAAAGTGGATTGGATGGCGCTGTCCTTTGTTCGCCATGCGGATGATTTAAAGGAATTGCAGGCATTGATCGAAGCACATTCCGAATATAAAATCCCCATTATCGCAAAAATAGAAAAGCCGGAAGCCGTTGCAAATATTGATAAAATTGTAGCGTATTGTGATGGATTGATGGTTGCCCGTGGCGATTTAGGTGTAGAAGTTCCCGCAGAACAAGTTCCGTTGATTCAAAAAGAATTAGTGCTTACTGCAAAACGTGCACGAATTCCAGTAATCATCGCCACCCAAATGATGGAAACGATGATCACTTCACTAACTCCTACCCGCGCCGAAGTAAACGACGTTGCAAATTCTGTAATGGACGGTGCTGATGCTGTGATGCTTTCCGGCGAGACTTCCGTGGGAAATTATCCAGTTGCGGTAATAAAAACAATGACGAAAATCTTGAAAAGCGTAGAAAATTCGGAATTGATACACGTGCCGCAACAACCGCCACAGATTAAAACCAACCGTTACGTTACAAAATCCATTTGTTATCACGCGGCGCATATGGCAAATGAAATTGAAGCACAGGCAATCTGTACTTTGACTAACAGTGGTTACACTGCTTTTCAGATTTCGGCTTGGAGACCATCCGCATTTATTTTGGCGTTCACCTCAAACAAACGCATTCTCGCTCGCCTAAACTTATTGTGGGGTGTTAAGGCGTTTTACTACGATAAATACGTAAGCACAGACGAAACCGTGGACGATGTAAATAGAATTGCTTTTGAAAAAGGTTATGTGCATAAAGGCGATTATTTAATAAACCTTGCGGCGATGCCGATTGTGGATAAAGGAATGGTGAATACGTTGCGAGTTACACAGGTTAAATAATTAATCCGCAACTTCCGTCTTTTCAAGTTTCATTCCGCCGTAATCTTTTGAAATGGTAACCACATAACCAAAACCTGTTGTTTTGTAGTTATAAACTATTTTCTGAAGTTCGTTGTCGTTTCGCGAAATCTGTAGCTCGCTGATAAAATCAGTTTTCTTTTTCTCTCCATTTTGTTGGGTTTCATTGTTGGAGCCTTTCGGGTTTGGGAAAGCAAACGCCTTTGGGATTGCAAAAAGTTGCTGCGCAGTAAAAAACGCTTCGTGCCATTTATCTGTTGGTAAAACCAAAATTTCGGTCTTTGTAGGTTTACTTGCTGTGCCGCCAGTAGCTTCGGAATAATTCACCTTCGGAAAATCTTTCTTTAATTCTTCAGCATAGTTTTTTGCGGAAGCATCTTGTCGTGGAGGAGAAAACTTCGACATAAATCCGCTAAATGCAAATCCCTTTTTGTTATTGTATTCCACTTCATCCATCGCGCCATCAATTCCGCCAACGTTCATTGTGGTTTTCCCTTCCGCATTTACAATTTTCACTTTTGTCCCCAATGGCATTACTGCCAACTTTGTGCTTTGAAGATTCGGAAACTCACGCAACGTCAATCCACTTACTGCTGAAACGAACATAGCATCGGGAGCTGTTTCTGCCGGAATGGAATCTGCAACAACAGTCCGGGTTTCTTCGCTGGTTTTGACGTCATTTTTACAGGAAAAAAGAAAGGTGAAACCTGCAAGGACAAGGATGGAAAAAGCTACGGTCTTCATAAATCTGGAGTTTTAAATTAGTTAAAGATACGTAGTCTTTTTTGCATATTTAAAATTCAAGTTTAAGTTGTACGTCTATTGATACTTTCGGAACCTCCTTAATCTTTGGAGTTTCAGTGTTTAGGTTCGAAATTGAAATTCCCAACAATCGTACGGATTCCTTCATTTTTTCCTGAAATAGCAATTCTTTGACCACCTCCAAAATCAATTCTTTGGAAGCGATAAAAAGCGGAAGGGTTTTGCTGCGAGTTTGAAGCGTAAAATCACGATATTTAATTTTTAAGGTAACCGTCTTTCCTGCAAGTTTGCTGCGTGTCATTCGGTTTTCAACCTCCAAAGCGATTTCTTCGAGACGCTCCATCATGAAAATTTCCGAAGAAATATTTTCCGAAAAAGTATGTTCCGCCGCTAATGATTTCTGCGTTCGTGAAGGTTTAACTTTGCTATTATGAATTCCGCGAACAACATTGTAATAAAAATTACCACTCTTTCCGAAGTTTTCCTCCAAAAATTCAAGTGATTTTCCTTTTAAATCTTTTCCGGTAAAGATTCCCAAACGGTACATTTTCTCTTTTGTAACCTTCCCAACACCAAAGAATTTTTTAACATCCAAAGTTTCCAAAAAAGGTACAACTTCTTCTGGGCCCAATGTTTTTTGTCCGTTTGGCTTGTTAATATCACTAGCCATTTTAGCCACAAACTTATTGATGGAAATTCCTGCGGAAGCATTTAATCCTGTTACTTCTTTTATTTTTTTTCGAATTTCTTCAGCAATCATTGACGCACTAGGATTGCCTTTTTTATTTTCGGTAACGTCCAGGTAGGCTTCATCTAGCGAAAGTGGTTCTACCAAATCTGTATATTCTAAAAAAATCTTTCTAATTTGTTTTGAAACCTCTTTGTAACGATCAAAATTAGTTTTTACAAAAATAAGTTCCGGACAAAGTTTTTTGGCCATCGCGCCACTCATAGCGCTCCGCACACCAAATTTTCTAGCTTCATAACTCGCAGCCGCAACTACTCCACGTGCAGAACTTCCGCCGACAGCCAAAGGTTTTCCTCGCAATTCAGGATTGTCCAACTGTTCTACGGACGCATAAAAAGCGTCCATATCTATGTGGATTATTTTGCAAATTGGCATTTGTTGCATTTTCAAAAGCTATTAATTGCCAAAATTAATCATAAAAAGAAATGCAGGTACAATACCTAAAATTTTGGGAGTAAAGCGCTTTAAGAGCCGAAAGGTAAAACTTTGTCCAGTAAAGTTTTTAATTGGATGGGAACAAAATTTAGGTAATTCACACCATAAATATTAATTTTTTGATATTATGCTCGGTTTATAACATTATTAGGTTACTTTTAAAAAAATAACTCCCCAGTTAATAGCAAAATTTTGATTAAAATATTACTAACCATCAAAACTTATAACATGGAGGTTAACCTTACCCCCCCATTTTTAAAAGAATATCTATTCTCCTTTTTATTAATAACCAGTTTAGGTTTGTTTGCTCAAAAGAGCGAAACTTCGATTCCTAAAAGTGTTGTTTTTAATTTAAACGATCCAACCGTAGTGGATGTAAGTAAAAAAATACTGCCCACATTGAACCTTACAGCCATTACGTTAGAAGATGAAATTGATGAACAAAATGGACTGCCACCCCGATTTGGCATTCCTGTTGATGTAAATTATGATTTGACAAATTCAGGCGTGTGGACAACCCTACCTAATGATGACAGAATTTGGCGGTTAAAAATAAAATGCCAAGGGGCTGTTTCAGTTAATTTGCTCTATGATAAATTCTGGTTGCCGGAGGGCGCAAAACTGCATCTTTACACAGAAGACAAAACACAAATTTTGGGAGGTTTTACTTCAGACAATAATAGAGGAAAGCGATATGATCCCGCTCCATTTACTACGGGGCTTTTATTTGCCGAGAGTATAATTATAGAACTATACGAGCCCAAAGATCATGAAGATTTATCAATTATTTCCATAGATAAAGTGGTTCATGGTTATAATGAATTGAGCCAAATGGTTGATGCAAATGGATATGGCGACTCTGGTCCATGCCAAGTGAATGTTAATTGTCCTGAAGGCCAAAATTGGCAGGAAGAGAAAAAGGGTGTTGCTTTAATATTGATAAATGGCTACAGAATGTGCACGGGTTCGCTTGTAAACAATACAGCCGAAGACCTTAAACCTTACTTTTTAACTGCGGATCATTGCATTGGGACTTTGGACGCAACCGGAGATACAGATGCCTCGCACTATTCCTTTTATTGGAACTATGAAAGCAACAGTTGTTCCAATTCATCAAATTACACACCACAATCTACTTCTGGCGCAACTCTAAGGGCTAATAACTCCAATAGTGATTTTGCACTTTTTGAGCTGACCGAATCTCCCTTGAGCAGCAACTTCCAAGTTAGATTTAACGGATGGGACAGGATCACTAGCCCAACGCAAGGTGGTGTGGGCATCCATCATCCAAGAGGGGATTTTAAGAAAATTGCAACCCATAATATAGTACCCATTTCTGTATTATCTAATACACATTGGAGAATAAATTGGATGGCGACGCCAAATGGATATTCAATAACAGAAGGCGGGTCTTCAGGCTCCCCCTTATTTACAAGCAATAAACGAATAATTGGGCAACTACACGGTGGAGTATATCCAAATCCAAATTGTTCAGATCCTGCAAACGATCCAGGACAATATGGGAAGTTCTCTGTTTCATGGGACGGAAATAGCCCTCAACGAAGGTTAAAAGATTGGTTGGATCCCAACAATTCAAACCCACAGTTTATTGACGGAGTGGATATTGATGATCTTGTTGATATCGTTGCCCAAGAAAACCTAGTATGTTTTAATAGCGGAACTGTATTTACTGTTCAAAATGCTTCGCCCCCATATAGTTGGACTACTTCATCTAATCTTACCATCACCTCTCCCACCAATGGCAGTTCCGTAACGGTAAAGGCAATTAATTCCACCACAAGGGCACCTGGCTATGTACAGGTAACTCATAGTGGCGGTACTGAAACCATAAATGTATGGGTTGGAAAGCCAAAGGTATCTCCCCTTTCAACCCCAGATATAAGCGTGCCGGAAAAACTTGTTTTTTTTGATTTAGTCAACAGCAGTTATCCTGTCGAGGAACAAGAAATAACGAATGCCGTTTATCAAAAAACAGGAGGTAATGGTAACCTTCATGTATTTAATATGTATAGTGGCATGGGTTCTGGGCCGGTGCATAGTGCTTGGCATATTAATGTAACTGTTCAAGTCACCAATTCTTGCGGAACTACACCTCTGCAGTTTGTAATTACCCCTCCTCCTCCTCCCTTGAATAGCGTTGTTCCTATTCCCAATGCTTCCGATGAGCAATTTTCGTTGGATTTTTCCAACCTGCCTCCAGATGTTTATTATATAATTATTTATGACCAATATTCGAATATACACTATAGTGGTGAAAGCACTAATGCCGAGAAAAACATAGAAACCTTAAACATCCCAGACGGTTTGTATATTATTCAAATGTATGATTCCCAAGGAAATATGAGTACAAAAAATCTCATGATTAATCACTAAAACAAAATATTATGAAAACAGTAATTTTATACTTTATGGTCCTTACCTTATTTATGGGCTGCAATTCTGATGAAAGCAAACCACAGGACAATGATTTAGTCGGTCAATGGAAACTAATTTCATTTGTTGATGAAAAAAATGGAACTATCCTTACCGAAGATGATTTCGAAAATTCCAATAAAATAACCATAACTTTTAATGAAGATTTAAATTATGAGGGCAATACTGTCCGCAATACTTTTGGGGGTGAATATTCCATACATGCCTCGGAAACCGCTTTAATATTTAAAAAAGGTGGTTGGGTAACAGAAGTGGGAGAAACAGAGTGGGGGAATTTATTTTTTGACAAACTGATTTTAACTTATAATCCAGCTACGGGCAATACAAGCTATAATTATGCACTTTTAGGTGAGGTTTTAAAGATATATTATGCAGATGAAGAATATATGGAGTTCGTGAAAATTTAGCCTTAAATTTTATGCCAAAAAGGTAAGCCTTGGAGCATCCATATACAGAAACCAGGATTTGAATCCTATTTTACACATCAGATAAATCCTTTCAATTCGTTTTGAAAGGATTTATCTTATAATGAGGTAATTCAAACCCCCTGCTTTTCTTTAAAAAATAATATCTTAGTCAGAAAATTCTTCTGAAAATTTCCAAATGAAAAAAACAGCCATCATTTTAGGAGCCACAGGTTTAACGGGTGGAATTTTGCTAGAGAAGCTTTTGGAAGACCCTTCATTTGAAAAAATAAAACTCTTTTCACGCAGTTCAATAAACAATAATTCTCCAAAAATTGAAGAACATTTAATAGATATGTTTCAATTGGAAAAACATTCCGAAGCATTTAAAGCCGATGTAGTTTTCTGTTGTATAGGAACCACAAAATCCAAAACTTCAAACAAAGAAACTTATAAAAAGATTGATTACGGAATTCCAGTTACCGCCGCAAAGCTGGCAAAACAAAACGGAATTAAAACCTTCATTGTAATTTCTGCAATGGGTGCAGATGCCAATAGTAGCATTTTTTACAACAAAACTAAAGGCGAAATGCAACGCGATGTGCTGAAACAAGGTTTCGACTGCGCTCAACCTGACATATATATTTTACAGCCATCATTGATTGTTGGAAATCGCGAAGAAAACCGTTTAGGTGAAAAAGTTGCGACATTTTTTATGAAGACTTTCAGCTTTTTTATTCCGAAGAAATACAAAATGATTAAAGCGGAAACGATTGCAAAAGCAATGCAGAGTTTGTCAAAAAAAGGATACTCCGAAAAAATTATACCGTCTGAAAAAATTCAGGAAATAGCCTCACAAAATAATTAAGATGAAGTTTCTTTATACACTTTTAATATTGCTCGGCGCCCTACTCATATGGTCTGCCATAAATCCGAAAGAATATTTCACTTGGTTTTTGGAAGTCTTGCCAGCCGTTTTGGGAGTTTTAGTTTTACTATTTACCTTCAAAAAATTCAGGTTTACAAACTTATTATACCTACTTATTTTTTTCCACTCCGCCATTTTAATAATCGGTGGACATTACACCTACGCGGAAGTTCCGCTGTTTGATTGGCTTCGCGAAGTTTTTGATCAATCCCGAAATAACTACGACAAATTAGGTCATTTTGCCCAAGGTTTTGTCCCAGCAATGATAGCGCGAGAGCTGCTAATACGCAAAAAAGTAATATCAAAAATAAGCTGGCTCCCCTTTATTGTTGTATCTATCGCCTTGGCAATAAGCGCTGCTTATGAACTAATTGAGTGGGCAGTTTCCGTTTCATCCGGCGAAGGCGGCGATTCATTTTTGGGAACCCAAGGCTACGTTTGGGATACGCAGAGTGATATGCTTTATGCCACAATCGGCGCTATCGTGGCGCTGCTTACTTTGTCAAAAATTCACAACAAACAACTTTTAGAATGCAAGAAATAGAACGCAAATTTTTAGTCACTTCCGAAGCTTTCAAAAATGAAGCCCACAAACGCACGCGAATCGTGCAAGGTTTTTTGAACACGCATCCCAACCGAACGGTGCGCATTCGTATCCAGGGAAATGATGGCTTTCTCACCATAAAAGGAAAATCAAACAAATCTGGTCTTTCCCGCTTTGAATGGGAAAAACAGATTTCACTTGCAGAAGCTGAGGAACTATTACATTTATGCGAACCGGGAATTATTGAAAAAACCCGATTTGAAATAAGTTTTGCGGACCACACTTTTGAAGTGGACGAATTTCTTGAAGAAAACCAAGGTCTAACAGTTGCAGAAGTTGAGCTTGAATCTGAAACCGAACCATTTCAAAAACCGGATTGGTTAGGAGAGGAAGTTACGGGAGATTTGAAATATTACAACTCACACCTAAGCAAAAATCCGTTTAAAAACTGGGATTGAAAAAAAGTCGCAGTCCCGATAGCTATCGGGAATAGCAGTTGGCAATTTTCTTTTTAATGATTTAAAAGCTGAATTATTTTTTGGATTTTTCCTCTATCTGAAGTTGCTACAATTCCCTCTTCAAAAAAAGCGTTACTGTGCATTGAAACTTTTGGTTTCTGCGGAAGAACTTGTTTTTTGATTGTCCCCGAAAAATGAATCATTTCAAATCCAGCTTCTTCAAATTTTAAGGCATTTTGAAAATTAATTCCACCGCCAGGCATAATTTCTATTTTATCTTTTGAAATGTTTTGAAGTTCTTTTAAAAGTGAAATCCCTTCAATTGCAGTTGGTTTTTGTCCCGAAGAAAGTAGTCTATTCACTTTTAAATCCATTAATGTTTGAAGTTCTTCCGCCGGATTTTCAACCCAATCAAAAGCACGGTGAAATGTGAATTCCATTCCTTTGGAAGCATCGATTAATTGTTTCGTTTTTTCTGAATCTATTTTGTTTTCTGAACTTAAAAATCCGGTTACGATTCCTGCGCATCCTAACTTTTTGCAGAACGCGATATCGCGCAACATCACATCAAATTCTGCTTCGGAATAAGTAAAATTTCCACTTCGCGGACGGATTAAAACGTGGGTTTTTATCTTCAATTCCGAAATTACTTTTTCAATCAATCCATGGCTTGGCGTGAGTCCACCCACCGAAAGTTCGGTGCAAAGTTCTATTCGGTTTGCGCCAGCAAGTTGTGCGGCCTGGGCGCTTTCAAAACTATTTGCGCAGATCTCTATTATCATTCAATGATTATTTCGTCAATAAATGTCCAGGCTTTGTGGCCTGCGCCTTGTAACCCATCTTGAATGATTCCATAATTGGGTATTTTCAATTTTATATACCGAGGTTTTAAATTTTTGTATGCTAACAAATCAACTTCAACATAAATTAAATTATCGTTTTTAGCTATTATTTGTTTTCCAACAGCAAATTTTCCCCCTTTGGAAGATTCCCCAATAACAATTAAACCCTGAGGCGCATAAATCCAAACTCCTGGCGAGTTGAAGAATCGAGTCTTTAAGGAAGTGATCTCAGTGTCATTACCTAAATCGATCGTAATTTCCAAATCATCACCCCAAAAGCCCAGCCATTCCTTGTCGCCGTAGCGTTTTTCGCTGCCAGAAATTCCGTTAATCAGCGCTTCTTTTCCACCAGCAGCATAGGCTGCATTCGGCGGCACGTTGAGTGAAATTGCTGCAGTAATCCCCTTGTGATATTTTATTTCTTCAGAAAAATCTCTTCCGAGTTTTTCGCCATCTTTAAAAACGTTTGCTGTAATCTTTGTATTATTTTCAACAAGAATTGGCTTGGAGTATATTTGAGTTTCCGTGTTATTATTAGAATAGCGGAGTTCTTTCCCTTTTGTTGGTGTGGACAATTCGTAAAAAATATTGCCATCCACTTTCAATATCTTGCCGTCAATTTCATATAAATAATTGGCGTAATTAATATTTAGGGCGTCCAGTCGTTTCATAAAATATTCCACCCGCGAAAAGAAATCTGGATAATCCTTTTCAAAATTTGTGGAAGGTCCACTCCACGTAACCTCGCTCATAGCAAGGATTCTAGGGAAAACCATATATTCTACTTGCTTTTTAGTAGGAATATATTCTGTCCACAAATTTGCTTGAGCTCCCAAAATATATTTCGCTTCTTCGGCATTTAATTCTTGGGGAATTGGATTAAAGGAATAAACCTTTTTCAATGGAAGAAAACCGCCAATTGCCAACGGTTCACTGAGTTCATCGCTTTGGTAATAATCAAAATAAGCGTGGGAATTTGGCGTCATAATCACATTGTGTTTCTGTTTTGCCGCATCAATTCCGCCTTGCGTTCCTCGCCACGACATTACCGTTGCATTTGGAGCAAGACCGCCTTCCAAAATCTCATCCCACCCGATTATTTTTTTGCCTTTGCTGTTCATGAATTTTTCAATTCGCTGGATGAAATAACTCTGCAAACCGTGCTCGTCCACCAAGTTTAAATCTTTTATCAATTGCTGGCAATGCACACAATTTTTCCATTGAATTTTCGGAGCCTCGTCCCCGCCAATATGAATATATTCCCCTGGGAAAAGCGGAATAACTTCGCTTAAAATATTTTCCAAAATGGTGAAAGTTTCTTCTTTTGGGCAAAAAATATCTTCAAAAACCCCCCATGTGGTTGCGACGGAAATGTCTGTACCCGTACAACCCAATTGCGGATATGCACTGATTGCAGCCTGCGCATGGCCGGGCATTTCAATTTCTGGGATGATCGTAACATTGTGCTTCTCAGCAAAAGCGACAACTTCTTTTATCTCTTCTTGTGTGTAAAATCCGCCGTAGCGCTTGCCGTCAAATTTTTGCGGAGTATCGTTATAATGCCCAATTAGCGTTTCTTCCCTAAATGCACCTTTTGATGTAAGCTCAGGATATTTTTTGATTTCAATCCGCCAACCTTGGTCGTCCGTGAGATGCCAATGAAATTTGTTCATTTTCAGCAAAGCGAGATTGGCAATATATTTTTTTACAAATTCGATATCGAAAAAATGTCGGGAAACGTCTAAATGCATCCCGCGATATTGAAATTTTGGAAAATCTGAAATCGTTAATTGCGGAAGCAAAACAGATTTATCAATATTCCCCCCTTTGGGGGCAAGAGGGACTTCCAATTCCGTTGGCAATAATTGTCGAAAAGTCTGAATTGCATAAAAAGCACCGCTTGAATCCGAAGCCTTTATCGTTATTTTTGAATCTGAAATATCCAGCAAATAACCTTCAGTAGGTTGTGAAATATCTTTTTCCATTAAAATTTCAGCAGCGTTTTTCGAAGCATTTTTAAGTTGAAATCCCACTCCATTTTGAAGAAATTCATTCAAAAAATTTCCTGCAATCTCAAATTCCGGTTCAAAATAAATCGTGGTGTTTTTGTCAATTTTGAAAATTCCCTTTTTCAATTCAATGGATTGTGGTTTTGGGATTAAAGAAATTTCATCGCTCTGCGAAAACATTCCAGCGGAAATTATAAATATGAATAAGAAAAGAATTTTTCGCATCGTTATTTTTTGAATTGATTTAAGATTTTATATTCCAGTTTTGGCACAGCTTTGCTTTCTGTGGAAAATAGAATTGTTTTGGTTTCATTCGGCAAAAGATCAAAGTAATTATCTTCAAATTTTCCCTTTTCATCTGCCGTTAAAAATACATTTTTTTGAAGCGTTTTGGAAGTAAGCGTTATTGAAAAGCATGAAAAATTGTCTGTTCGAGCGCAGTCGAGAACTTTTGATTTTGAACTTATAAGAAGGTCTCGACTGCGCTCGACCGAACAGCAAACTTCAATTTCAATTTCAGCCTTTTTCAACTTCAAATCTTTCGGTTTTACAAAATAATACAAGTATTCACTTTCACCGAAATTGACTTTCAAAACACAAAATGCTTTGTCAAATTTCAGGGTTTTTAGTGGAAGTGAAAACAGTACTTTACTACTATTTTCAGGGCTTTCAGCTGAAAGTTGTTTTTCATAAAGCACAGTTCCGTTAAAATCTATCAACTTTAAAGACAGCGAATCTTTAATCATTTCAAAAGTATCATTCACCACAAAAATATGGAGCGAATCGTTCTTTTCTTCCGCAGAAATCAAAACGTTTTCAAAAGCCTTTTTTGCTTGATAATGCAAGGCTTTCCAATTTCCCAAATAATCAATGCTGGACCAGGAAACGGCTGGCCAACAATCATTCAATTGCCAATAAAGTGTGCCCATATTGTATGGTTTTGCACGGCGTTGGGCGTGTATTCCTTTTGTAATTCCGTATGCCTGCAAAAGTTGGCTCACATAAATATAATCCTCCGCATTTTGTGGAACAGGGAAATCGCGCGCCATATAATCTTCAATAATCTGAAAACCGCGTGAATGCTTTTGATGGTTTGCGAAAAGTGGATCATTTAATTCAACAGAATCTTTTCCAGTGGCATCTTTAATTGTTTCAACATTCGGAAAAGATTGAAACCCAAACTCGCTCATAAACCGCGGCACTTCTTCCTCAAAATGCTCAAACGGATAGCCGTCGTGCCAAACCCACCAATCGTGCGCATCGCCTTCAAATTGGTAACGTTTATCGCCACGACCGTACTTTGGCGAACTTTCCCAATAACTTATTTTCGGATTTAAACTATCCACAACTTTTGGAAGAATCTCATTAAAAAGCGCAAAATAACTTTCCCAGATTTCCTGTTTTTGAGTTTCGGTTTTATCGTCCTGCCATCCCCAACGTTTCCAGCCTTCACTATTTTCATTATTACCACACCACAGCGCAATGCTTGGATGGTTTCGCAAGCGTTTTACATGCTCGATTGCTTCCTGTTTTGCGTTTTCCAAAAATGCGGCATCGCCGGGATACATCGCACAAGCGAACATAAAATCCTGCCAAACAAGAATTCCTTCTGCGTCGCAGAGCTGGTAAAAATAATCGTCTTCGTAAATTCCGCCACCCCAAACGCGGAGCATATTCATATTTGCCGAAACCGCATCGTCAATAAGTTTTAAGTATTTTTCGTGGTCTATTTTTGCTTCCAACATTTGTTGGGGAACGTAATTTGCGCCTTTCATATAAACTGATTTTCCATTCAATTTGAAATAAAAACTCTCGCCAATGGAATCTTTTTCGGTAATCAATTCAATGGAACGAACTCCGAGTTTTTTTGCATGGGTTTCCAAAACGTTTTTGTTGTGAATTAATTCAACTTGAATATTATACAGAAAAGGTTCGCCCAAATTGTGCGTCCACCAAAGTTTTGGATTTTTTATGCTGAAAGGAATTTGATATTGGCTTTGATTTGCTTGAGTTTTAAAGGTCGAAGAAAATGATTCCAAAGTATTTTTATTCGTGAGTTTCAGCGTGATTTCTTCCTCTTTCCAGGTTTCAATTTCAAACTTTGCAACAACTTCTGCCAACGAATCCGAAATGGATTTTGTTTCAAGAAAAACATCTTTCAAGCGCGCAACATCATAACTCAGCATTGAAACATTTCGCCAAATTCCAATTATTTTAATAGTTGGCGCCCAATCCCAACCGTACTGATATTGTGGCTTTCGGGTGAAAACTCGGTTGCCCTCGGGAAGTTTGTAATTCAACTTTTCGGCTTCACTTTTTTCTATGGAATCTGGGCTTTTAAAAACTACCAAAAGTTCATTTTCAGCTTTTAAAGCATCGCTAACATCCACCTCCCAACTTCTAAATGCATTGTTTGCGGAAAGGATTAAACTGTCGTTCAAATAAACAGAAGCGTAAGTATCCAACCCTTCAAAATTGAGTAAATGTTTGGTTCTTTTTAAGGTTTCTTCGGAAACGGAAAATTGCTTTTTATACTGCCAATTTTTGGAAGAAATCCATTGAATGGAATCCTCATTATTCTTCAAAAAGGGATCTGGAATTTCGCCTAACCTCAATAAATCTGCTTGCACCGTTCCAGGAATTTCTGCGGGTTGCCAATTGTCTTTTTTAGTTTCTGAAAATTGCCAGCCTTCATTCAGCAAAATAGTTTCATTGGGCTTTTCTTCGCAGGAAATAAAGGCGAAAAGTAGAAGAATAATTAAAAAGCGAAAATTTCCCACTACATTAAAATAGTCAATTGCAATGGAGGACCTCAATGCTTTTAAAAACCTTTGAGGTCTGGGAAAGTGCATTTTAAATATGCTGCAAATCATTTCCCCAAAACTTCTTTCCTGTGAACAATCGCCCATTTGTGGATTTGGGCAATAACGGGTTCAAAACTTTTGCCGTGTTCGGTTAATGAATACACCACGGAATTTTCAGCAACGGTACTTTTTGAATTTTGGACCATTTTGTTCATTTCCAAATACCGTAATTCCTTAATTAATACTCGCGGAGTAATGATTTTTAGTTCGCTTTTCAATTCTGAAAAACGGCTGGGTCCTTCGCAAAGAGTGGCTAAAATTGCACCGCGCCACCTTCCGCCAATCAATTCCATCACATCGTGAACATCACGAGCTCGTATTTTCTTTTCATCACTTTTCATTTTGGTATCCTAAAAGGTATTTATTTTGAAAGTCAAAGTTAGTTCTTTTTAAATACTAAAAAATATCTTTGCCATAAATTAAAGTAAAATCGCATTTGGTTCGTCTTCATTACTATGGAGCTTATTTTAA
>JBBQQN010000039.1:0-26059 GCA_038215845.1 Flavobacteriales bacterium | reverse complement strand
AACTGCTCAATTTTAATTTTGCGGACTATTGATTTTTTCTGAAATGTGTTCCGCGATAATTTTTGCATGTACCCGCGAATTTTCAATAAACCATTTATGGGTTTCCATTCCTCCGCAAATAACGCCGGCTAGATACAATCCTTTAACATTGCTTTCCATGGTTTCAGGATTATATTTTGGATAGTAATTTTCATCTTGGGAAAATTCAATCCCCAGCTTCCTTAAAAATTCAAAATCTGGTCTGTAACCGGTAAGTGCAATAACAAAATCATTCTTAAGAGTCTTACTCCCTTTTGGGGTTTTAATTATTACTTCCGTTTCCTTTATCTCTTCAATTTCAGAATCGAAAAAAACTGGAATACTTCCTTCCTTAACCCGGTTTTCAATATCGGGCTTAACCCAATATTTTACACGTTCGCCAATTTGTGGTTCCCGGATAACCATGGTTACCTCGCCACCTTTACGCCAAATTTCCAATGCGGCGTCAACCGCTGAATTGCTCGCGCCCACCACAATAACTTTCTGCATTACATACGGATGTGCTTCCTTAAAATAATGTTTCACCTTAGGAAGCCCTTCGCCCGGAACATTCAGCATTTTTGGAATGTCATAAAAACCGGTGCTTACAATAATATTTTTCGCTTTGTAGGTATTTTTTTCTGAAATGACCGTAAAATATTTTCCTGATTTTTCAACCGACTTAATATTTTCGTATAAATTAATATGAAGTTTATTTGAAGTGGCGACCCGCCTATAATATTCCAAAGCCTCATTGCGGTTGGGTTTTGGGTTATTGCTTATAAATGGAATTTCATCAATTTCCAGTTTTTCCGAAGTGGAAAAAAAAGTCATATTTAAGGGATAGTTGTAAATGGAATTGGTAAGCGCACCTTTTTCAACCACAACATAATCCAATCCTTTCTTTTTGCATTCCAAGGCGCAGGCAATCCCTATAGGCCCAGCGCCAATAATCAAAACATCTTTTTCGATACCCAATTTAATTGTCTTTTTGTAAAGGTAACAAATGCTTCTTTCAATTAAATTGAAATGATTTGATTACTTTTTTTGAACCACTATTTTTTGTGAAAGACGTTGGTTATTTTTTATAGCCACAATAAAATAGATGCCTTCAGCTAAAGGTGAAGCATCCCAAATTTGGTCTTTTTCCGGGAAAAGCTCCGCCACCAGTTTTCCACTGCTGTCATAAACCTTTAATGATTCATAATTCTTCGTGGTTTTATTATTTAAGAGAAAAGTAGTTCCTAAGGTGGGCGTAACAAAAATGTTATCCAAAGAATTTTCCGGTACAGATAAAACCACATCCCGCAAAACTACCGCATTGGGCTGCATCAGTCCACCGGAACCCGGAGGGACACGATCTTCTATAAAAGCGCCATTGGCATCAAACATTTTTACCGCACCTGTACCGCCATTCCCAATCAGTATGTTTCCATTGGGCAAGGTAGCGATCCCTTCTGGCTGTATTAAATCTGGAATAAAAACTCCCAAATAATTTCCGTCAGAGTCAAAACTTTCAACATTCCCGGCACTCCAGTCCAAAACCCTTAAATCTCCCGTATCGCTGAACCAAATATTGGTAGGTCCTGTCAATTCAGAATTTACAAATATGCCCAGATCATTTCCCGATGGATCAAACTTGCGCACCCTGGCACCGCCAAATGAAGAAACGTATAAATTTCCGGTACTGTCCCAATCCAGCCCGATACTTTGAATGACGCCTGCGCTCGTAAATTCGTCCACAAAAGTACCGTCAAGTTGATAGCGTTTTACTTTATTGTCCGTATTGCTCCATTGCAAAACATATAAAAGATTGTCGGGCCCAATTTTCATTCGTGTTGGGCCGCCAGAAACCGTGGCAAAATCTTCAATATATGCCCCGGTAGTGGCATCGTGTTTTGTAATTCTGTTGCCCACCAAACAGGAAATGAGCACTACATTTTGATCTTCCAAAAAAAGAATGTCTTGCGGCCAGCCAATCCCTTCCCCAGTAAAAAAGGAGTTATCTATAAAAACTTGTGGGTTGGTTCCATCGAGATCATATTTCAATACTTGCCATGGAGGATTGTTGAACCCGCCTGCATCACTTACATAGATAAAAGTTTGTTGGGCAATTGAAATGTTTGCAAATAATACAAAGCAAAGCGCAGAGAGTAATTTTGAACTTTTCATGATTTATGTTTTTAGGTTTCTGAAACATAAATTTGAAAAGATTTTTTTTTGGAAAGGTTTACAATTATAAAAGTTTACTTTTTTAGAAAAATATACTCTTATTCCAGAGTTCTCAGAAAGTTTTCAATTTCGCTGAAATATTTCTCTTTTTGTTCCAGCCATCCATAGTGGCTGCTATTTTCGAGAATAACAAGTTTGGAATTGGGAAGTATTTTATGTGCGGTTTTCGCCACATCTCTATTAACAATATCATCAGAGCCGTGGAGTATCAAAACCGGTTTTTCAAATGTTTTCATTTTGTCTTTTACATCAAAAGGAATAGCTCGCAGATTGGCCCAAACTAAATTGTTTAGTTGATTGTTTCCTTGCGTTAAGCGTTCGGCGATTATTGGCGCATATTTTTTGTTGTATAAATAGGCGGGCGCCAGAAACTGTCCCCTTTTTAAGCGGGTTTGGTAAGTTGTGTCGCCCCCTGCTATTTTTTGATCGTAAAAATTGAGCGAATCGCGCTCCTTCCTGGATAATCTATTGGTAAGATTTAAAGAAGAAAGCAGGCTAAGGTCCATTCCGCCGGAAGAAGATTGGATCATTCCCTTAACCCTTTCGGGATATTTTGACGCATAATAATACGCCAACATCCCACCGAATGAATGCCCCATAACAACCCAATTTTCAATTTTAAGATGCTTGCGGAGCGTTTCAATATCTTCCACCATTAAATCCATGGTAAGGGTTGAACTGTCTATTTTCTCAAGTTTTGATTGTCCGGTGCCGCGTTGGTCGTAAAGAATGGTTTGGTGGTTTTTGGAAAGTTCCTTTGCCAAGGGAATAAAACCTTCACTGCTCATTCCGGGACCTCCGTTGAGGATTAAAATAGGATTGCCTTGGCCAAAGGTTTGGTAATGGATTTTTGAGCCAGGAAGCTCGATAAATTTACTTTCTTGTGAATAATTCAGAAAATTTTGAAAAACCAGAATTATAAGTAGGATACCTCTTTTCATCTATATTTATTTAAACATACAATTTCGGGCAGAACATTTACAATTATCCAATTGTGAAAAGTAAATTATTAAACACTTTCTAAGTTTTCTTTAAATTCCAAAGGCGTGCAATGGTGTTTGTTTTTGAAAGCCTTGTAAAAAGTTGCTTTGTTGTTGAAGCCCACTTCGAAATAAACATTTTTGATTGGCATCGTTTCGTTTTCCGCCAATAGTATTTCGGCTTCACGTAATCGAAAATCGTTTATGAATTGATTAAAGTTTTTTTCGGCTTTATCATTTATTATTTTTGAAAGCGTATGGCTTGAAAAACCTACATTATCTGCCAATTGGACCAATCGCAGATTATTGTCCAGGTATGGTTTTTTCTTTTCAATATAATCCAAAAGCGTGGTGTAAAATTCTTCAGTGGTCTCTTCCGAAAAAGTGGGGACATTGGTTTCCTTCAGAAATAAATTCGCCATTAATTCGCCATTAAAAATGGACGGCTCCCGGTATACCATATAACCAATTCCATAAATGGAAACAGACATGGCAAACGAAATGGCATAATCCCACTGCGAGTTAAAAAAGGGAAATATCACCAAAATGAAATAACTGAGATAGGCGATAACAAAGACGGTAAAAAGATTGATCAAAAAATTGGCCCATTTATTTCTGGTATCCTGATATTGATTTATGGATTTTGTTTTACTGAATTTTATAAAGTCGCGCGTTATAAAAATATACACAGCGAGTGAAATTCCGGCTAACCATGGCGAACGCATTATTTTGAAAAAATTAAAAAGCTTTTCGTTTTGGAAGTCGTTGATGTTTATATACCCGTTGGATTTTATTAAATAGAATACATTTAAAAAAAAGGATATTGCCGCCGGCGAAAAATGGTACCACCTAATTTTAAAGTCTTTATTGAAAAACCGTGTGATATATGCGTATAGTAAAGGTCCAAAGGCCAAATACCAAGTGTGGTCAAAAAAATAAAGAAAAGGGTAAACCTGAAGATATCCGGTCCAAAAAAAAACGTATTGCAGCAGTATAAACGAAAATCCCAAAACCAAAAGGATTATTGGCCAATTACCAGATAAACCTTTTTTATTGGTGAACAAGATTAAGGAAAGAAAAAAACCAAAGGAACATACCAGCAGGAAAAACGAAGTCCATGTATCAAAAGATGGATGGATTGCCGGTTGTTGCATTTTTTTATAAAATTAAGTGCGCAAGCGCTTTAATGGTTTTGGTAGGATCACTCGACCCAAAAACGTAACTGCCCGCAACAAGAACGTCTGCACCGGCTTCAACCAATTGTTTTGCATTTTTATTGGTAACACCGCCATCTATTTCAATTTTGGTGGAAGCGCCGTTCGCTTCAATAATTTTTTTGAGTTGTTTAATTTTTTTATAGGTATTCTCTATAAAACTCTGCCCTCCAAAACCAGGGTTTACACTCATCATACAGACCAAATCAATATCATTTATGGTGTCATCCAATAAAGAAACATTTGTGTGCGGATTTATTGCGACACCAGCTTGCATGCCTTCAGATTTTATCCCTTGCAGGGTGCGGTGAAGATGTGGACACGCTTCATAATGAACGGAAAGAATATTTGCACCCAAATCGGCAAACGCTTTTATATAACGGTCCGGATCAATAATCATTAAATGAACGTCCAACGGTTTTTTGGCATGCGCTGCAATGCTTTTGATGACGGGCATTCCGAAGGAAATATTTGGAACAAAAACTCCGTCCATAACATCAAGGTGAAACCAGTCTGCTTCACTGTTGTTGATCATTTCAATATCGCGTTGAAGGTTTGCGAAATCTGCTGCAAGAATGGAAGGGGCTATTATTGTGTGGTTCATTTTAAATCTTTTTGCAAAAATATGAATTATTGAGGTGGTATATAGTTATATATAATGAAAAAACCCTCGGTAATCAGCCGAGGGTTCATTCATCAATCAAAAAACGAACAGTTTTATTTCCGCGAAGGCGGAAATCTTATACTGTCGTTAACGTTTATGGTAGCCTGAGCTATCCTAAATAAGTCATTAATATTTTACTTCTTGAAGTATGTTTTAATCTTCGGATTGCTTTTTCCTTAATTTGGCGCACACGTTCACGGGTAAGGTCGAAGGTTTCGCCTATTTCTTCCAGCGTCATTGGGTGTTGATCACCCAAACCGAAATAAAGACGGATAACGTCTGCTTCACGCGGCGTCAAGGTTTCCAAGGCGCGCTCAATTTCGGTGCGCAATGATTCGTGTAAAAGTGCCCGGTCTGGATTTGGAGATTCCCCACTTCGGAGTACGTCATACAGGTTACTGTCCTCTCCCTCAACCAAAGGGGCATCCATTGATACGTGACGGCCGGAGTTTTTCATGGACTCCTTTACGTCGTTAATGGTCATGTCCAGTTCCTTTGCAATTTCTTCAGCAGAAGGTGGGCGCTCATTGGCTTGTTCCAAATAAGCATACATTTTGTTGATCTTGTTGATGCTTCCAATCTTGTTCAAGGGTAGACGCACAATACGGGATTGTTCTGCTAGCGCTTGCAAAATAGACTGGCGGATCCACCAAACGGCGTATGAGATAAATTTAAAACCACGGGTTTCGTCAAAACGTTGTGCGGCTTTAATAAGGCCAAGATTTCCTTCGTTGATAAGATCTGGAAGGGTAAGTCCTTGGTTTTGGTATTGCTTAGCTACCGAAACTACGAATCGAAGGTTTGCTTTGGTCAATTTTTCCAAAGCGCTTTGATCACCCGCTTTTATGCGCTGTGCCAATTCTACTTCTTCGTCTGCGGTAATTAAGTCAACTTTTCCAATTTCTTGAAGGTACTTGTCTAATGAAGCAGTTTCCCTATTGGTAACCTGCTTTGTAATTTTAAGTTGTCTCATTTAAGGTATGTCCTGTAGATTAAGTTTAAACTTTTGTATTAGGTTATACGTAAAAACCAAACAAAAGGTTACAAAAGGTTTAATTTAATTTTAAGATTTTAATAACTCAAGGTAGGCAAACATAACTTTATTCTGGACGGTTATCTGATTTTTTTACTTTTAAAGTATCTGTGGATCTGTTGTTTTCGGAAACCAAACTGTCAATCTCGGCTTTATTTGTGGTAATTATTTGCGTGTCTGTACTACTGTTGTAATAGTAATATTTTTTTGTTACCGAAAAGTTTTCGTCCACACTTTTATTTTTAGTTGAAGAATTTTTCCCTGTTTTTTTTGAAATGCTGTCTGTATTTTTATGAATTTCTGAAAGCACATTTTGGTTTATATCAGCACTTTGGCTCTGCTCTTTTGAGACTTCACTATTTTCTTTTTCTGAAGTTTCTTTTTCTGAGGAATTTTCTGAATTGGAAATAGCAGGAAGTATTTGTTCCGAAGGTTTATTGGAATTAAAGGAACCCAAAGAACCCGATATAAAAACCACTACCAGCAGGGCAGAGAGGCTTCCGCCAATAATCCAAAGCAAAAAAAGTTTTTTCCTTCTTCTAATTTCTTTGTCTAATGAAGTGTTTATTTTTTTCCAAAGATCTGTGGCGGGAGCCTTCTTTCCTGCGCCAAGCTTATTTTCAAAAAACTTTCCTATGTCTTTTTTATTTCCCATTATAAGTATTTTTTTGGGTTTTTGGAATTATTAAATTCATTAATCATATCGCGCAATAAAATTTTAGCACGATGATAGTTTGACTTGGAAGAGCCCTCTGCTATATTTAAAAGCGAAGCAATTTCTTTATGCGAAAAACCATCCATTTGATAAAGATTAAATACAAGCCGATATTGGTCTGGCAAGTCTTGAATCAATTTTAGGAGAAAATCCAAAGTAATTTCGGGATTCTCCTCCACTTCCATACCGCCTTCCAAAATATCATCCTTTATTTCAAGGTTTTGGTTTTTGGTGTTTTTGTACTTATCGATTGCTTTGTAAATGGTTATCCGCTTCATCCAACCTTCAAAAGAACCTTTGTTTTTATAGGTTTGTATTTTCTGAAAAATGGCAATAAAAGCATCGTGCAAGTTGTCTTCCGCATCAGCTTCGTTTCGGCAATATTTCAATGAGGTAAAAAAAATGGTATCCTTGTACTGCCTGAACAGTTCGTTTTGGGCTGTCCGGTCATTTTTTTTACACGCTTCAATAAGCTGTTTTAGATCCAAATAAAAAGCTGTTTTAAAATTTTAAGTTACAAACATGGGATAGCCTTTATTAAGATTGACATAAAAAATATAGGTTCCTCCGTGGTACTGTCTTCAAATCTAATATAAATAATTTGGGGATTTATTATATTTTGGTAAGGAAAATTAGCAATAGGATTGGTGCCTTCCTGTGAATCCTCGGAAGTTTCATAATAACTTATAGTAACCAAAGTAGGATCAACAATTCCGGTAAAAGGAAGAAAACATTCCTCATAGCTGGGAAGATCAAAATTGGCTACTCCGCTTCCCGGCGTGGTTTCACATTCTTCAAAAACGAATTTTCGGCAAGGTTCTTCACACTCCTTTGTTAACAGAAAATGGTCAATACCGTTTTCTATCTCCATTTGGTTTTCGTCTATAATTGTATTTTTCCAGTCGTAATTCCAGGTTTCGGCAATATTGCCTTCATCTAATATGTAAATGTTCAACCGTAGCGAGTCTGCCACCACATAGGTTGTCCAAGTGCCTGCATAGGTGTTATTGTCATAATGGAAACCCATAGTTCCCAATGGAGTTGGCTCAAAGTAGGAGCCGTTATATTGGCTGTTTGGCCCATCTAAATGTTCAACTTTCCAAATACAATCGGTGGCCGTGAGCAAGCCGTTGCAGTAGAGAATTTGATCTATGCTAACGCAACTATCAATGGCGGCTTTTAAATCCTCATTGTTATTTATAAGATAGGGTTCGCCATTTTCCAAATAACTGGTAATGGGGAAGCTTAGGCTGATGGATTTTCCTATTTCCAACGATGCCAAAAACCTACTGAATTTTTCATCATTTTCAATTAATTGATAATCGAGAATAAAATTTTCCTCATTAAATACAATCAGTGTAAAGGGATAGTTGAAATCGATACACGTTATGTCAGTCTCAAAATCTTTTGAAGCTACTTTTTCAAGCAGATTGTATAAATCTGAGCCAACAGCAACTGCATCTTCTGCATTGGATTCCATCTTGTCACTTTCGCAACTTGTGAAAAAGAGGGCTAAAATAAACAGCGGTAAAAGAAAAATGTTTTTCATCTTATAAGTATTTACACCCTATAGTCTGTAATTTTTAAAAAGGTTGCGTGTTAAAAAAATAAATCAAAGTAAATTGTGTGTAATTAATTCAGTTTCCAATTTCTTGAAAACAAAAAGCCTTTCGTATGAAAGGCTTTCTAATGTAAATTAAACTTGTTTTTAAACTCTTACCTGCCCATTGCCAAAAACATAATATTTATTGGTAACAAGTTGCTTTAAGCCCAACGGGCCGCGGTGATGCAATTTGTCCGTACTAATGGCAAGTTCTGCACCAACACCCATTTGCCCACCATCTGTAAAGCGGGTAGAGGCATTGTGGTATACAGCAGCACTATCCACATTTTCCATAAAATGTTTCGCTTTTTGAGTGTCTTCCGTGAGAATAACACTTGAATGGCCGCCACTATATTTATTTATTTTAGAAATGGCATTGTCTATTCCATCGACACCTCCCACTGCAATCTTCATTGCTAAAAATTCTTCACTCCACGTGTCTTCACTTGGAATAGATATATTTTCTGAAAGCACTTTCTTTATTTCATCATCTACTAAAATTTCTACCTTGGCTTTTTCCAAAACAGTTTTTAATTCCTGAATGCGGGTTTCATAATGGGGAAGTTTTTTATCAATCAAAACTTTATCCAAGGCATTGCACCCTGAAATTTTATCAGTCTTGGCATTTAAAATAACTTGCAGCGTTTTTATCCAATCGGCATCTTCGGCAACATATAAAAAGTTATTTCCTCTTCCGCTGATCAAAACGGCACATTTGGCGTTTTCCTTTACAAAATTGATCAATCGCTCGCCACCTCTGGGAACAATAAGATCCAATTGCTCATCTGGATTTTTAAGAAATGCCTGAGTTTCTTCCCTGTTTAGTTGTAGCATGCGGACCCAATCTTTTTCCAGTCCATTTTCAAGAAGCGATTTATGCCAGCAAGCCACCAATTCCTTATTGCTGTTAAAGGCTTCTTTTCCACCTTTCAGTAAAATTTTGCTATTAGCTTTAAAAGCCAATACGGCAGCTTCAACAGTAACATCTGGCCTAGATTCATAAATAATCATGATAGTGCCAAATGGGGCGGTTTTGTTTATAATATTAAGTCCGTTGTCCAATTTAATATTGGAAATTTCCTGATTTACAGGATCTTCTTGGACGCGTACTTCGGAAATGGCCTTTATCATTCCGTCAATTTTAGAACCGTCTAAAACTAAACGATCATATAATGCTTGATCGTCCTTTTTAAAGGCTTCCAAATCTTTTTTATTTGCTTCCAAAATGGCAGCACGATTTTGGTCTATGTTTTTCATCATAGAATCCAATACGTTGTTCTTTATTTTTGTGTCTATCAATTTCATATTATCTCTCTTCTTTAGTTATTATTTAAGCGTAAAATTTTGTGCCGATCTTTTCACCGTTCAAAATATCTACAATTACATTTTTCTGTTTTCCATTTGCGATATAAGTAGGAATATTTTTCAGTGAAGTTTCCTTGGCAATTTTCAATTTAGATTTCATTCCGCCACGACCTTCGCCTTCACCTTTTTTGGATTTCTGAACATATTGTTCTACATCTTCTTTATGATGTACTTCATCAATTTTTCGTGAATCCTCATGGTCCGGGTTTCCGGTATATAAACCATCTGTGTCTGTTAAAATAATCAAGGCGTCTGCTTGAATTAATTCTGCAACCAAGCTTGCCAATTCATCATTATCGCTGAACATAGAAAGCGTTAAGGAAACGGCATCATCTTCATTTGCAATGGGAACAATCCCTTCATCAAGCAAACCTTCATAACAGTTGATCATATTTTCCCTGTGTTTTCCCGGGGAAAAATCTCGCTTAGTTGCCAAAATTTGTGCGCAACGCATTCCGTGATCATGAAATAAGCTGTAGTAATGGCGCATCATTCGGGGTTGGCCAACCGAAGAATAAATTTGTCGGCGCGTAGCATCATCTTTCGCCAAACATTCGCCTAACACTTCTTTACCGGCAATTGCCGATCCTGATGAAACCAATACGGGCATAAACCCGTTTTCATAAACTTCAGCAATTTGACGGACAAGTTCATTTAGAATAGGAACTACTATCCTGTTGTCTCTGTTCGTCATAACGTTGGTTCCTACTTTTATAACCACTCGTTTTTTATTCATAACTTTATTTTTGGTTTTATTTATTGTCCGAGCTCTGTTGCTCTATCAAATGCCGCGTAAGCAGCTTCTTTAATAAGTTCTTTTACGTTATTGTCTTCCATGGAATCCAAGGCGGCGCGTGTGGTACCTCCTTTTGAGGCAACCATCTCCATCCATGCATTCGGGGAAATATCCGAATCATTGAACAATGCCACTGCACCTTCAAATGTTTGGGTAACCAATATTTTTGAATCGTTCTGTGAAAAGCCCATTTTAAGAGCTGCCTCCATCATGGATTGCATAAAGTAAAATACATAGGCCGGTCCACTCCCCGAAATACCCGTAGAAGCATTGATGAAATTTTCATTTTTAACGTGAATAGCTTCTCCTGTAGTGTCGAGAAGATTGCGAACCATTATTAATTCAATGCGGCTCACTTCCTTGGATTCGGTAAAGGAAGTCATTCCCAAACCTACCTTTGCAGGAAGATTGGGCATAGCCCGCACTACTTTTTTAATGCCCAAACTTTCTTGTATGGTATTGATGGTAATACCTGCCATTAAGGAAATAAACAGCTGGTTTTCGTTCACCATTGTTTTTATCGACTTAAATAATTCTTCACTGTGATACGGTTTTACCGCTATAAATACCACATCTGCGTTTGGCAGGCAATCCTCAATTTTATCGTAGGCATCAAAATTTGGAACTTCTTTTAATTCCAATGTCTTTTCTGGGGAAACATCGTAAATCATTAAATTCCTACGATTCAGATATGGCGATTTTGCCATGCCTTCCGCATAAGTCAATCCCATATTTCCTGCGCCAATTACTAGTACTTTCATAGTTCCTTTGTTATTTAGCTTATACAAATGCAAGTATTATACTGTAATGGGGTATTATTTTTAATTAAATTCTAACTTAGAAATAAAGGGGTGGTAGGCCACTGTTTAAAGAAGGCGAGAAGATTTTACTAAATTTTTGTTAAAATATTTAACAAACCCGGAAACCCTGCTAATATGTCGGCAAATAGGCAGTATCATCTAAAACACTGCTATTGTGGCATAAAAAAATGCCTTCACTTGAAGATGTGGGACTGAAGGTGATTTATAAGGTTAGCTGTTTTATATGCTATATAGGGCTGTAACTGTTCGAGCTTTTTTTGAATCCTTATTTATTTTTATTATTAATGTTTAGTCGGAATAAAATCAAATTTGAATTTGTTTCATCAGCGCTATCCGTACCCTTAAATTTCAACTCTTTCAGAAGATTGGTGGAACTTTGGTTGTCCTTATGTGTATAAGCATCAATTGTTTTTAATCCAAGTTTTTGAATTGAATATTCAATTATTTTTTTTGCTGCCTCTCTCATAATTCCTTTTCCTTGATGTTCCGTTAAAAGTTCATATCCAATTTCACCTTTTTTTAGTTCTTCTGAAACATCAAAAAGACAAATTGTCCCTACAAGTTTTTCGTTTCCTTTTTGTGCAATTGCCCAATAAGAAAGGCTATTGTTTTTTATCTTCTCAATAAATTCCAATGCGTCTTCCAATGTTTTACATGGCTGTCTGTTAAGATATTTGTTTATTAAAGTGTCAGAACGAAGAAGAAATATTTCCTGAACATCGCTATCTGATAATTGTCGGAGGGTCAATCTTTCTGTTGTTAATATAGGGAAGGTTTTCAAATTTCTATTTTCCATTATGCCATATAATATTTGTGTCTGATTTAGTTCCGCCTGACCGCTAACTCGTTATATAGTAACATCTATTACCGTTATCCCGTAAAGATAATTTTTTTATCGCACTAATCCAGGGACTGCTTATGTCCTATAAATTCTTCAAGTGAACTGTATCCCAAATAAAAAACGCCTTCATTGCTGAAGGCGTTTTAATAATTCATAATTCTGATTCAGAATTAATCTCTCTTTCTATCTCTATCACGACTGTTACGATCGTCACGGCCACGGTTGTCGCGTCCACGATTGTCTCTGTCTCTTGAACCACTTCGACTATCATCGCGTGGTGGACGTTCTTTATAACCTTCTGGTTTTTCAAGCAACACTTTACGTGAAACTTTTTCCTTACGGGTACGTGGGTCTGTTCCCATGTATTTCACATCAAAAACATCGCCCATGTTTACAACATCGCTAACGTTTTCGGTGCGTTCCCATGCAAGTTCAGAAACGTGAAGCAAAACTTCATTTCCTGGAGCATCCAGATATTCAACAACGGCTCCAAAGTCAAGCATTTTAATTACTTTAACTTCGTACACGCTACCTACTACTGGTTTGAAGGTAAGTGAATCAATTTTCGCCAACACTGCATCAATTCCAGCTTGGTTTGTTCCAAGAATTTCCACAATACCTTCTTCGGTAACTGGATCTTCGTTGATTACAATCGTAGTTTTGGTGTCTTTTTGAAGTTGTTGGATCACTTTTCCACCTGGTCCAATCAAAGCACCGATAAATTCATTTGGAATAGTAACGGTAATCATTTTTGGAGCGTGTGGCTTTACATCTGCATTAGGAGTTGCAATAGTCTCAATTAATTTACCAAGAATGTGCAAGCGACCTGCGGATGCTTGTTTTAAAGCATTCACCAAAATTTCATAAGAAAGACCTTTTACTTTAATGTCCATCTGGCAAGCGGTAATTCCGTCCGCTGTTCCGGTTACTTTAAAGTCCATATCTCCTAAGTGATCTTCATCACCTAAAATATCGGAAAGCACTGCATATTTTCCAGAATTTGCATCAGAGATCAATCCCATTGCAATACCAGAAACTGGTTTTTTCAATTTTACACCTGCATCCATTAACGCCATAGTTCCAGAACAAACTGTCGCCATAGAAGAAGAACCGTTAGATTCTAATACTTCTGCAACTACACGTACTGTGTAAGGACAATCTGCAGGAATCATTCCTTTTAAAGCTCTTTGTGCCAAGTTTCCGTGACCAACTTCTCTTCGTGAAGTTCCGCGGATTGGGCGGGCCTCACCAGTTGAGAAAGGAGGGAAGTTATAGTGAAGATAAAAGGTTTCCTCACCTTCAAAAGATGGCATATCAATTTGGTTTGCTTCTCTTGAAGTTCCCAAAGTAACCGTAGCCAATGCTTGAGTTTCACCTCTTGTGAAAATAGCGGAACCGTGTACGGAAGGCAAATAATCAACCTCACACCAGATTGGGCGAATCTCGTCTGTTTTTCTTCCGTCTAAACGCAAACCTTCGTTTAAGGTAAGATCGCGAACGGCAGCTTTTTCAGCTTTGCTGTAATATTTTGAAACTAAATCACCAAAATCAGCCATTTCTTCTTCAGAAAATGTGGCTTTTATATCTTCTTTTATTTCGGAAAAGGAAGCGGTTCTTTCATGTTTTGCAGATCCAGCTTTTGCGATAGCATAAACTTTATCGTAAGCCATATCATGAATTTTCCTCGCTAGATCTTCGTCTTCAGCTTCAGAATCATATTCACGTACTTCTTTTCTTCCAACAGCTTCAGCTAATCTCATCTGCGCTTCACATTGTTTTTTAATGTGTTCGTGTGCAAATTTGATGGCCTCAACCATTTCTTCTTCTGAAATTTCTTTCATTTCGCCTTCAACCATCATCACAGAATCTGCAGAAGCTCCAATCACCATATCGATGTCAGATTTTTCCAATTGAGCTCTTGAAGGGTTTATTACGAATTCGCCATTGATTCTTCCTACGCGTGCTTCAGAAATTGCGCATTCAAACGGAAAATCTGAAAGTTGAATAGCTGCAGAAGCGGCTAAACCTGCCATTGCATCTGGCATAACATCATCATCATGACTCATTAATTGAATCATTACTTGTGTTTCTGCGTGATAATCTTTTGGGAAAAGTGGGCGCAAAACGCGATCCACTAAACGCATTGTCAATACTTCGCCATCGCTTGGTCTTGCTTCTCTTTTGAAGAAACCACCTGGGTAACGACCCGAAGCTGCAAATTTTTCCCGATAATCTACTGTTAATGGTAGAAAATCAACATCACTTTGTTTGTAGTTGGAAACTACTGTACAAAGCAGCATACATTTTCCGGATTGTACAACAACAGATCCGTGGGCCTGTTTTGCCAATTTTCCGGTCTCGATGGAAATTTCCCTTCCATCGCCAAGGTCTATGACCTCTCTAAATACTTTAGGTATCATGTGTTTTTCATTTTGTCCATAAATTGGACGGTTAAAAATGGTCAGCGGCTGTTTGTCAGCCGTAGTGTTGTTGTGTTGTTGTGGTTGACCAATGAAAAACCTAAGGGTAGCTTTTCTATGTATTCAGAAAATTAATTCTGAAGAAAAAATAATAAAAACAAAAGGGCCCATAAAGAGCCCTTTTAAAAATTACTTACGTAATCCTAATTCTTTAACGATTGCACGGTAACGAAGGATGTCCTTTTTTATAAGGTAATCCAATAATGACCGTCTTTTTCCTACCAACATAACCAAAGAACGTTCAGTGTTGTAATCCTTGTGGTTAGCTTTAAGGTGCTTTGTTAGATGTTCAATGCGGTAAGTGAATAACGCAATTTGTCCTTCTGCAGAACCGGTGTCAGTCTTAGACTTTCCGTGTTTTTCGAAAATTTTTCCTTTTTCTTCTGTTGATAAATACATGCCAATATTATTAAAATGATTTTTATGTACTGACTACCGTTTTGATAATCAAGGTGGCAAAAGTACAAAATCCCTTTTAAAATTTTGGACTTTGAAATATATTAATTCCAAAATATATCTGATTTAGTTTTTTTATCGTTATAAAGGTCTAAACCCCTAAACCTCAATTTTATGAAAAACACCCTTAAAACATCAGCTGTTTTATTTTCTACTATTGGTATGCTGTTTTTTACAAGCTGTAATAAAGATGAAAATAATGATGCTGAACAAGTGAATTTTTCTACTGAAGATTCAATGAGAGCCGCAAAGACCGATAATATTGCCGAGGGCACTTTTAATATTATGGAAGAGGCTTTTGTTGAAAATGAAACGCAAGGACGTGGCCCAACTGGGCTTTCACTCTTTCCCGAATGTACCGTTATTACTGTTGGTTCACAGGGCAATATAATAACCATTACCCTTGACTTTGGTGAATCCTGCGAGCTTAACAATGGCAACGTGGTTTCAGGAAAAATCTTTTTGGAATATGGTCCTTTGGTAAGTGGAACCTATACAGTGAATTATACTTTTCAAGATTTTATTTTTAATGGAAACGGTGTTGCTGGCGGAGGCAAGATTTTATATGAAATTGCCAACCAGAATGGAAATCCACAGTCCACTATCAATGAAACCATAACGGTCAGTTTTCCGAATACACCAGTTACGGGAACACGCGTTGGGCTTCGTGTGTCGGAATGGGTTGAAGGTGTTGGCACCGGAACGTGGCTTGATAACGTATACCATGTTAACGGAAACTGGGCAACTACTTTCACAAATGGTTTTGAAAGAAATGGAGAGGTAACGGAAACGTTGGTGCGTAAATTATCCTGCCGTTATTTGGTCAGTGGAGTTTTGGAAGTTAGTCAAGATGGTGTTACCGCTGGCATCAATTTTGGTGATGGCGCCTGTGATAATATGGCTGTATTTATTTATAATGGCCAAGAATATCCTTTTATAATGAATTAATAGAATTTGATAATCAAAAAAAAGCTGCTCGGTTTGAGCAGCTTTTTTTATGCGGTCTTTTCACGTAAGGGCCGGTTGAGCACCAAATCCAAATAAAGATTTATTTTGCGTTTAAGGTCTTTTCGGTGTGAAATAAAATCTAGGAAGCCATGTTCCAAAACAAATTCGGCCGTTTGAAAACCTTCAGGTAATTCTTTCCCTGTAGTATCGCGTACCACACGTGGTCCTGCAAAACCTATTAAAGCGCCCGGCTCGCTAATGTTTATGTCGCCAAGCATCGCAAAGGAAGCAGTGGTTCCACCAGTGGTTGGATCTGTGCATAGTGATATATAAGGAATGCCAGCATCGCTGAGTTGAGCGAGTTTTACACTTGTTTTTGCAAGTTGCATAAGAGAAAGTGCGGCTTCCATCATACGGGCGCCACCACTTTTGGAAATAATCAATAAGGGAATTTTATTCTTTAAGGAATAATCGGCAGCACGGGCAATTTTTTCCCCCACAACGCTTCCCATGGATCCTCCAATAAAACTGAAATCCATACACGCTATAACCAGATCTTCACCCATTGATTTGCCAACGCCTGTGCGTACGGCATCCTTAAGGCCTGTTTTGTCCTGGGCTTCCTTTAGGCGGTCTGTGTATTTTTTTTTGTCTTCAAAATTTAACGAATCCTTAGAAATAAGACCTTTGTCGAGTTCCTTGAACTTGTTATCATCAAACAGGATTTCAAAATACTCTTTGCTTCCTATTCTTACGTGGTAACCATCTTCCGGACTCACATAAAAATTGCGTTCTAGTTCATCGCTGTCAATAATTTTACCGGTGGGGGATTTGTACCAGAGTCCTTTTGGGACATCCTTTTTTTCTTCCGTTGGGGTTTGAATCCCTTTTTTTGTTCTTTTAAACCAAGGCATTTTTATGTGTAGTTTATGGTTTGTAGTTTTTTTGTTGAGGGCTATAAAGTATTCACATTATTAAGATCTTTAAAAGCCTGTTCCAGTCTTTTTTTGAAAGTAAGCTCCCCTTCGCGAAGCCATTTTCTTGGATCATAATATTTTTTGTTTGGAACTTCTGCTCCTTCGGGATTACCAATTTGAGATTTTAAATATTCTTGATGGGTCAAAATATAATCGCGAACACCTTCAGTATATGCATATTGAAGATCGGTATCAATATTCATCTTTATTACGCCGTAGCCTATTGCTTCCCTTATCTCTTCCAAGGTAGAACCGCTTCCACCGTGAAAAACAAAATCTATTGGATTATACCCCGTATGGAATTTTTTCTGAACGTATTCCTGCGAATTTTTCAAAATTATGGGTTGCAACTTCACATTACCAGGTTTGTAAACCCCGTGCACATTTCCGAATGCTGCGGCTATTGTAAATTGATCACTCACTTTCAGCAGTTCTTCATAGGCATAAGCTACTTCTTCTGGCTGGGTGTATAGTTTTGAAGAATCTACATTGGTATTGTCTACTCCATCTTCTTCGCCGCCGGTAATCCCCAATTCTATTTCAAGGGTCATTCCTATTTTGCTCATCCGTTCCAAGTACCGTTTTGAAATCTCTATATTTTCTTCAATGGGTTCTTCGGAAAGATCAATCATATGTGAACTATAGAGTGGTTTTCCGGTTTCCTTGAAGAATTTTTCACCTGCATCCAACAATCCGTCAATCCAAGGAAGTAATTTTTTTGCACAGTGGTCAGTATGCAAAATTACCGTGGCGCCATATACTTTTGCAAGTTCATGAACGTGTTTCGCACCAGAAATACCACCTGCAATGGCAGCTTTCTCGTTTTCATTGGAAAGGCCTTTCCCCGCATTAAAGTGGGATCCGCCATTGGAAAATTGAATGATCACTGGCGAATTAAATCCCGCAGCGGTTTCAAGTACAGTGTTGACGGTACTGGAGCCAACTACGTTTACCGCAGGCATGGCAAATCCTTTTTCCTTCGCGTATTGGTGAATTCTTTGAATTTCTTTTCCGGTGGCTACACCGGGTACAATGCCGTGGCTCATAATATGATGAAGTTAGCTGACAAAAATAATAAATTTTAATGGTTTAGAAAGGATAGTTAATGCCTATGTTGTAAACAGCATTGGGAAAGTTATAGTCCCTAAACCAGCGTTCGCCTATGGGTCGTGCTGGATTATGTGTTTTAAACCCTACATCAAAACGAAGTACAAAAAAACCAAAATCGTACCGAAGCCCCAAACCCGAGGCAACGGCAAGTTCCTTAATGTCTGCTATTCCATTGAATACTGAGGCCTCATCCTCAATATTATCGAGAACATTCCAAATATTTCCGGCATCAACAAAAAGTGCGCCTTTGAAGGCTCCCAAAATGGTAAATCTATATTCAGCGTTTAGCGCTATCTTAAAGTTTGCTTCATTAAATTCGTCTGTACTGCCACTGCTTCCCGGGCCAAGAGCGTAAGCTCGCCAACCCCGGTTGTCATTTGCTCCACCTGCAAAATAGCTTCGGGTAAAGGGGATGCTGTTGCTGTTTCCGTATGGAATGGCAATCCCGCCGAAGGCTCGAAAAGCCAAAACATTGTTCCCGTTAAGCTCCCAGTGTTTTATATATTCGCCTTCTCCTTTAATATATTGTGAATAAACAACCCCCAAAGCTTCATAATTTCCATCTTCATTTTTTTGAAAGCCTGCAAGGCTGGAAATCCCTGAAAGAAGATTCCCCGCAGTTTCCAGCTTATAGCGGGTTCGCGAAAAATTGTTATCCTGAATATTTTCACGCGTATCTCTGGTGCGGGTAATATTTGTTGCGAAAATTAAATTGTCTTCAGTAAGACGTTTTTTTCGCTCATCAATATTATCCACTGTGTTGAAAGCATTGCCGTCTGATGAAAAAGGAGATATTGTTCCACTTTGAACCTCATTAATAAAGCTATTGGCACCATCCGGAATTATAAGCTGTAGATTATTGTTGTCATCAACATTGTAGTAGTCGGGATTTATAGTTCCCGGGGAGCCGGTTTCTGTTTGTTGGGCAATATTGTTTAACTGATCGAAGGAATTTCTGTATACATTAAAATAATTACCCGTATTCAAATTTCGTACGTATTGCAGGTTGAGCAAATCCAGTTGATAGGTAAGAATTTTTGAGGGTTTCCATCGATAACTGAACACGCCGTTAACAGTTCGCCGATCCAGGCCAATATTATTCTGTGCGCTGGCACCAATGCTCAGGCTAGTAGATGGCGACATATATTTGGGGATCACTTTTTCGGTATTGATAGGAAAAATTATCCTTGGGAAGGTAAGTTTTACATCGCCCCCTATTTCTGAAATATTAAAAAATCCGCTTTGGCTGTCTGCAGCATCTTTTGAAGAGCCCAAACTTCCGCGCCCAGATATTTCAAGAATTTCCGCCCCGCGGAAAATATTCCTAAAAATCATATTTCCGCTAAAACTTATCCCGAATTGTTGGATGGTAGAGGTGTAGGCATCAAAATCTGCCCCCAAAGTAAAACGGTCCCGTGGCGTTAATAAGATGGTTGAAATGAGCTGGCTTTGTGTTGAATCCTGTGGAATATCCTGATAGGATATATTGGGATATTTAAAAATCCGCAAATCGCTTATTTGATTGTAAGTCAGCGTTCGATCAATGTCCTTGAATATTTTACCGGGATTAATTGAAACGGCATCAGTTATTGCCTTAGGCCTATATCGCATTTTCCCATAGCTGTAAAGCTTGTAGCCTTTATAGGTTATGGAATCTTGAAAGCTATTATCCTTATTTGCATAAGAGAAATCTGTAATAATCCGTACTTCCTTAATCTTGTGTACTTTAAATGGAACTGTGTATGTGCTGTCTCCTTCAACAATTGTTCTATCTGGAAGTAGGTAGGTTATATTCGCTTTATGGTCCGTGTTTACCGTATCGGCTTCAAAACCTACATATTCTTGATCAAAATGGTATAGTCCAGAATTTCGGAACTGGATGGTAAGCCGATCCCGTTCGTTTACAAAATCATTGGCGGCATATTGTTTTCCGGGCACTATAAAAGCGCTCCCACGGGTAAGCTGAAATAGAGAATCGACAACCGGCGAACTTATTTTTTCTGAAATGGAATCGATAAAATAGGGTTGCTGTCTTTCTACTTTATACTGAATTTGGGCTCTTTTCTTCTTTTTTTCACTTGGTATTATTTCATAATCCACTTGGTTATTGAAATACCCGAAACTGGAATACCATCTTTTTAATCGCTCTACTGATTTAACTATTTTGGCATCTGAAATTACAACGGGCGCATCTCCCGATTTCTGTAACCATTGGTTAAACCCAACATAACTGCTGTCAATGGCATCTACTTGTTTTTTGGATAGCAACCGTATAAGTCGTTCTTCACGTTTAGGATTTTTATGAAGCCAGTGATAGTAGGTAGAGTCTGGTTTTGGATCGGCAAGATTATATATATAAAGACCAAGGGGAAGGCCAAGCAGCGGAATTTTGGTATTTGGTTTTTGGGCCAATTGGCTGTAGATCCCGTTATCTTTTATTTTCAAACTATCAACAATAATGGTATTTTTGGTCAATAAATATTCATCGTCCGCAACACGTTTAGTGGCGTTACAAGAAATGAGGAAGCCTACTAATACAGAAGTGATGGATATTTTTGTAAGGAGGTGTTTCAAGGGTATATTTAAATCAGTTTCAAAAATACTATATTTTGGTCAGCAAAAGTCAAACAAAATTAATAACGGGACTTCAACAGAAAAAGTACCGAGACAAAAACGGTTTATTTGTAGCAGAAGGCCCCAAAATTATTGAAGAATTATTGCGGGAAAATATCAAGTTACATTCTCTATTTTCCACTGACAAAAATCAAATTATAAAGGAAAACCATTATCTGGTTACAGATGCCGAATTACAGAAATTAAGTAACCTTAAAACAGCAAATACTGCCCTTGCCATTTTTGAAATCCCAAACCCCACTGCCATACTCGATTCCGGACTTATAGTGGCCCTTGACGCCGTTCGCGATCCCGGAAATTTAGGAACCATAATTCGCCTTTGCGATTGGTTTGGCGTGCAACAGCTTCTTTGTTCTGAAGACACTGCGGATTGTTACAATCCTAAGGTGGTACAAGCAACCATGGGCTCCTTGGTGCGGGTGCAAGTACATTATCTTTCTCTGCCAGATTTTATTAAAAACAGTGCACTTCCCATTTATGGAGCGTGTATGGAAGGTGGGAATATCTATTCGGAAAAACTTGAGGAAAATGCTATTTTGGTTATGGGGAATGAAGCAAATGGTATTTCAGAAGAAATTATGAATCTATTGACGCACAAAATTACCATTCCCCGTTTTGGGAAAATTCAAAAAACAGAAAGTTTGAATGTGGCCATGGCCACTTCCATATTTTTAAGTGAATTTAAAAGGTCTACTGAAAAGTAAAGTTAATAAAAATTCCCCGAGTGGACAGTTGGTCTATATTACTGGTGTAGGGACTATTTGGGTCGTCATCGCGCACAAGTTCATCATTGATGGCAAAAACACCGCGGATGGACGGAGTGAATTTAAAATAGTATAAATAAAAATCTATCCCAAACCCAAGTTCATAATAATTGGTATTGTTGGTCATCCTAAATTTTCCCTGTTCATTGTCCTCGGGATTATTTTCGTTGCTGGAAAGGTTTAGCGAAGTTGAAACTCCTCCGATAATAAAGGGCTTTATATTGTTCAATCGCTTCGTAGAAACTTTCAAAAGTAAGGGCACGTGGATATACGTGGATTTTACTTGCCTTAAATAATCCTGGGGATCTTCAAATCCAGGAAATATAAGATCGCGCTGTGTAAAATATAAACCCGGTTCCAAGCGAAGGTTAAGGTAGGGGCTTATACGCATATCGCCTACCAGCCCAACATTAAACCCTGCAGAACGCTCTACCTGAATTTCCTCATTGGTGGCATATTGATCTATATAGTCAATTTTGAAATCGTAGCTGTTAAAGCCAAGAAAGTAGCCATATGTAAGAAATTTTTTATCAAAGTTTTCAAGGTTTGCAATCCGCTCATGGTTAAAAAACCATTGCGCATTGGCACTTTCTGCAATGAATAAAACGGCCAGTACAAAAAATATTTTCTTCATAGTTATTTGGTAGCGGTATATATGGTTGCCACGCCAAAAGTTTGCGGCTTATTTTCCACTTGTTTAAACCCAATTTCCACTAAAATATTGTTGAGCTTTTTCCCAAAAGGAAATACCGAAGCACTTTCGCTTAGATATTTGTAGGCAACTTTGTCTTTTGAAAAGATTTTGCCGATCAGTGGCAAAACCATTTTTGAATAAAAATGATAGCCTTGTTTTACGGGGAATTTTGTTGGCACTGAAGTTTCCAGTATCACAAAAATTCCATCTTTTTTCAAAACCCTTAAAATTTCTGAAAGGCCGGTTTCAAGATTTTCAAAATTCCTTATGCCAAAGGAAACCGTTATAGCATCAAACGAATTATCCTCAAAAGGCAAGGCTTCAGAGTCTGCTTGTAAAAACTCGATTTTTTTCGAAATGGGTTTCCCCACAACTTTTTTCCGGGCTACGGACAGCATTCCGTCAGAAATATCCAAGCCCACAATTTTTGCGGCGGAAGTGCTTTCCGCAAATTGAATAGCCAAATCACCAGTTCCCGTTGCAATATCGAGGATGCTTTTAGGCTGTTTTTCTGAAACAATTTTAATTACCTTTCTTCGCCATTTTACATCGGAACCCAACGAAATTATTCGGTTGAGCCCATCATAATTTTCCGAAATTGTGTCGAACATTTGTTCAACCTGCTTCTTTTTGCCAAGCGCAGAATCTTTGTAAGGGGTTATTTTCTTTTCCATAAAAATTTCGGGAACAAAACTACGTATTTTTTAATATTTGCAACGGTTTGCTTTATAAAATACATAAAAGCTTTGTATTTGAATCTGTGGTTTTAATTTCTATATATTTGTGGATATTCTTTTATTTTTCAATTTTTCTGAAATTGATTGTTGAGGATTATTTGTTGCCTAATATAATTAAATAAAATGAAGATTATTATTGCAGGGGCTGGGGAAGTTGGTTTCCATTTGGCGAAATTGCTTTCTTTTGAATCACAGGATATAACCCTAATTGATAACGACCGCGAATCCTTAACCAATGCAGGTACCCATTTGGATATTCGGGTGGTGCGCGGGGATGCCACTTCCATTTCGGTGCTCCAGGATTCAAATGTACATGATACAGATTTGGTAATTGCGGTTACTTCCAGTGAAACTACAAATATTACAGTTTGCGTGCTCGCCAAACAACTGGGCGCCAAACGTACTATTGCCCGAATATCAAACACAGAATTTATAGACAGAAAAGACGAGGTTGGATTTACCAAATTCGGTATTGATGAATTGATTTCCCCTGAATCGCTGGCTTCCAATGAAATTGAAATGCTTCTCAATCAAAGTGCGTTTAACGATACCTTTGAATTTGAAAACGGGGCTTTGACGATGATTGGTTTAAGCCTTTCTCGTACTTCGGCTTTCGTTGGAAAATCTGTCAAGGAAATAGGAAAGATTTACCCGGAACTTAAATATGTGCCCATTGCAGTGCAACGTTTTGGAACCCAATATACTTTAATACCCCGGGGCGATACCCTTTTTAAGGAAGGCGATCAAGTTTACTTTACCACAGTTAAAAATGGGGTTGACCAAATTTTCAAGCTTTCAGGAAAGACCCATCAGGATATCAAAAACGTGATGATTTTGGGCGGAAGTAAAATTGGCTATAAAACAGCCAAAGATCTTTGCAAAAGCAGTTTCAGAGTAAAGCTTATTGAAAGCGTAAAGGATAAGGCTTTTGAGATTGCAGATGAAATTCCCGGCTGCCTTGTAATAAATGGCGATGGCCGGAATGTAGAACTGCTTCTAGAAGAATCCATCCAAGATATGGACGCATTTATAGCCGTGACCGGAAATAGCGAAACAAATATTATGTCCTGTTTGGTCGCCAAATCAAAAGGAGTAAAAAAAGCTATTGCCCTTGTTGAAAATATGGATTATTTTCAATTGTCGCACTCAATTGGTATTGATACGCTTATAAATAAAAAGCTTCTTGCGGCCAACAATATCTTCCGCTACGTAAGGAAAGGTAACGTTGTTGCCATGACCAAGTTGAACAATATGAACGCCGAATTATTGGAATTCGTTGTTTCACAAAACTCAAAGGTTTGCAACAAAAAAATAAAGGATCTCGATTTTCCAGTTTCTGCTATTATTGGCGGTGTTGTAAGAAATGGGGAAGGAATGGTTGCCTTGGGCGATTTTGAAATTAAAAATGGCGATAGGGTAGTGGTCTGCTGTTTACCCCAATCTATCGGGAAAGTTGAAAAACTTTTTGTGTAATGGGTTCTCTCTCCAAGCTTAACTATAAAATAATTTTCCATTTAATTGGCCTTCTATGGACCGTAAACGGAGGATTTATTCTTCTTTGTTCCCTCGTTTCTTGGTATTATAAGGACGGGGTTACAAAAGAAATGCTCGCTGCCGGGTGTACCGCATTATTATTGGGCGGCATTATCATGTTTTTCACAAAAAAACACCGAAAGGAAGTTCAAAAAAGAGAAGGTTACATAATAGTAACTTTTGGCTGGCTATCCATGGCCTTAATAGGCACGTTGCCTTATTTGTTTACAGGCGCTATTCCCAGTTTTACCGATGCATTTTTTGAAACCATGAGCGGTTATACCACTACCGGAGCTTCTATTTTGAATGATATTGAAGTTGTGCCGAGAGGAGTTTTGTTTTGGCGAAGCATAACCCACTGGATAGGTGGGATGGGAATTATCGTTTTGGCCATTGCAATATTGCCATTACTGGGAATTGGCGGAATGCAACTTTTTGCTGCAGAAGCACCCGGTCCTGGTGGAGAAAAACTTCATCCGCGTATTACGGATACTGCAAAGCGATTGTGGTTAATTTATGTAGGTTATACTCTTGCCGAAACCATTTTATTGAAAGTTGCCGGCATGAGCTTTTTTGACGCTATCAACCATTCTTTGTCCACCTTAAGTACCGGAGGGTTTTCAACAAAAAATGCCAGTGTTGCTTTTTGGAATGACAAGCCAATGATCCAATACATTATTATTTTCTTTATGTTTTTGGCCGGAAGCAATTTTGTATTGAGCTATTTTGCTTTTAAAAGAAAATTCCGAAAAATTTTTCAGGATGAAGAATTTTTGCTTTACAGTGCTTTTGTTGTTGGATTGACTATTGTTGCGGCACTTCTTATTTATTTTCAGGCAGATATTGCCCTTTCCAGCATTGGACATCCAATGATATGGGGTCGTTTTGAAAGCTCCATTAGGCATGGCCTTTTTCAAGTGCTTACTATAATTACAACTACTGGTTTTGTAAGTGCCGATTATACATTATGGACACCATTTTTAACCCTTTTCTTTTTTGGGATTATGTTTTTGGGAGGTTGTGCAGGTTCTACGGCTGGAGGTATAAAAATTATGCGCCATTTAATTATGATAAAGAACGGAGTGTTGGAATTTAAAAGAACGCTGCACCCACATGCCATTCTGCCCGTACGCTATAACCGAAAAGCCATTCCACAACCTATTGTTTTCAATATACTTGGTTTCTTTATACTCTATATGCTTTCCTTTATTATTGGAACCCTTGTCTTTTCGTGGTTGGGTCTTGATTTTAAAACCGCACTGGGAGGTGCCGCTTCCACTTTAGGAAATATTGGGCCAGCATTGGGCGATTTGGGTCCGGTGGACAATTATGGATACCTGCCAAATGCTGCAAAATGGTGGGCCAGCTTTTTAATGCTCATAGGAAGGTTGGAATTGTTTACCGTACTAATTCTTTTGACTCCTTTTTTCTGGAGAAATAGATA
>JBBQQN010000038.1:0-26480 GCA_038215845.1 Flavobacteriales bacterium | reverse complement strand
TCGGCGGTGGATGAATTATTATATACGTCCCATGCCTTTACTGTGAGCGTGTGGAGCCCGTCCTCCAGATCGCGGAATTTGTAATTTGTTTTTCCCTTTGTGTAATCGTCTATTTCGGCTTGATAAAATTCGTTTAAAAGAAATGGATTGGATTCATCTCCATCCAAAATAGCCACTATATCATGGCCTATACCGCTGGCAGTATTGATCCCATTTGGATCTTCCAACTTAGCGATAAGGATTGGGGAATCATCCGTGATGCCGCCAGAAACAAAACTTTCATCATTCATATAAAGCCGAATCAACGGCCCTTCATTGTCCTCTGGGGCATTTTCGTTTAGCCCGCCAACTTTTAAATCGAGGTTTACGCCAGTTTGGTCTTCCAATGCATTATTTTTTTGGGAGTAGAGACTTAACCTACCAGTCCCCAAGGGTATCTGTATATCTCTCGGGACGACAAACTCAAACTCAAAGCGACCATTTTCTACGGTAGCTTGCCCATTAAAAAGACCTTCACCTAAAGTTATAAAGTTCATAACAAAACCTGCCCCATCATTGTCAAGGGTTTGCCTTTGCACATTTTTATCGTACATTTTAGCTTCAAGTATTCCATTATAATCCGTCAATAATGTTCCCGCTGCATTAATGACCTCTCCTTCAATTTTTATTTTACTGAGGGCTTTTAATGTATCGGTGGCTTGCCCAATGGGCACCCCATTGAGTTTTGTAATACGTATATCCTTTTTGGGAAATGCCAACGGCATGGCCGGATCGCCAATATAATAGACCACCCTTCGCAGTCCACTACTAATATCGTTCTTCGATAACCTTAGTCCTTCCGCAGGGGTAGCGGGCGTGTCGGTGTCAAAACCAAAAAGTTCATCTGCCAAGAGTTGATTAAACAAAACCCCTGTATTTATAAAAATAGCCCTTGTGGTTGAAACCAAGGAAATGGCCCCTCCTTCCTTATTTTGAAAGGTGAGCTCCCCTGCCGTGATGCGCAAAGGGTTGTCAAACTTTGTAAATTCGCAAGTAACAGTAATAATACAGGGAAGGTTATTTTTATTCTTGAAATCCTGCGCCGTTTGTTTGGTATATATGTATTCTGAAGACAGGCCATCCTCGCCACCATGTCCAAAATAGTTCATGATTATGGCTCCAACCTCAACAGCTTTTTTTATAGCTTCATTTACTTCGGGATATCTGTTTCCTCCCGAAGAGGTCTGCTGTTGGTATGCATCTGAATGGATTTTCTTCACATTCACAAAAGGTTTTTTTGCTGATATTTCATCGCCCAGTGCATCGAGATCCTGTTCCAGGATTTGTTCCCCGCTCTTATCCACGTCATCCGAAACCAGCACAAAATTGGTTCGCCAATTTCCGTAGGAAGCCTTTGATGAATAGTTGATTATTTTGTCAACCATTGCATTTGCCAACGAAACATTGTCTACAACTATTCTGCCCATTGCAATGTCCAGCTTGTCAACATCAGGTTGCTTAACTCCATTTTCGTCCACGGTTTCGCCCCCAATTGATCCGCCAGTAAGTGGATCCATACCACCATAAAAATCGTCAGACATAAATGAATTGCTTTCATTTTCGCCGTAAAGTGTCTGGAAGGTGGGCACTATATTATTATTGTTGGCAAGCCTATTTTTGTAATCAACAGAAGCATCACCAATAATCCCTACATATTTAAGTCGTCTGGATTCCGAGGAGGCATTTTCATAAACATACCGTACAAAGTTTCGTATAGCCCCTATATCCTGTTTTCCTGAGCTGAATTCTTCATAAATTTTATCGGTAGTAACCACTTTTACGTTCAGTCCTTGCGATTCCTTGTGAAAGGCTGCCAAGCGCAAGGCGGGTTGGATAAGAAATGGTGCGGTAATAATAATGTAGTCTACATCCTGAAAATTTCCCGACTGATCCTTGAAGATGGTTCCTTTCAAATTCTGATTTTGCACGACAGATTGTGCAATTTTTATAGGAGTATAGTAGTCATTGGGATTTACGGCTACATATTTGCGCAGCTCCCCTAAGCTGGCCTTAAAGCTTACAGAGGATGCATTGCCTTCATTTTGTTTGGAAGTAATGAACTGTATATTGGTGACATCCCATATTTGGGAAAATTGTGAAGCATTACTAATTTGATATTCACCGATACCCGATAGGTTTTTTACTTCATTGTACTTAAAAGCCAATTGCCCGTCAACGCCACTCAATTGGCGCAAAGCTTCAACACTTATATAATCCAGATAAGCAATGCTCGAAGGATTGCCCGCATTGTTATAGGCAAGATTAATGGTCACCGTTTCGCCACTCGCGGGGATTTGTCCAATAAAATTATCCAAATTGAGCAATTGGTGCTCCCCCAATCGGAGGAAAGTAAGCGGGTCTAAACTGGTGCTATTAATTGAAAGCGCAAGGGAAGTATTGTTTTCGGAAGCCGCGGCAGCTTTTACCACAACATTCATTGGCTGCCCCGAAACTATATTTGGGAACAAAAATTCATAACTTTGTTCATTTTGAATATCAAAGCGGTCGCCATACCATCTGCGCCCTACTTTGGATGGACTTTCTTCATCCTTTTCATGAAACTGATAATCGTTGAATTGATTGATCACCCTATCAGCATTTCCAAAAGGTTCGGCCATCGGCTGTATCCTTTTACCCGGGCCGCCATCGGCCGTTACATAATAATAAGATTGATCGCTATATGGGTTTAGGTTGCTGTCATTTTCTGGGTCATAACCTTCAGTGCTTGTGCCGTAAAACAGCACATAGTCTGCTCCATCAAAACTTCCATCTTCTTCCCCCACCACCTGTATGGAGGTTTCAGGGAGATCAAAAATATTATTTTGTATATTCAGGAGGGAAAGTGTTTCTCCGCCGTTACCGTATACTTTAATATTTCGTGGGTTAACCCCGTCAGTGTTCATCCCCAAACTGTTCAAAAAAGATTTATCCAATTTGTGGACGCCAGTTTTCTCCACCTTAAATTTGTACCACTTCCCGCTGGCAAGCACAGAATTGGAAATAGGAATTGGAGGCATCCTTCGGTTTTGGTCCATATACCTATAATTCAGGGAAAACGATAGTACTTTTTTATACCCCCCATTACTCTTAACCACGGGCGAAAGTGTAAAAATGGTGTAAAGAACACCTCGTGCAGTTGTGCTGCCTATACTGTAAGTAAGCTTGCTAGGCACTAAATTTTTGTCAATCTTATTTAATTCCTCGGAAGAAAGCACCCCATATGCTACGTTGGAAACTGCAAGTGAAGCGGGCTCGGCATAACCGGTGTCCTCCCATTGCGTGCTATAAGATATATCTGTCGGCGTTAACTGTAATTGCAGGTCGTTTATGACTTTTTCCCTGAAGGAAGCAGACGTTTTTTTTCCAGCAATATTATCAGCGGTTTTCTCCTTCCCCCAATCAATAGTAACATTTTTTATTTGTGCCTTTATCAAAAAAGGCATTCCAATTATTATTATAAAAAGTATTGCTTTTCTCATTAGTACCAATAACGCTTCAAATATATAGTTAGTATAGCGCAAAATTTTAAAGTTTTCCTGTGGATGCTATTAGGATAATAATTTTAAAACTAATACGTTTGCATTCGGATTGGAAGCAAATGATTCCAAATCCTTACACTGCAATAATAATAAAATATTATTGTGATTTTATCGTTAATTACTATATTGCGAACCCAATTTTATCATTTTTGAATCTATGATGTTAAGAAAAAATATAGCATTAAAGCTATTTGTAACTGTTTTGACAGCCTCACTTCTTATAGGCTGTAACAAATCCAGAGACTATAAAAACAGCTCCCGTGCCACTGGTTGGAAAATGAATGCCAAAGAAGGCGGTTTTCAGTACGATCCAAAAACAAAAGAACAGGAAACAGGCCCAGGCCTTGTATTTGTGGAAGGAGGTACTTTTACCATGGGAAGGGTTCAGGACGATCCCATGCACGATTGGAACAATACACCTACACAACAGCACGTTCAGTCCTTTTATATGGATGAAACCGAAGTTACCAACCTTATGTATCTTGAATACTTAGATTGGTTAAAGCGTGTTTTTCCACCAACGGACGAAAATTATAGAAAAATTTATGATGGAGCCTTACCAGACACACTTGTTTGGCGGAACCGTTTAGGATTTAATGAGGTTATGACCAATAACTATCTTCGTCATCCTGCATATGCTGAATATCCCGTAGTTGGGGTAAGCTGGCTGCAAGCAGTTGAATTCAGCAATTGGAGAACTGACCGTGTTAATGAACTGGTCCTTGAAAAGGAAGGGATTACTTCTCGTGACGCTCGTTATGATGTTGAGCCCGGAGAAACCTTCAACACTGAAACTTATTTGAATGCCCCCACCCAAACTTATGGAGGAAATGACTCTATTACCCGCGGAGGAAATCGTTCAGAACAAGTGGCTAAAAGAAGCAAGGATAGTACAAACTTATATATACAACGTAAGGATGGTTTACTCCTACCCGCCTATCGCCTTCCTACAGAAGTAGAATGGGAATATGCGGCACTTGGACTTGTAGGCCTTCGTAACTACAACGTATATAGAGGAAAGAAAAAATACCCATGGGAAGGTCAAACCACCCGTTCAGATAGTAGAAAAAACCGGGGAGACCAATTGGCCAACTTTAAACAAGGTGATGGTGATTACGGTGGTATAGCCGGATGGAGTGATGATGGTGCAGACATTACCGCACAAGTAAAATCCTACGAGCCTAATGATTTTGGGCTATATGACATGGCTGGGAACGTAGCCGAATGGGTTGCGGATGTCTACCGACCTATAGTTGATGATGAATTTAACGATTTCAATTATTACCGAGGAAATGTTTACACCAAAAACGCAATTGGTGAAGACGGAAAAGTAAAAGTGGTAACAGTAGATTCTATTGTTTGGGATACCTTGAGCAACGGAAAAATTGTAGCACGTAATCTGCCGGGCGAAATACTTCAAGTTCCAATTGACGAAAATGAAACGTATTTACGTACAAACTTCTCAACAAGCGACAACCGTGACTATAGAGATGGGGATAAACGTTCTACTAGATATTACCAATCTTTTTCTGGTGATGCAGATGGCAAAACTGACAGCAATGAACGCATGTACAATTCCCCTCAACAAAATGTATATGCTGACAGCACAGGACATTTGGATAGAGAGTACGATAAATCCTCTAGCCGAACTACCTTGATTGACAACGAAGTTCGAGTTTATAAAGGAGGTTCTTGGAAAGACCGCGATTATTGGTTAGACCCAGCGCAAAGACGTTACTTCCCACAGGATATGGCAACAGACTATATTGGCTTTAGATGTGCAATGTCTAGGGTAGGTTCAAAATCCAAAAAAGGAAAACGTCCACGTAACTAAAAAATCTTTTTAAAAAAACAACTAACCCTCCTGTGTTAAAGCTTTGGAGGGTTTTTTTTGGAATAATCAAATATGGATATTAAAGCCCTCCATCAGTATTTTTTGAAAAGTAGCGGTGTTTGTACAGATACTCGTAATATCACTGAGAACTGCCTTTTTTTTGCGCTTAAAGGTGAAAATTTTAATGGAAATCACTTTACCCAGGAAGCTTTGGATAAAGGCGCATACAAGGTGGTTGTCGACGAAGATGCTTTTCATAAATCTTCAGAAGAAACAGTGCTTGTTGAAAGCGTACTGCTTGCGCTGCAACAATTGGCGTACTATCATCGAAAGTTTTTAGATCTTCAGATATTAGCCCTAACGGGAAGCAACGGCAAGACAACCTCCAAAGAGCTTATCAACGCCGTGCTATCGCAAAAATACAAAACGGTAGCCACCAAAGGCAATCTCAACAACCACATAGGCGTGCCCCTTACTTTATTGGAAATGACCAAGTCAACTGAATTTGGGATTGTGGAAATGGGCGCCAACCATATAGGCGAAATTGCAATGCTATGCGAAATAGCCCAACCAGATTACGGCTATATTACAAACTTCGGGAAAGCCCATTTGGAAGGCTTCGGAAGTATAACGGGGGTAGTTACGGGAAAAACTGAACTTTACAGGTTTTTGAAAAAAAATAATAAAACGGTTTTTTTGAATGCCGATGATCCTAAACAGATTGAAATGTCCCAAGGAATAAAAAGTATCCAATTTGGGCCTGAAGGAAAAGATTGCAATATAAAACTTCTCAACAGTTCCCAACAATTGCGATTAGGTTTCAAAAACATTGAAATACAAAGCAATTTGGTGGGCACCTATAATTTCCCAAATCTAGCGGCGGCAATTGCCATAGGCAATTATTTCAAAGTTTCTGCGGAAGAAATAAAAGCCGGCATTGAAAGCTATATTCCGGCCAACAACCGTTCACAATTATTGAAAAAAGAGACAAATACTGTTTTATTGGATGCTTACAATGCCAACCCGACTAGTATGATGGCTGCGTTGGAAAATTTTAAACAGGCAAAAGGAAAAAATAAAATTCTTTTTTTGGGAGATATGTTTGAATTAGGCAGTGAATCTGAATCTGAACATCAAAATATTGTCAACTTTTTATCTAAAAACAGTATCGGAAAAGTTTTTTTGGTGGGAAGTAATTTCTACAAAACCCAATCTGAAGATACCAATATCAATAAGTTCGAAACTTTTGAAGATTTGAAAGAGGAACTCAGTAAAATTTCAATCCAAAATAGTATCCTGCTAATTAAAGCTTCCCGAGGAATGGCTTTAGAACGAATTCTAAATCTTCTTTAATAAAAAACCGTCTTCTTGTAAGGTTTTTTAGTGTGTCATACTGCCCCGAAGCATCGGGGGAACCATTGGCTTCCAAAAAAACCTTTGTGGGTCATACTGGATTCGAACCAGTGACTTCCACGTTGTCGACGTGACACTCTAAACCAACTGAGTTAATGACCCTTTTTTCGATAGCACCAAAATACAAATTCCCAAACAAAGAGGTGCCACAAAATTTTCAATGAATTTTTTTTAGAGGTTTTTTTTTGATCATCCCTCCCTTGGCATCTTTTACCGAGGCCATAATTATAAATGCTCCTTTATCAATTTTATCAATTTCTGTTTTGAGCTTACTCATTTCCAAACGTGTGATTATTGTATAAATTACATTTGTCGGTTTTCTCAGTTCCCCTCTTTTCGAAAAACCATTTTCGGCTTTGAAAATGGTGCATCCTCGTCCCATTTTTTCGACTATTGCCAGCCTAATTTCTTCATTCTTTTCTGAAATAATCGTAATTCCCATAAATTCCTCAATTCCATCAATCACAAAATCGACTGTTTTTGAAGCCGCGAAATAAGTAAGAATTGCATACAAAGCAATTTCAGTAGAAAGAAAATATACCGCCGTCAAAAATATACACACATTAAAAAGCAAGATTACGTTTCCAACGGTAAGGCTTGTTTTTCGGCTTATGAAAATGGCCAACACCTCAGTGCCATCAATAATGGCTCCTCCCCTAATCGCTAGTCCAATCCCCAATCCCAAAAATAAACCACCAAAAGCGGCAATCAATATTTTATCATCAGTTATTTGTGGATACGGAATTAATGCAACGCAAAGGGCCAAAAGAAAAATCCCGATAACACTCTTAACCGCAAATCCCTTTCCAATGGAAAAGTACGCCATAGCCAGAAATGGCAGGTTAAAACATACTATTAATAGAGAAAGAGAAATACCTGTTAATTCATTGATCATTAATGAAATTCCAGTAACTCCACCATCAATGAAAGCACTGGGCATCAAAAACCCTTTCAATCCGAAAGAAGCTGCCAAGACACCCAAAAGTATATAAAAGAAATCCCAAGTCTGGTGGGTTATTTCCACTTCAAGGTTTTTAACCTGTTTTTCAAACGGGGCTCTGGCTTTAAAACTTTTTTGGTTTTTTTGACGTTTTTTAACAACGTTAACGATAAGGCTTTTAAAGATTGGGTTCACAGATTAAAGTTTAGGAGTCTATTTTTTTTCAAAGTTAAACTTATTCAAAGGATTGCACAGGTAGCCGTCAAAATAAATATATTGAAGATCAGATTTTTTAAAGATTGGTCTAGTAAAGAGTTTGAAGAAAATTATAATAAAAAAGTCCCAAAGAAAACTACTTTGGGACTTTTTAAAATTCTGTGGGCGATGAGAGCCTGTTCCGAATTAACTTCGGAAGGTTCGAACCCCCGACCCTCTCCCGAAGTTAATTCGGGATGCTCTAAACCTGCTGAGCTATGGATTGTCGCTTATTAGTTTTTCAATTATTTTTCTGCTTTTCCATTTCTTTATTTGCTTTTCACGGAGTATCGCTTCTGACTTGGTAGGGTAAGATTCCGAATATTTCAACTCCCAACTTTAGTCCGGGATGTAAAGCCTTTGTGATTCCATAAATGCTCTTTCAATCTATATGCAATATCTTCTGTGGAACCAATATAATACCTATCTAGCTTTGCAGAAAATAATATGTAAATGAAATATTTCATAATAAAAAAGTCCCAAAGAAAACTACTTTGGGACTTTTTAAAATTCTGTGGGCGATGAGGGGTTCGAACCCCCGACCCCCTCGGTGTAAACGAGGTGCTCTGAACCAGCTGAGCTAATCGCCCTAATTACTTAGAGGATGCAAATATAAGTTAGTTTTTATTTCCCGCAAACATTTTTTTGAAAAATATCACAAAACTTCTGCAACCACAAAAGTGCTGCCCCCCACATAAATCAAATCCTTTTCCGAAGCCGACTCAACTGCAGCCAAATAGGCTTTTTTAACTGAAATATACTCCTCGCCCACCAGCCCAAAAATTCTGGCTTGCGTTGTCAAAATAGAAGCGTCCAAACCCCGCGGGATGTTGGGTTTACAAAAATAATAGGTCGCATTTTTAGGGAAAAGAGGCAATACTGAAGCTAAATCCTTATCACTTACAACCCCTAAAACTATGTGTAAATGGGCAATAGTTTCCGTACTTACTTGTTCCAAAACCAACTGCAGACCTTCCTTATTATGAGCCGTATCGCAAATAACTTTTGGGTTATCTCGCAATGTTTGCCATCTTCCCAAGAGCCCAGTATTTTTTATGGTTTTCAGAAGTCCGTTTTGGATGTTTTGTTCCGAAATGTTCCAGCCATCATCCCGAAGAATTTCCAGCGTTGCCAAAACCGTTTTAATATTTTTTTTCTGATAACTTCCTTTTAAATCTGAACTATATTTTGAAGCATCCCAATTTTCAGCAAAGGTTATAGGAGCATTTTTCTCTCGAGCAATTCTTTTAAAAACAACTTTTGTTTCGGGAAGCGTTTCACCAATTACCACTGGAACTCCAGATTTTATAATTCCTCCTTTTTCACCAGCAATTTCAGACAAGGTATTTCCCAAAAACTGGGTATGATCCAAGCCAATATTTGTTATTACCGAAACCTCGGGAGTAATAATATTCGTGCTGTCCAACCTACCGCCCATACCCACTTCAACAATTGTAATATCCACTTTTTCTTCCTTAAAATAATCAAAAGCCAAACCCACAGTCATTTCAAAAAAGGAGAGTTGGTTGGCTTCAAAAAAAGGCTTGTGCCTTTCCACAAATTTCGTAACCGTTTTCTTCGGAATCATCTTCCCATTAATCTTTATCCGTTCGCGAAAATCCTTTAAATGGGGCGAAGTGTAAAGTCCTGTTTTATACCCAGCTTCCTGAAAAACCGAAGCAAGCATGTGGCTGGTACTGCCTTTGCCGTTGGTGCCGGCCACGTGGACACTTTTAAAACTATTTTCCGGATTGTTCAAGTATTTGGCCAGCTTTAAAGTAGCAGACAAATCTGCTTTATACGCAACCTGCCCCACCCGCTGGTACATGGGCAGTTGCGAAAAAAGCCACGCTATAGTTTCAGAATATTCGATGGTTTATTTTATTTTACGATTAGCTTTTTAGTAGTCTCTTTTGTTCCTTCGGAAATTTTCAAGTAATAAATTCCGCTTGGCAAATCTTCAACAGTAAGCTGTAAGGTATTGTCTTTTGGTGTGAAAGTTTTCTGTTTTGAAATTCTCCCCATAACGTCATACACCGAAACCGAAACTTTTTTCGAAGAATTTTTAAAGGAAATGTTTACTATATTAGAAGCAGGGTTTGGAAATACTTTTACTTCGGAAAAAAAAGCATTGTTTTCCACAGCCAGGATATTCCCTGAAATATCAATTTTATAGGTGGAGCGACCATAAGTTGCAGCATAAAGAAATTCCGTTGCTTCATGAATCTGGATGTCGGTAACTACTACCGATGGCAAATTTTCGCCCAAAACCTCCCAATTGGTACCTTCATCAGAAGAAGCTAGCACTCCAATATCTGTAGCTAAAAATAAATTTCCGTAGCTGTCCTGCTCAATATCGTTCACGGGAATATCGGGCAGGTTTGTGGAAATATCCGTCCACGTATTTCCTAAATTGGTACTCATGTAAACATGGCCCACATCTTCCCCATAACGATAACCCGAAAGCGTTACATACACAGTATTTTCATCTTCCCGGGATGCCAAAATTTTGGTGAACCACCTATTAGGTAAACTGCTAGAAATATTTGTCCAATCCGCACCACCATTTTGGGTCACCCAAGCGTTGCCATCATCGGTGGCTGCATATATTTTTTGGTTGTCCAAAGGCGAAGCACTTATAGTTGTAATAGTCCCAAAGGTTAAATTTCCGGTATGTGGCCCGTTACTCAAATCTGAGCTGATGGCGGTCCAATTACTTGCCGCATTTGTTGTTCTGTATAATCGCTGTGTTCCGTAGTATAATGTCTCGGAGTCGTTAGGGTCAAAAACTACCGGGGTGTCCCAATTGTGCCTGTCGCCCCCGGAAATACCATTGGTGGAATTTGAAAAAGAAGAACCATTGTTGGTAGATTTGCCTAAATTTCCATACTGGGACTGGGCGTAGATAACATTGGTATTGTTGAAATCGGACAAAGGTTGAAAACCATCACCTCCATAAATTGTAGTCCAATCGCTCAGCCCAGCTGTCTGCGTCCTCACGGTACTATTGTCCTGGGCACCGCCGTATAGTTTGGAAGCATTTTGTGCATCTGCATAAAACCTATAAAATTGTGTAATGGGAAGTTTGAGGTCTTTTGTAGAGGAAGCTCCATTATTACTGCTGTAGTAAAGTCCGCCATCATTGCCCAACAAAACTTCACCGGGAATAGAAGCATTAAAAGCCAAGGCATGTTGATCTACATGCGCATTATTAAAAACATTGTTCCAACTAGCCCCCCCATTCGTGGATTTTTGAACTACAAAATCAACATTATAAAGAATATTTTCATCCGTAGGATCAATATAAATTCCCCGAAACCACCAATGAAAACCTACATTGTTTAATTGGTTAGAATTAACCTCAGTCCAAGAATCGCCACCGTTAGTAGTTTTATAAACTCCTTGAATATTTCCTTCGGCATCGGCGTAGCGGGTAAACAGAACATTTGGGTTAGATTGGGAAATATCGATACTTATTCGGCCTTTCTGTGAAGCAGCGCTGGGCAGCCCATTTGTAAGTTCAGACCAAGTGGCACCACCATTTGTTGTTCGGTAAATACCGGATGTTTCCCCACCGTATTGTCTGCGATTGGGCCTTCTTATACGTTCCCAACTGGCAGCGTATACAATGTTACTATTTGTGGGATGGATTGCCATATCTACTACTCCTGTGGAATCACTTACAAACAAAACCTGTTGCCAGCTATCACCACCATTGGTGGTTTTATACACCCCGCGATTGGCGCTATTTTTAAACAAGGGGCCCATTGCGCCCACAAAAATGGTGCTGTCGTCATTTGGATCCAAAACAATTTTGCCCACACTTCCAATGTCCGGCAGTCCCTTAGATTCCCAAGTAGTTCCACCGTCCGAGCTTTTATGGATACCATCACCATCATATACCAAGGAACCTCCCCCAGCATTGACCTCGCCAGTACCTACCCAAATTAAATTATTGTTGTTTTTTGAAATTTCAATATCGCCAATAGAAAGCATTTCCTGGCCATCAAAAATTGGCACCCAATCGTCCCCGCTATTGATTGATTTAAAAATACCCCCTGATGCAGCTCCCACATAATAAACCTCGGGTTGGGTGGAAGGAATTTCAATATCCGTTATTCTGCCCCCAATGTTTTCAGGGCCGCTGAATTCCCAAATGTAATTTGAATTTCCGCGATGCGCAGCTTCCTTTTTCCATTGAATTGCTTTGGAATATGCATCGGTTTTGATTTCCCCGGTGGGATATGCGCGTTGCATAAACATAAAGTCGTGCGGATATTTTTCTTGGGAAGTGACAGCTTTTTCTTTTTCGGAAGATTTTCCACAACCGAAAAAACATACAATAATTAGAAGTAAGGTAGAAATACGAAGCATAGCATCTTTTTTTTTTGATGCTTAAAGATACTTAAAAAATTAAGTGTTATTTAAAAAATGGGTTTACTCGGAAAGACTGAATTTGTAGATAATTTTTCCAATTTGTTTGGCGGGAGCTTTGTCGTCGGAATTGAATCTGGTAGCCAAAGCCGCTCGCTTTGCAGGATCCAAAAGACATCTTGAGTTGTTTGTAGTACCACGAACACCTGCCGTTGCATTTATTACTTTTCCGGCGCGATCTACTTCGATGCTAACCACCACGGTCCCGGCTTCGTTGCAATCTTGCACAAATTTTTCCTTATTGAGGGCTTTTCGTCCTCCAAGAAGATAATTTCCATCGCCGTCCAATCCTTTTCCGGTACCGTAATAACTGCTGGCATTGGGATCTCCATCGGGACTTCCTTTATCGCCGGGTTTATTATCGTTGCCTTCGCCGCCCTTTGCGGTACCGTCACTTTTTGGGCCGTTCAAAATACTGGAAAGCGCATCGGTTGTAGTTTTATCAGGTTTAGGGTCTGGCTTTTTTACTTCCTTTTTGGGCTGTTCCTTTACAGGGGCTTCCTTTTGTTCTTTTTTTGGTTTCTCTTTTTTGATTACCGGAGCGTCCTCCTTATCCTGGGTTACCACCTCTTCTTTTATTTCAGCCTTGGGTTGCGATACGGGTTCGGGAGTAGTTTTTTGGGGGGCGGACTGTATTTTTTCAGTAGGCTGAATTTTCCCACTTCCCTGCTCGGTAGTTCCAAAATTTATTGCAATACCTTCCTCCAAAGGTGGATCTAGATATTTCATCCCTACATAAAAGAGCAAAATAAGAAGTATCACGTGAACAATTACCGTGATGGCCATGCTTTTTCTTTTATGCTGGGTATCTAGCAGAGTCATTTTTAGGAGTTAAGTTGTACGTTTATTGTATTCAAAAAATATGCCGTAGAAAATCAAATGATCAATTGGGTCTTACCGCCAAGACAACCTTAAAATTGTTCCTGTTAGCAATATCCATCACAAAAACTGCGTCTTCAATGGGCACACCTTCTTCGGCGCGAAGTATGACGGTAGGTTCTTCCTGACCGGCTAAAGCTTTTTTAAGCTCTGTTTCAATATTGTATTCGCTTACTCGCTCTTTATCAACATAATACGCTCCGTCTTTGGTGATACTCACGGAAGCCTTCTGTACATTGGAGGTTTTTCCTTTTGCTTTTGGAAGAATAAGATCCAATGCATCTGGGGTTATTGCGGGCGAAGTAAGTAGGAAAAATACCAATAACAGAAAAACAATATCTGTCATGGAGCTCATACTGAATTCAGCGCTTACTTTATTTCTTCCTCGTAAATTCATCTGTCTATAGTATTTGTTTTTTAAAGGACAGATGGAACATCTTTATCAAACATTCTCTTGTCAATTTAAAAATTAAGCTAGGATGTTTCATTAAGCAGGTTCATTTAGCATGTCAAGAAAATCTACTGCCGTGGCTTCCATCTGGTGGACAACCTTATCGGTACGTACAACCAAATGGTTGTAGCCCATATAAGCAATAATACCAACTATCAATCCCGCAACGGTGGTTGTCATGGCTGTATAAATACCTTCAGCCAAACTACCCATTTCGGCCTGTCCGCTACTGGTAGCAAGTTGGTGAAATGCCAAGACCATCCCAATTACCGTACCTAGGAAACCAATCATTGGTGCGGCTCCCGCAATAGTGGCGAGTACACTAACGTTTTTCTCTAATTTATATACCTCCAAACGGCCAGCATTTTCAATGGCAGTGTTAATATCTTCCAAAGGACTTCCTATACGTGAAATTCCCTTTTCGGTTAAGTGTGAAACCGGGGTATTGTTTTGGGCACATAAAACTTTTGCTGCCTGAATATTTCCAGAGGCAACATGATCCCGGATTTGATTCATAAAATTACCATCCATTTTAGAAGCCGCTTTAATAGCAAAAATGCGTTCAAAATAAATATATACAGCGACAAAAAGCAGTACAAATAGCACAGCAATTATTATTTGGCCAGCCACGCCTCCTGTCATAAGGAGTTCCATGATGGAAAGGGTTTTTTCTTCGGCAACGGGTTCAAGATCCTGCGCTACTTCAGCACCCTCTTGAATTAAGAAGTTTAGCATAAAATGGGTTTGTTTTAGTGAATAACGAAATTAGGTTATAGAAATTGTTAGGTATGGTGAAATAACACCCTTTCAAATAAAAGGAATACTCCCGCTCCGCAAATAAAGCCCAGAAATGCAAGCCAGGTTATCTTTTTAAGATACCAGATAAAGTCTATGCGCTCCATTCCCATTGCTGCAACCCCTGCGGCTGAACCAATAATGAGCATACTTCCACCTGTTCCTGCTGAGTAGGCAATAAAATGCCACAGTACCGAATCCATAGGCATATCATACATTCCCATAGACGCTGCAACTAGTGGTACGTTATCTATAATAGCAGATAAAACTCCCAATAGCAATATTACAATATCCTGATTGGGGATAGCCTCCTGCAATACTTCCGCAAGATAACGAAGGGTGCCTACCTCTTCGCCATTTATAACTCCATATACCAGGGCTTCCAATCCAGCTACTGCCATCAGGATTCCAAGGAAAAATAGGATACTTGAAATTTCAATACGGGACAGCGCCTTGTGGGCAGAATACAAATGGCGGCGTTCCTTGGTAAAATCTTCTTCTGGGTGTATATATTCAGAAACCAACCAAACTACTCCTAATGCGAGCATCATTCCCATATAGGGTGGAAGGTGTGTAATAGACTTGAAAACCGGCACGGAAACAATCATCCCCAATCCCAAGAAAAGCATGGTTTTACTACTCAACAATCTTTCTTCATCTTTGTCTTCACGGGAATCAACCTCTATTCTACCTTTAAAGGCAGGCATATAGCTGGCTATCAAAAATGGAATTACAAAACAAACGATAGATGGCAATACCACAAATTCAATCAATCCGCCGGCAGATATTTTTTTCGCAATCCAAAGCATGGTTGTTGTAACATCCCCAATTGGAGACCAAGCACCCCCGGCATTTGCAGCTATTACCACTAGTGCAGCATACCAAAGTCTATCTTCTCTTTTGTGAATTAATTTTCTTAAAAGAGTAATTAATACAATAGTTGCGGTTAGGTTATCGATTATTGCTGAAAGAAAAAACGCAATTATCCCTATTATCCACAGAAGTTTTCTTTTACTTTTTGTGTGGACGGCCCCTTTTAAAATTTCAAACCCACGGTGCAGGTCAATAATTTCTACAATGGTCATTGCACCAATTAAAAATACGAGGATTTCAGCTGTTTTACCAAGATGGTGGAGCAGCGTTCCTTCAAAACCTTCCATAGCGGTCTCGCCGCCGGAAAGAAAACTGAAGGCTTCCCCTTCACTATTAACAATGTTAAACCAATCGCTGGTAAAACCTACTGCCAGCACAGCCCATATAAGGGAAGCCATTATAAGGGCGGGGACGGTTTTATCCAGTTTTAAAGGATGTTCCAAAGTAATTGACAAATATCCTATAACGAATATTAAGATGATTATTGACGCCATATTCTGCTCGGTTTATTATGGTTATAACAATTGTTTCAATGCAATCTCAAAAGCGGTTTTGCTAATGTTGGTTTTTGTACTGTTATTGTGAAAGGTATTCAGAATAGCATTTTTAATGGTCATGGAAGTATCATTAAAGATTGCCTCATCGGTCATTTGCACTTTGCGCTCCATAAAATAGGCGAATACGCGTGCCATTCCACAATTACTAATAAAATCTGGAATCAAACTTACACGCTCATCCGTAAATTCCATGATGCGCCCAAAGAAGATTTCCTTATCGGCGAAAGGCACATTTGCCCCACAGCTTATTACTTCAAGTCCGGTTGCTATCATTTCTGAAATCTGATTTTCAGTCACTAATCGCGAAGCCGCGCAGGGAGCAAATATTTCAGTTTCAAGTTTCCAGATTTTATCGTTTATTTCCTTAAAAGGAATCATATTATCGGCAATCAATGTATTGCCATCCTTTTTAAGAAACAATTCTTTAATTTCCTCAAAAGAAAAGCCATCCTTATTAATAACTCCTCCATTTCGGTCAATAATGCCGACCACTCTGGCGCCCATTTGGGCTAGATAATAAGCTGCTGCCGCTCCCACATTTCCGAAACCTTGAACTACGGCGCGTTTGCCTTTTACATTTCCGCCATAGATTTCGTAATAATGGCGCACTGCTTCTGCAACACCATAACCGGTTATCATATCGGCAACGGTATATTTTCTGGAAACATCTGGTGAATAATTGGTGTTTTCCAACACCTTTATCACCCCTTGGCGCAATTGGCCAATACGGTTTATTTTATCTGCTTCGGTAGGCGAAAAATGCCCATTAAAAACACCTTCCTGTGGATGCCAAACGCCACTTTGTTCCGTAATTGGGATTACTTCGTGAATTTCGTCTACATTCAAATCTCCACCAGTTCCGTAATATGCTTTTAACAGCGGGGAAACAACTTTATACCAACGTTCCAAAACACCTTTTTTGCGGGGGTCGGCTGGGTCAAAATTAATGCCCGATTTGGCTCCGCCAATGGCTGGGCCAGAAACGGTAAACTTCACTTCCATGGTTTTTGCCAGTGAAAGCACCTCGTTCATATCCAAACCTTTGCGCATACGCGTTCCACCGCCTGCAGCACCACCGCGAAGGGAATTGATAACCGTCCAGCCTTCGGCCTCGGTTTCTGGGTCATTCCAGTGAAAAACTATTTCGGGTTCTTTTTCTTCGTACTTGGTAAGTAATTCCTTCATTTAAGGTGGAGAGTTAAGCCACAAATATAAAAAACTTGAGAGCGCTTTATATTTATTTTAAGTAAAATTTATGCGAAGAAGATTTTCCCCGAAGAATGATCCCTTTCGGCACCTGTAACACTCGCCAAACAATTCACCACATCACAGAGTTTCAAGATTCCTAATAATCCAAAAATCAAGGCTTCTTTGTATTCCACAATTTCCGGAGATGGAATTACCAATTCAACCGAAGCAAGCTTTTTAAGCTTTTCAATCAAAAAAGAATTATAAACTCCGCCGCCCGTAATCAACACAGAAGTATTTTCAGTAAATTGTTTGGCAAGTTGAAAGGCAACATGTTCTGTAAAAGTGGCTAAAACATCTTCGGAAGAAATATTGAAAGTGTCCAAAATTTTATAAATATTTTCCTTCACCCATTCCAAGCCTAAAGATTTTGGAGGTTTTTCGCTATAAAAAGGAAGTGAATTTAATTTATGGAGCAAATTTTCATTAATTTTTCCAGTAGCCGCCAAGTTTCCACCTTCGTCAAAATCCTTTCCAAGTTTCTGGGCATATTTGTTTAAAACAATATTTACTGGGCAAATATCATAAGCAATGCGTTCGCCATTTTTTTCAAAAGAACAATTCGCGAAACCACCCAAGTTCAAACAATAATCGTATTCTGAAAAAAGAAGTCGGTCGCCAATAGGAACCAATGGCGCACCTTGTCCGCCCAGCTCGACATCCTGCAAGCGAAAATCACAAACAACGGTTTGCCCAATTATTTTTGAAAGGCGGGGCAAATTGCCAATTTGATAGGTCAAACCTTTTTCAGGTCGGTGAAAAACAGTATGGCCATGGCTACAGACTGCGTCGATTTCTTGAATATTATTCTTTTTGATGAATTTTAAAATTTCCTCAGAAAGCTTTTCGGTGTATTTGAAATCTAAGCGTTCCATTTTTTCAGAAGAATAATCGATTGCTCCCCGCAATTCCTCTTTCCAAAATGAGGAATAGGGTATCGTTTGAGCAGCTAGAATTTCAAAACTCCACTTTCCGTCGCTGTACTTAAAAATACTTTCGGCCAAATCAATTCCATCGAGCGAAGTGCCGCTCATTACGCCGATAATATGGTAAATGTTCTTTTCCAAATTTTTAAAAATTATGATGTTTAAAGATACCTATCAAATTCTAAATAAATTCCCAAAGAAAATCGACAAGTTTTAAATATATCTCAAAAATGAAAACTGAAAATATTAGCTATTCGAGAATTTGGAATTTGATTTTATGAATTTGCTTTTTTTTATAAGTACCTTTGCCTTTCTTAATTTTATAAAAAAACTTATGGATTTCAGCTTATCCGAAGAACAGATAATGATACGCGATGCCGCTCGCGATTTTGCCCGAACCGAACTTCTGCCGGGTGTAATTGAACGCGATAACCTTCAAAAATTCCCCACCGAGCAAGTTAAAAAAATGGGAGAACTTGGATTTTTGGGAATGATGGTCGATCCAAAATATGGCGGTGGCGGAATGGATACCCTTAGCTATGTGTTGGTGATGGAAGAATTGAGTAAGGTAGATGCCTCATGCTCCGTTATTGTTTCGGTGAACAATTCACTGGTTTGTTATGGCCTTCAGGCTTATGGGAACGAAGAACAAAAACAGAAATACCTCACCAAACTTGCCACGGGCGAATCCATTGGAGCTTTTTGCTTGAGTGAGCCAGAAGCTGGAAGTGATGCCACTTCACAAAAAACAACCGCTATTGACAAAGGCGACCATTACATTTTAAATGGTACCAAAAACTGGATTACCAACGGAAATTCGGCAGATTACTATCTGGTAATTGCCCAAACCGATAAAGAAAAAAAACACAAAGGCATCAACGCCTTTATAGTTGAAAAAGGATGGGAAGGTTTTGAAATTGGACCCAAAGAAGATAAATTGGGAATTCGTGGAAGCGATACTCACTCGTTAATTTTCAACGATGTAAAAGTACCCAAGGAAAACAGGATAGGCGAAGACGGTTTCGGTTTTAAATTCGCAATGAAAACCCTTGCGGGTGGCCGAATAGGTATTGCCGCACAGGCTTTGGGAATTGCTGGGGGCGCTTATGATCTTGCACGGGAATATTCCAAAGTAAGAAAATCCTTTGGCACTGAAATATGCAACCATCAAGCCATTGCATTTAAACTTGCCGATATGCACACCAGCATTGAGGCAGCAAGGCATTTGGTAATGAAAGCAGCTTGGGATAAAGACAATGGCAACAATTATGATATGAGCGGCGCCATGGCAAAACTTTATGCCTCACAAGTTGCGATGGATGTTTCTGTGGAAGCGGTACAGGTTCACGGCGGAAACGGTTATGTAAAGGAATACCACGTAGAACGCATGATGCGCGATGCGAAGATTACACAGATTTACGAAGGAACTTCAGAAATACAGAAAATTGTTATTTCCAGAGGGCTTTTGAAGGACTAACTTCGGTTCCGCTCAGTTACCCACCAAAAAGGGAAACCTAACGGTCATTGAGCGAAGCCGAAATGACAAAATAAAAAATCCGCCCCTTGGGCGGGTTTTTTATTTATTCTCAGTTAAAGTAGAACCCAAAAATAAATTATAATTGACACTATTTGTTTGCCTGAACATAACCTATTTTTTATTATATTTATAAACCCTAAACTATTCATTATCAATAAGTAATGAATGTAAATTACCTCTCCCAAATCATTAGAATACTCATAATTCAAAATGATAATTTAAAACAGAATATTTCACTGAACTTTAACTTAAACCATGATTAAGATGAAAAACTACCTTCTTTCTTTCAAAAAATGGTTGTCTCTTACAGCCATATTTCTGTTTACGGTGATTACAGCCTCACTTTCGGGATGTGAAGAGAGTGCTTGTCATAAAATTGTTCATGAGAGCATTCAACGCGTGGAGTGTAAAGGGAGCTGCCCTTCAGAAAACCAGCCCAATTGTTACATAAAATTTAGAAAGGAAAACTCTGAAGACGATTGGCAAAAAACCACAAATTCCAAAATCGATAAAACACCTGGAATGGAATACGCTTGTTATTGTGATACATAATAATTCATCACTTTATTTTTTTTAAACAAAAAAAATTGAGTTCTAATAGATTTTCGAAAGAGCTGGAAAAATTTTTGTCTAAGTATTAAAACAAATAATACCCGCCCAAGTGGCGGATTTTTTATAGGAAGAAATCCCAAACCAATCCAAACCGCAGCACCGCATCGCGGTACGGATATCCGGGAGCGGAAAAGTATTCATTTTTGCTGGCAAAAATGGAAGTGAAGTTTTCATAAATAAAGAAAATGCGCGTCTGTCGTATTTTCGCATTAAAGAAAATATCCAAAAGCGGAAAGGCTCCAAGCTCTTGGTTGTTCTGAACATAAAATTCAGCAAGCACGGGATCGTAAGCATTCATATTATATTTTGTGAAATACTTAAAAGTAACGCCAGTCTGCATAAACAAAGCTTTATCAAACCATTCATCCTGAAAGTATAATGAATTCCGTGTAATCAATTGAGGTACATTAAAAACACTTTCGCCACTTAAAACTTGCTGATACATGACGGTGTTTTCAAGAGCAAAAAATCCAAAATTGAATTCTTTTTGGGCTTTTATTTTTAAATAGTCTACCCGCTGGGAAGCTTGCAGCGGTGAAGGTGTAGAATCATTCTCCTTTATTCCAAAGTAGGCATAATCATCAATTCCAGAATAGCTTACGGAAGCATTCCCGAATTTCTTCGTATTGATCTCAAACTTCAGCTCTTGGGTTTTTACATTGTTCAGGTCGGTCTTCCAGTTGTAATTAAAATAATCGCTTTGGTATAGTAGAAAATTGAAATTTGGAGCTACGGAATGAATGGTTAAGGAAGCTTTTACATTATTTCCTTCATTTAAGGCATAGGATGCTGCGCCCGTTAAATAATTTCCATCGAAATCGCCCGAAACGTTAATGGCTCCTTTTCCCGAAAGTTCAAAGCCGCCATACTCCTTTTTGTAGGCTGCGCCCGCCTCAAATATATTTCCCTCCAATCTATTGGGAATTCTTCCCCCATCCAAAATCAAAACCGTGTTATAGCCATAATTATAATCGGTATACCCTGCCCATGCGGTAAGATTTCCCAAAAGGGAATTGTCAAAATTTGCATACGCCTTAGCATTAAAATCCTCGAGGTTGGTGTCCGAAAATAAATCAGCAGTTTTATAGGAAGGCCCGTAACCCTCGTAGGGAGCGGCCTGCCCATATTTAAAGGATTTTTCCTCAAAGTTTAAAACATTTCCAAGGGTTAAAACGGAATGGCTTAAGCTATCCCGTTGCGAAATAAGTTCATAGCTATGGTCTATATAGAATCGCAGCCCTTCCAATTTGTTATCTGCATTTTCAAATTTTACGTCCAGCCTTCCGCGGTCGGTAAACTCCGGATCATCATTAATAAAAAGCTGCAGTGAATTATCCGTAAGGCCACCGTTTTCCTCATTCATAATGTCCTGTTGGGCAATATGGGCGAGTACGTGGTATCTATTGTTTTTTGTATGATAGTTTGCTGTAAAAAGAAGGTTTCCCGTACTGGTTAGAATATTTTGATATTTTCCGAGGGAACGGACACCTTTATACCCAATTGAAAAATTGAACTGTGGGGAAGTATTTATAGTGAAAAAAGCATCCAATTGTTGCCCCTGCTCAAAAGCGGTTTTAAAATAAAGTTCGGTCAGCGGGGTGGGTACACTGTAATAATTAATGTCCTCAATCTCTTTATAATTGAAATGGTGCGATTGCGCAGTAAAAAGCGGCTTCAGATTCAATCTATCAAAGGAATAAGCCAGCGAATTATATGTTTGCCCCACATTTGAAAATTGCATCAACTCAAAATTGTCCTTGCGCAAATAATTGAATTTGTACTTTTTTTGAATGGAAAGTGTGGTATCCAAATAGGTAGTGTCGCGCGTGGCTGAGACTATTTTGTAAAGCTCAATGGGCGGTTTCTCACGCTTGGAGGGTGGGTTTTGTGAAAAAACAACTCCCGCTGTAAATGCAAAAAAGAAAAGCAAAAACGATTTTTTCATCCATTGAATATCTTACGGGGCAAAGGTATATTTTTTTGGCTTACTGCGTTATTCGGTTTTTGAGTTATTGCCTTATAAAAATCCGTTTCAATATCTTTGCTGAATGTTGAAGCTTAAAATACACTCCCACCTACTCGAATGCGGTACGGACGAAGCCGGAAGGGGCTGCCTTGCCGGGCCTGTAACGGTTGCTGCAGTGATTCTTCCCAATAATTTTAAGCATCCTTTTTTGACCGATTCAAAGCAACTTTCAGAAAAAAAACGCCTGCTTTTGAAAGATATTATTGAGCGGGAAGCCATTTGCTATCACGTGGTCCACGTAATGATGGACGAGATTGACGCCATAAATATCCTAAATGCGTCCATTCTTGGGATGCATCGAGCCATTGAAGGACTTTCCCATTGCCCAGAATTTATTGCGGTGGACGGAAATAGATTTAAACCTTATGGAAAAACACCGCATGAATGTGTGGTCAAGGGCGATGAAAAATACCTGCACATTGCAGCCGCTTCTATTTTGGCGAAGACCTATCGGGATGCTTATATGACAGAGCTTCATAAAAAATTTCCGAACTACAACTGGCAGCAAAACAAAGGTTATCCTACCCGTGAACATCGCGAAGCCATCCGAAATTACGGAAGTAATCTATTTCACAGAAAAAGTTTTAAGCTTTTGGCTCCCTGAATTTTCAATGTACTTACTGTTGAAAACACGTCAATAAACTATTCCGGTTTGTGATAAAAGCCTCGTTATTCCTTTCTACTTTTGTTTTTATGAGAAAGATTCAGGGAAAATTAGTTGCGCTTATATTGTTGGTGTTCATTTGGGGCTGTGATAACAAACCCGAAAAAACGGGGACGTTAATGGATTTCGTGCCTCAGAATGCTTCCGTGGTATTCAAAATTTCAAATTTTGAGGATGTACGGGCCGATATAAAAAACAATTCGCTGTTGTCAAAATTCAATGAAACTTCCATCTATTCCTTTTTTTCTGAAAAGAATTCCCTTTTAAAAAATCTGCACCCCACTTCTGAAAGCCTTTTGTGCATCAACAAGCTGAACGATTCCGTTTCGGCCTATACTTTTATTGGCAAGCAGACCAAAAACCTGTTTCAGATAGATTCCCTTAAAAACAAGAGTATTGAAACCATAACTTTGGACGATCAAAGTTTTCAGCGAATTACCATTGATAATGAAGTGAGCTATTCCGCGGTAATCGATAGTGTGTTTGTAGCTTCTTCTTCACAACAGATTTTGCAGGATATTTTAAACCGTAAAACTGAAAGGAACGCAACATTTGAAAAAGTTTTCAACCTGCCCAATTCCGGAGAGCTTACCGCCCTGCTGCGAGGTAACAAGGTGGCAATAAACGATTCGGTAAAAGTGAATTTTACTTCGTGGTCTGCCTTGGATTTAGAAATTAATCCCGAATCCTTTAAAGCAACGGGAATTACTTTGGCTACTGATACCATTCCACAACTGCTGAATGTTTTTGAAGATCAAGTACCGCAGCAGAACGATGTTGCTGCCCTAGTTCCGAACGATGCTTTGGGTGCGGTGAGTTTCACCTTTAACGATGCCGAAAAATTTCAAAAAAAACTGCGCAGTTTCCGAGGGCAAAAGGATACCGTTACTACTACCGGGATTTTCGGAGCGGTTAGCGAAGTGGGCAGCATTCAACTTAAAAATGAAGCGGTATTATTTATAAAAAGCATTGATATACAATTGACGAACGATGTTTTGGCAAAGTATTTAACCGCAAAAAGTTCTTTCCGGGAAATTGAAATCAGTGCCTTCAGCGAACCACAATTATTTCAGAAAACATTTTCACCCTTTATAGATTCGGGAAAGGCAAATTATATTTTTCAACTTGAAAATTTCTTCGTTTTTACCGAAACGGAATCCGCTGCCCAAGAATTTATAAGCTCTTTTCAAAATAACGCCACCCTTAAAAATGCTTCCTATTTTGAAAATACCGCCACAGATTTAAGCACTTCTTCTTCGTTATTAATTTTTAAAATGAAAGGAAATTTAAACGATGCGCTGTCGGGGTTATTTGTGGGGAGCCAAAAAGATTTCGAAAACATTTCCTTTGAAAAATTTCCATTGGCAGTACTTCAATTGAGCTATGACCGAAATTTTGCACATACTACCCTAGTTTGTAGGGAAGCGTCTTCCGGGCAACCTACAAACGGTACGATTGGGGAAAGTTTTCGACTCCAATTGGATGCTGGAATTTTGGGCGTTCCCCAGTTTTTTAACCGGGGGAAAAATTCAATAGTGCAGGATTTACAAAACACCCTTTACTTTATTTCGGAGGGCGGAAAAGTTATTTGGAAAAAGAAGCTGGATTCATCAATTCTAGGAGCAATCGAAGAAGTTGATATCTACGGAAATGGCAACAAAAAAATGGCTTTTGCCACCAAAAACAATTTTTATATTTTGGACAGAAATGGAAAGGATGTAGGCTCTTTCCCCATTAAATTTAAGGATAATATTACGCAGCCACTTTCAGTGTTTGATTATGACAGTAACCGCAACTATCGCTTTGTGGTGACGCAGGGCAAGGAAATAATTATGTACGATAAGCAAGGGAAAACCGTAAAAGGTTTCGGTTTCAATAAAGCAAAATCGAACATTGTTCATTCACCTCAGCACATACGCATGGGAAATAAGGATTATATTGTAATTGCCGAAGAAAGCGGAAAACTCAATATTTTGAGCCGAGTGGGAAAATCACGGATTTCGGTTTCCAAAAATTTCAATTTTTCGGAAATTCCCGTAGCGGAAGAAGACAATACTTTTGTGGTTATTACGAAGGAAAATACTAAAGAACGTATTTCAGAAAACGGGAAAGTTTCTTCCCAAAAATTGGATGTGGGCCGCAATTATTGGTTTACGGTTAACGGAAATACCAAAGTAACCTTGGACGAAAACATGTTGCGGATTGACGGAAAGTTAGCGGAACTTCCGTTGGGACTTTATAGTAGACCACAAATTTTTACCGTCAACAGAGCCAATTATATAACCATAACCGAAACCCAGGAAAACAAAGTCTACGTTTTTGATAATAATGGAAAGCTTTTGAAGGGCTCTCCCATTTATGGCACTTCAGCGGCTTCTTTGGCAGAAGGAAATTCCAAAGGTGCCCTTACTGTTTTGGTAAAAGGTGATAATGATGGGGTTATACTTTATTCAAGCAACTAGTTATTAGCGGTCATAACTAAGAGGATGATTTCTTAAAAAAACATTTGGTTATGCTTCGGCTTTTTCTTTTACCTCCGCTTCAAAAAGAATTAGAAAGTGTTTCAGCAACTTCTCCCTCACCTCTTCCATAGAAATTTCGGGTTTGCCCAGCTCCACATTTAGGGAAGTTACCGCCTTGCCTTTAATTCCACAGGGAATCATATGGTCAAAATACCCCAAATCTGTATTTACATTCAATGCAAAACCGTGCATAGTAATCCAGCGACTTGCACGTACTCCAAGAGCGCAAATCTTTCTTGCGAAGGGAGTGCCAACATCCAGCCACACACCGGTTTCACCTTTGCTGCGTTCTGAATTGAGCCCATATTCTGCCAAGGTTAAAATAACCATTTCTTCTAATAACCGAAGGTATTTATGAATATCTGTAAAGAAATTCTCCAAGTCCAAAATGGGATATCCCACTATCTGCCCAGGACCGTGATAAGTGATATCGCCGCCGCGGTTTATTTTGTAGAATTTGGCGTTGATGTCTTTTAGTTTTTCTTCGGAGATAAGCAAGTTTTCAATGTGTCCGCTTTTGCCAAGTGTGTATACATGCGGATGTTCCACAAAAAGAAGGTGGTTTGGAGTATTTTCCTGCGAGTTTTCTTTTCGGTTTTTGCTTTTTATTGCAAGAATTTCATTGAATAGTTTTTCCTGATATTCCCAACATTCTTTATAGTCTTTACTGCCTAAATTATCGATATACAGGTATTTGTTCAAAATGAAAAGATTGATTGAATTAAGTGGCAAAACTATCAATAAATACGCTTTTACGTTTCATTTTTTCTGTTTTTGTGGTTTTTTTATAATAAATGGAAAAGTAAAGGCGCAAAATATTTACAAAATTCATTTTAGGGTATTATATTTACAGTTATAAACATTCATATAATCACAATAAAATGAAAAAAAATACCTTTAAACACTTTCTGATTTTATCCTTATTATTAATATGCT
>JBBQQN010000037.1:0-26536 GCA_038215845.1 Flavobacteriales bacterium | reverse complement strand
AAAGGAAATTTTGTGCCCGAACAGCATACAGATTACATTTTCAGCACTGTTGGCGAAGAATGGGGTTTTATGGGCAGTATGCTCGTGGTGCTTCTCTTTATCGGCCTTATTATACGCATCATATTTCGGGCGGAAAAACAGAAAAGCCAATTTGGGCGGGTATACGGCTATAGCGTTGCGGCCATATTATTCATTCACTTTTTTGTGAATATTGGCATGGTTACCGGTATTTTCCCAACGGTTGGGATTCCGTTACCCTTCTTCAGTTATGGGGGTTCTGCTTTATGGGGTTTTACAATATTGCTGTTTATTTTTGTGAAATTGGACGGTTCCAATTATTATTACAGCTAAACAAAAAATCCTATCATTTCTTTTATTTCCTAAACAATACACTTTCCACTGAACACTGAACACTGATTATTTCCCCCCCCAAGCTTTCAAATCTACCATAGCTTCCATGGGATTTTTTATAGAATCCGGCAGCTTCGGAAAAAAATCTATTCCGGTAATGGCTTCTACTTCATCAATGGAAACCACATAGTTGTAAAAAGGCTGGCTGGAGGCTTTATTCGGAATCAAAAAAGCAATGGCTTTGTATTTTTCACCGGAAGTATCTACTATAATTTTATAAAACTGGTTAGGCACCGAAACGCTTTCATCCCCAATGGTCTTCATATTTCCATTTAAAACTCCGCCAGTAACAACATAGACACCGTTATATTTTTTGGCCCAATACCGTGTTTTTTGTTCCAAGCGGTTCCATATTCCAGCGTTGAAATCATGGTCCTGCGGACTAATATTGCTTGTCAAAAAAGTTTCATTATATGCTTCAAAGGAAAAACCCCTATCTGCTGCTGGGCAAAGATGGCCACGATCATAACCCGAATTTTTGTAGTTGCGCCAGTCTGCCGATTGAGTTTTTACACTTCTATCTTCAACAAAATAAGGGCGTTTAAATTCATTTTTAGAAAGGTCATTTTTATTCAATTCATACGCCACCCACTCTGCCTGTTCATCCTTTTCAGAATAGGAAAGGGTGAAAAAGTTGTGCTTCACAATTGCCCCGGTGGTTGAAGCCGGCAAAAAGGAATCATCAAATTCTTCAACATTTCTTGTTTGGGAATTAGAATTTGTTTCGAGAGAAGTACTTTCATCCTCCAAATATTCCTCGCCATAATAAAGGCCAACAGTTACGATGATAATAAGAAGTGGGTAAAGGTATTTTCGGTTCATTCACATTTTATTAATCGTTTCGCACGTCCATTGCGTCACGCAGCGCATTCCCAATTAGCATAAAAGCGGTAACCAAACTCATAATGGCAAGCCCCGGAATGAGCGCAAGATAGGGTTTCCCCAAAATAATATACCCGTAATGGTCCTTTATAATTCCACCCCAACTTGGCATAGGGGGTTGTGCACCAATTCCCAGAAAACTTAGGCCGCTTTCAATAAGAATGGCTCCAGCAAAATTGGCCGCGGAAATTATTATTACAGGTGCCATACTATTGGGCAAAATATGTTTTACAATAATTCTAAAATCATTAAAGCCCAAAGCTCGGGCGGCCGTAACGTACTGCATATGTTTTACGCCCATTACCTGTCCGCGAACCACTCGGGCAACTTCCACCCACATAGTAAGCCCAACGGCGATAAAAACCTGCCAGAAACCTTTGCCCAATGCCAGTGTAATGGCAATGACCAACAATAAAGTGGGAATAGACCAAGTAACGTTTATGAGCCACATAATGGCAGCATCCACTTTTCCTCCAAAATAACCCGCAATGGCGCCCATGGAGATTCCAATTATCAAGGAAATAAAAACCGCTACAAAACCAATGGCCAATGAAATCCTTATACCAATCAACATACGACTCAACAGATCGCGGCCGTATTTATCAGTTCCCAGGAGGAATTTCCTTTCCGCAATATATTTATTGGGAATTTCACTTACTTTGGAAGCCTTTGGGAAAAGGGAAAGAGCATAGTCCTTTTGAAGGCCGCCCGTACCATCTGTGGTATATTCGGTGATTTCGATGGTATTCTTAGTTAACTTATATTTTGAAACAGGCAGCTCGGTATCAGCATTCTTTTTTCCAAAGAAAAATACCGATATAGGATTTTGCTTTTCTACCGCTACTGGAATTGTAAGAATCTTTACAGAAAATCCAGGGTTTTTGGAGTGAATGGGAAGATGCATTTGGTTGGCATTCTCTGAATTGTCCGGCGCCAAGGCATAGGCAAAGATTGCCAACAAAATACTAAGTACCAAAAAGCCAAAACTAAAAACGCCCCAAAAGTTTTTTTTGAACTTTTGGAGCGCAATTTTGGTTAATGAGGTAGAATTTTTCACAGGGTAAATTTACAGAAAATTATAGCTGTTCAACAAAAGAAAAAAACCTGCCAAGCTTAAAAGGTCGTGCAGGTTTTCAATATATAATAAGAAATATTTAATTTTTAATATCTGCCACTTTTCGGGCTTTGATATTGTTCAGCTTTAAATCCTCCAACACGTGTACGGCTTCTTCAACATATATATCCTTGCTCAGGTTTTTGTGCCATCTTTCGCGTTTCTCGGAAAGCGTGGTGTCTTTTTTCATTAAAGCGGTTTCGTACGGAAGCGATTCAAAAGTGAGCTTATTGTCATAAGTGTCAATAGATTCGAAACGTTTGCTCTCCGTCTTGCGCAATTCTATATCAGCACTGTAGGCATCGTAGTTTAGATTTACCATTTTCTCGTCCCTTCGCTCTTTGATCCATTGCGCATTTTTGTCAATCAATGCTAACTCTGCATTTTGCGCCATTCTGGTTTTGCTTTTCTGGATGGTTTCATCATAATCTATATATCCATCCCAAACATTGTATTTGGCAGCATCTATCTTATCATATGGCAGTGGATTATCATAGTCACGTTCCCCTATTTCAATATAACTGTAGCGGTCCGGCATTACTACATCACTTTTTACTCCTTCCAATTGTGTGGAACCACCGTTTACACGATAGAACTTTTGGGAAGTAATCTTCAGTGCGCCCATATCGCCTAAATCGTTTTTACGCAACCATTGGTTAAGGTCTATTACATTTTGAACGGTTCCTTTACCATAAGTCTGCTTACTACCAATTATAATAGCACGTTTATAATCCTGCATAGCAGCGGCCAATATTTCTGATGCGGAAGCTGAAAGTTCATTCACTAAAATTACAAAGGGTCCATCCCAAACAATCTCACTATCCTCATCGTTAAGCACTTCTTTGTTTCCTTGGGAAGCTACTTGCACAACGGGACCTTTTTTAATGAAAAGGCCAGCAATATCAACAGCAGTTCTAAGTGACCCACCACCGTTATCGCGAAGATCCAATACAAGACCTTCCATACCTTCTTCCTTTAAACGGATTATTTCCTTTTTAACATCAGTTGCGGCATTTCTTTCTTTATAGTCATCCATATCAAAATAGAATTGTGGAAGATTTATAAGTCCGAATTTGCGATCGTCTTTATCAATCAGCGAAGATTTTGCGTAGGTTTCTTCAAGTTCTACCACATCGCGGGTTATGGTTTTATCTTCTATGGTCCCGTCAACATTTTTTATGGTAAGGGTAACTTTTGTTCCTTTTGGGCCTTTTATAAGTTTCACGGCATCATCTATTCGCATGCCTATAATGCTCACAGCATCCTTTTCATCTTCTTGTTTCACTTTTAGAATGGCATCACCAACTTCTATTTTTTCGCTTCTCCAAGCTGGGCCGCCACTAATAATTTCAATAACGGTTATATAGTCATTCTTCTTTTGAAGCCTTGCCCCTATTCCTTCCAGTTTTCCGGACATACGTAGGTCAAAACGTTCTTTGTCTGGGGGCGCAAAATAATTGGTGTGTGGATCAAATTCCTCTACAATGGTATTCAAATATATGGCGAAGTAATCTTCCCGTTCCAAATCCTTAGTAAAATCAAAATATTCATCCAATGAACTCTTTGTGGTTTCCCGTGCCTTTTTTTCAAGTTCAGTCAAGGATTTTGATACGAAAGGTTCGACAGGAGCAGTTTTGGCAGTATCCTTTTTTTCAGAAGAAGTTATGCCTTTTTCCTTCGTTTTTTGGTCTTCAACCAAATCATAATATCCTGAAAGGGTTGTAAATTTCAACTGTTGTTTCCAACGTTCTTTTAAATCTTTAGCGGAATTTGCATACGCAAGATTATCATAATCTACATCAATACTTTCCTGTTGGGTAAAATCGAAGGGATGGCTCAGTACCTCGGGGTAAAGTTTTTTAACATCTTCCATTCGTTCCTGAAAACGGCTGTAAACCAAATCGAAAAAGGAGAGATCCTTATTTTTTATTTGATCATCAATTTTTGTTTTATATTTACTGAATTCAGCAATATCTGATGCTAGGAAATATCTTTTTAAGGGGTCGAGACCATTAATGAAATCCTCGTAGACTTGTGTGGAAAATTCGTCGTTTATATCCTTTGGACTATAATGTCCCTTTTGAAGGACATATGAAATTAAGTCCAAAAGTAGTTTGTCTTTATCTGGATCGTTAAATTCCTTGGTGGTAAAACTGCAAGAAGCAACCGCCACAAAAACCGCCAGGAACAAAACTTTAAAATTCTTTTTCATCAATCGCATAGTTGTAATGTTATTATATGAGTGCTCTCAAAATTATACAAAAAACCGTGCCAGGAAAGTAATCCGGTACTAATTTTTTGTTAAACAGTTTTTTCAATTCCAAATGCCGAATTCTGAATTCAAAATTATTAAATGTATTTTTGCTTTTTAAAAACTTCCAGTCTCCATGTCCAAAAAAAGACCCTTAATTTTAGTAACCAATGACGATGGCATCAATGCGCCCGGAATAAGAACCTTAATAGAAGTAATGAATACCCTTGGCGATGTATGCGTGGTTGCCCCAGATTCTCCACAGAGCGGAATGGGTCACGCCATAACTATTAACGATACACTTTACTGCAATAGTATAAAAGTGATCAACGATGACCCCCATAAAGAGTATAGTTGCAGCGGCACCCCGGTAGATTGCGTAAAACTTGCGGTCAATGAAATTTTGAAACGCAAGCCAGACCTTTGCGTTAGCGGCATAAACCATGGCAGCAATTCATCAATAAACGTAATTTACAGCGGAACAATGAGTGCCGCGGTTGAGGCGGGAACGCTGGGTATCCCTTCCATCGGATTTTCGCTTTTGGATTATTCATTGGAAGCAGATTTCAAGCCTGCAAAAAAGTTCGTAAAATCAATAGCACAACAAACTCTCAAAAATGGCCTTCCAAAAGGAGTGGTATTGAATGTGAATATTCCAAAATTAGAAGCCAAAGAAATTAAGGGAATAAAAGTATGCCGACAGGCCAATGCCCATTGGGAAGAAAAATTTGATAAGCGCACCAATCCCTTGGGTCGCGATTATTATTGGCTCACGGGAGAATTCGTAAATGAGGACAAAGGCGAAGACACAGATGAATGGGCACTTCACAACGGTTTTGTTTCTGTTGTTCCAGTTCAATTTGACCTTACCGCCCACCATGCAATGAAGGAACTAAATACGTGGGATTTTTAGGCTTTATGAAAATGAAACCCATAGCAAAGGAAATATTAATAGGCCTCCTCATAGGTTTGGTGGCAAATATGGCCGGCACCTATCTATATATTTACTTATTTTCGAAACACAGTTTGGAAGCTACCTTGAGAGGGGCGCTGGAAGAAGGTTTTCTGGGAAGTATAATTGCCTTGGGCGCAATTTTAAATTTGATGGTCTTCTTTATATTTCTAAAAAAAAAGCAATATTATCGTGCCAGGGGAGTGGTTTTGGCAACCGTAATAGCCGCATTGGTTATCCTTATTTCAAAATTTTTCTAAAAAGGAAAGGGGTTTCCACATAACTCATTAACTTAGTAATCCCATTTTCAGTGTTCAGTGTTCAGTGTTCAGTGTTCAGTGTTCAGTGTTCAGTGTTCAGTGTTCAGTGTTCAGTGTTCAGTGTTCAAACATAAACTATCAACCATTAACCATCAACCAAAATAATGAGACGTGCAGTTTTTCCCGGAACCTTTGACCCCATCACCCTTGGGCATATTGATATTATTAAGCGGGCGCTACCTTTGTTTGATGAGCTTATTATTGCAATCGGTATAAATGCAGATAAAAAAACAATGTTCCCCTTAGAGGCGCGTATCCAATTTATTGAGGACACTTTTAAAGGGGAAACAAAAATTAGGGTAAAAAGCTATAGTGGCCTTACGGCGAAATTCTGTATTGCGGAAAAAGCCCAATTTATCCTTCGTGGGCTTCGCAATACAACCGATTTGAACTTCGAACAACCAATAGCCCAAACCAACTTTAAAATGGCGAAAGTAGAAAGTGTTTTCCTGATTTGTTCTCCTGAGGTTTCAAATATATCTTCTACCATTGTTCGTGACATAATTCGGAATGATGGAGATTTTTCAGGGTTGGTACCTTCTTCCGCAAAAATTTCAAAGTAAAAAATTCCACAAAAAAACCCCTTCAGTTTCCTGAAAGGGTTTAAACTTTTAAACAAAAATAAATTATAGCGCAGCTACGTGCTTAGCCATATTCGATTTTAAATTGGAAGCTTTATTATTGTGAATAATATTTTTCTTCGCCAATTTATCAATCATCGATACGACGCTTGGAAACATAGTTTCAGCCTCTTTCTTATCAGTAAGTTCTTGAAACTTCTTCATAACACTACGGGCCGATTTGTGTTGGTAACGGTTGCGCAAGCGCTTTGCCTCGTTGCTTCTAATTCTCTTTAATGCTGACTTGTGATTTGCCATTGTTCTTTTATTAAATTCTAATTTTTGTAGTCCGTAGGGGAATCGAACCCCTGTTACCAGGATGAAAACCTGGCGTCCTAACCCCTAGACGAACGGACCATTTATCTTTTTTAATGCGGATGCAAAAATACAACTATTTTTGAATGGCGCAAATCCTATATTACTTTTTTCTAAAAAAATTAATAGGCCCGTGCAAAAAGGACTTTTTTGGGCGACGATTTTCCAGTAACCATGCACTCTCCTTCTTCCTCCCGTCCATCTAAAGGAATGCAACGGATAGTAGCCTTGGTTTCATTTTTAATTTTTTGTTCCGTTTCGATTGTTCCGTCCCAATGGGCTAGAATAAAGCCTCCCTTGGCGTCCAATACTTTTTTGAACTCTTCGTAGGTAGCAACCTCGGTAGTATTCTCATTTCGATGAGAAATGGCTTTCTGAAAAAGGTTTTGCTGAATTTCATCCATTAATCCAACAACTTTTTCAACCACCTCTTCATTTTTTACAAATTCCTTTTGAAGCGTATCCCTTCTTGCCAATTCCACCGTTCCTTTTTCCACATCCTTGGGGCCAATGGCAATACGTACCGGAACGCCTTTGAGTTCATACTCATTGAATTTCCATCCTGGTTTTTGGGTATCCCTATCATCAAATTTTACCCGAATTCCTTTAGCCCTTAATTGTTTCACCAAATCTTTGGCAACCTTGCTTACTGATTCAAATTCTTCTTCACTTCTATAAATTGGAACAATAACAACTTGATCTGGCGCCAAATTTGGAGGTAAAACCAAACCATTATCATCGCTATGTGTCATTATCAAAGCTCCAATCAATCTGGTGGAAACACCCCACGAAGTTGCCCAAACAAAGTCCAACTTTCCGTTTTTGTCCGTGAATTTCACATCAAAAGCTTTGGCGAAATTCTGCCCTAAAAAGTGAGATGTTCCTGCCTGCAAGGCTTTTCCGTCCTGCATTAAGGATTCAATACAATAAGTTTCCAAAGCGCCCGCAAAGCGTTCGCTCTCCGTTTTTGTTCCTTTTATTACTGGAACTGCCATATAATTTTCAACAAAATCCGCATATACATTCATCATTTGTTCCGCTTCTGCAATAGCTTCATTTTTGGTAGCATGGGCGGTATGTCCTTCCTGCCATAAAAATTCAGATGTGCGAAGAAATAGACGTGTACGCATTTCCCAACGTACCACATTCGCCCATTGGTTTATCAATAATGGCAAATCCCGGTAAGATTGAACCCATTTTCTGTAGGTATCCCAAATAATGGTTTCTGAAGTTGGCCGTACGATCAACTCTTCTTCAAGTTTTGCATCCGGATCTACGATTATTCCACTTCCGTCCTCGGCATTTTTAAGACGATAATGTGTAACTACTGCACATTCCTTGGCAAATCCATCAACGTGGCTGGCTTCTTTGCTGAAATAGGATTTCGGAATAAATAAAGGAAAATATGCATTCTGATGGCCTGTTTCTTTAAACATTCGATCCAATTCTGCCTGCATCCGCTCCCAAATGGCATATCCGTAGGGTTTAATGACCATACATCCACGAACTCCAGAATTTTCAGCAAGGTCTGCCTTGATAACCAGTTCGTTATACCACTTGGAGTAATCTTCGGTACGAGTTGTTAAATTCTTTGCCATAATTGGGTTTTTGGCACAAATGTTGAGCCTTTGTTAAATGATTAGTTATTGTCCGCAAAACTACTTATTTTTATGAAGTTCAACAATAAAATTACCACAGATATGTTTATTCAAAATTTTAATATAAAACGAATTACCCCCCTTTTCTTGGCGGGCATTACAGCTCTTGTTTTTTCATCCTGTGGGACTTATAATAAGGGATATGATAATACTGATGGCATTTATTCCTCAGCAAATACTGCTACTGAAGAACAAAGTAGTTCACAAGATCAAGAAACTACAGATAAAACCAATTATTACAAGCAATATTTTCAATCCAAGGATAAAATGTATGAAGACCTTCCCGAAGAAGGAGCTATTTTTACAGATATAGATGCATATTCGACTACAGAATCCCTGGATGACGAAGGATATGTGGTAATTGAAAATAACGACTACGAAGAGGGTTATGGCCCTTGGGGAAGCAATGCTGACGATGTAACTATAAACATCTACAATACCGGCGGCTATTATGGCTACGGAGGATTTTACGGGTACTGGAATAGACCATATTGGTACGGTGGCTACTGGGGCTCTCCCTATTATGGGTTTTATTCCCCATATTATTGGGGCATTAGCTACGGCTGGGGTTATCCTTATTATGGCAATTACGGTTATTACGGCGGAGGCTATTATAATAATCCTTACTACTATAATTCACATTACCACGATGTTTCCTATAACAGGGGCAGAAACAATACCAATTATGGCAGGACTGAATCCCGCGGAAGATCAAATAATGTTTCCACCCCACGGAATTCATATAGCCGTTCTGAAATTTCAAGACGCGTGAACCGCAATAACGTTCGGGCCAACAATAATACTCGTTCTTCTTACGGAAATAACACACGTACTGTGCGTTCTAATTCAAACAGCACGGTAAGGAATACTCGGTCAAATTCAAATACCAGAAGCAATAATAATTCTGTAAGAAGCACAAGATCAAATACTCGAAGCAGCAATTATTCAACTCCTACCAGAAGCAGCAGCTCGGGCTCTGTAAGAAGTTCGGGAGGCAGTAGTGGAAGCTCAAGCGGAAGCACTAGAAGTAGTGGCGGCGGAAGAGGTAGAGGCTAATCTCCATTGTTTCACTAAATGCAAAGTTTTTAAAATATGAAGAGAATCTCATTCTTGCTCATAAGCTTGTTTTCGTTAGGAATTATTCAAGCCCAAGATATAAGTGATGGACTTAGGTATTCCACAGAGCAAAAAACAGCTACGGCTAGGTTTACCGCATTAAGCGGCGCAATGGGAGCTTTAGGCGGCGATCTATCAGCCATGAGTGTAAATCCGGCCGGTAGTGCCGTTTTTTTGAATTCCAATGTAACGGTATCAGCTTCCGTTTACTATGTTGAAAACCAAGCCAATTATTTTAATACGGGCATAAAAAGCTATGCAGATGATGTCAATCTCAACCAAGCAGGTGGAGTATTTGTATTCGATAATTCCAACGAAGAATCTCCATGGAGAAAATTCAGCATCGGTGTAAATTATGAAACCGCTCAAAATTTTGAAAACAAACTCTACATTGGAGGTAAAGGAAATACTTCAATAGCCGACTTTTTCTTGGTACAAGCCCAAGGCATCCCTTTAAACCTTTTACAACTGCAATCGGGAGAATCAATTTCTGACCTTTATGATTATCTTGGTGAAAGCGAAGGTTCTTTAGCACAAAATGCTTTCTTGGGCTATCAGGCATTTCTTTTTGATCCTGTTGACCCGGACAACCCTAACAACAGTTCGTATGTTTCAAATATTGCCGGGGGAAGTTTTAACCAGGAATACACCTATCTCTCCCAAGGTTACAATAGTAAATTCTCTATAAATTTCGGAACACAGGTTACGAATAATTTTTACTTCGGCGTCAACATAAATACTCATACAATTGATTACACAAGGAGTACATTTTTATTTGAAACCAACAGCAACCCCGGTTCAACTGTAAACCGAATAGGATTTGAAAACAATTTATCTGTTTTGGGATCTGGTATTTCCGCACAAATTGGAGCCATCGCAAAAGTGGCCGATAATTTTCGTTTTGGTTTGAGTCTTGATACGCCAACTTGGTACGAAATTTCAGAAGAAACAACCCAATATCTTGAAAGCCGTCGGGTAGAAAATGGCCAACCAATCACCGAAATTGTGGATCCGCGGGTAGTAAATGTGTTTGAAGATTACAATTTGAGTACTCCCGGAAAGGTAACAGCGAGCGCTGCTTATATTTTTGGGCAAAACGGCCTGATTAGTTTCGACTATTCCTACAAGGACTTTTCCCAAATTGAATTTAGCCCCACGGATGACAGTTACTTTAGAAGTATAAACAATTCAATTGAAACTGCATTAAAAGGAGTCTCTTCTTATAGGGCCGGTGCGGAATACCGCATAGACCAATTGAGCTTGCGCGGCGGTTTTCACTATGAAGAAAGTCCCTATAAAAACACAGAAAACCTAGGGGAACTTGTAGGTTTTTCATTGGGCGCAGGGTATAATTTGGGAAAAATGAATTTAGATCTTGCCTATTCAAGATCCGAACAGGAGAGAAATCAGCAACTATATTCAGTAGGCCTTACCGATTCTGCCAAAATAAATACCATTTATAGCAATTTTGTTGCTTCCCTTGGTTTTACTTTTTAATATTTTCGGCGCGCTCTTCTTTTAATCAATTTCATAAGAAATCTTTATAAGCGAATATCAAAAATAAGGGATTCCTATTTTTAAAACCAAAATGCTATTGCGTATCTTTGCACCCCACATTTAACAATAGATATTGTATGCCCACCGATTTAGAAAAACAGCTTAAAGATATTGAAGCTATGGGAAATGACCATATTGGAAGTTCCGGGGACACCCCTCTGCGGCCGGATGCATTTGAGCTAAGTGATATAGAAAAGATTGCCAGCATCAAAAAAGATGTCCAGAATATCATGCACACCTTAGGACTGGACCTTACCGATGATAGTTTGAAAGGTACTCCCAACCGTGTGGCAAAAATGTTTGTTCAGGAAATTTTCAGTGGCCTTCACCCAGATAGAAGACCCAAAGCTTCCACCTTCAACAACAAATACAAATACAACGAAATGTTGGTGGAAAAGAACATTACCCTCTACTCTACTTGCGAACACCATTTACTTCCCATTGTTGGGAAAGCCCATATAGCTTACATATCGAACGGAACGGTAGTAGGCCTTTCAAAAATGAATCGCATTGTAGATTATTTCGCCAAACGGCCACAAGTACAGGAACGTTTAACGATGCAGATAGTAAAAGAACTGCAACAGGTTTTAAACACTGACGATGTAGCCTGCGTTATTGATGCCAAGCACCTTTGCGTAAATTCCCGAGGAATTAGGGATATCGACAGCAGCACAGTTACCAGTGAATTTGGTGGCGCTTTTAAAAACCCCGAAACCAAAAGGGAATTTTTAGACTATATTAAATTAGACACCCAATTTCAATAGCATTTAAAAGAAAATTAATGGGCCTTTTTCAGCAGCAACAACTTTACGTTTACAATTCCCTTTCAAAAAACAAAGAAAAATTTACACCTATCCACGAAGGTGCGGTGGGGATGTACGTTTGCGGCCCAACCGTTTACAGCAATGTCCATTTGGGCAATTGCCGTACCTTTCTTTCTTTCGATTTGGTGTTCAGATATTTAAAACATTTAGGGTACAAAGTTCGCTATGTACGCAACATTACCGATGCCGGACATTTGGAAAATGACGGGGAAAGTGGAGACGATCCAATTTTGAAGAAAGCCAGAATCGAGCAATTGGAACCGATGGAAGTGGTTCAAAAATACACGGTGGATTTTCATACTACTATGGCAAAATTCAACGCCTTGCCACCAAGTATTGAACCTACAGCTACGGGACATATTATTGAACAAATCCAAATAGTTGAAAAAATTATAGCCGCCGGTTTTGCTTACGAAAAAAATGGCTCCGTTTATTTTGACGTGTTGAAATTCAACGAAAAAAATAATTATGGCAAACTAAGCGGAAGGAACATAGAAGATATGATTGCCAACACCCGCGAGCTTGCTGCGCAAACCGACAAAAAAAATCCGCAGGATTTCGCCCTTTGGAAAAAAGCCGAGCCACAGCACATTATGCACTGGCCATCGCCATGGAGTGAAGGCTTTCCCGGTTGGCATTTGGAGTGTACCGCAATGAGCACCAAATATTTGGGCAACAATTTTGACATTCACGGCGGGGGAATGGATTTAAAATTTCCGCATCACGAATGCGAAATTGCACAAGCTGAAGCTTGCAATCACACTTCTCCGGTAAACTATTGGCTGCACGCCAACATGCTTACGCTGAACGGAAAAAAAATGTCAAAATCTACAGGGAATTATATTCTTCCGAATGAAATGTTTACTGGGGAAAACGATATTTTGAGCAAGCCCTTCTCCCCTACGGTCACCAAATTCTTTATGTATCAAGCACATTACCGAAGCATATTGGATTTCAGTAATGATGCTTTGGAAGCTTCGGAAAAAGGTTTTAACCGTTTGATGGATGCTTTTAAAATGCTTGAAGATTTACATATTTCAGAAAACAGCAGCGTTGATATTGACAGTTGGAAACAATCCTGCTATGATGCCATGAATGACGATTTCAATAGCCCAATACTCATTGCCCAATTATTTGAAGCTGTAAAGACTATTAATTCAGTAAAAGAAGGAAAGGAAACCATTTCTGAAAATGATTTGGAATTGCTTCGAAAGACTATGCACGATTTCCTTTTTGAAGTATTGGGACTGCAGGATACTTCATCTGAAACATCACAGGATGGCGAAAAACTTTCCGCGGCTGTTGATCTTTTAATTGAATTACGAAACCAAGCCCGGGCAAATAAGGATTTTGCCACCAGCGATAAAATTAGAGATGAATTGTCCGCCAAAGGCATCCAATTAAAGGATGGAAAGGAAGGCACCACTTTTTCCCTGAATTAAGATTTTCGTGAAAAAAATTCTCACATATCCTTTTATTTTACTGATTAAAGGGTATCAAAATTTTATTTCGCCATTTACCCCAGATACTTGCCGATATTCGCCCACTTGCTCCCATTATACTGTAGAAGCTTTGCAAACCCATGGCCTCTTGAAAGGAGGTTGGCTGGCCCTTAAACGGATTGCCAGTTGCAATCCATGGGGTGGCTCTGGCTACGATCCTGTTCCACCCAAAAAGAAATGAAACAAATGTTTCCCGTTACTTTTTCGCTTTTGTTATCTTTACGCTGCACATTTAAAAACCCCATATGCATTATTTAGCTTTTACCTGGAATCCATCGGAAGGTTTTGATCTTGGTTTTTTTACCATTCGTTTTTATAGTTTGATGTTCGTTGTTGCCTTTACTTTAGGCTGGATCATCACCAAGAAAATTTATGAAAGGGAAGGGCAACCTCAGGAAAAGCTGGACAGCCTCTTTATTTATATGGTTGTGGCAACATTGGTGGGGGCACGGTTGGGGCATGTTATTTTTTACCAACCCGAGCTTTTTGTGCAGGATCCACTTTCTGTATTTCTTCCCATAAGCACTGTTCCTGAATTTGAGTTTACCGGCTTTCAGGGGTTGGCAAGTCATGGAGCAGCCATTGCAATTTTAATAGCAATGCATTTTTATAGTAAAAACGTTATCAAAAAACCTTTTTTATGGATTATGGACCGCATTGTAATTGCTGTGGCCTGTGGCGGAATTTTTGTGCGAATCGGAAACTTTATGAATTCTGAAATTATAGGAAAGCCTTCTGGCGATTTTCCATTGGGCGTACGTTTTGTTCACGAAGCAATACGTCCACAACAGGCTGTAAATGCCACAGGAATTAAAACTCCTTCAAAGGCATACGATGCCATTGTTAACAATCCGCAGTTTTCGGAACTGCTTAATTCGGTTCCCTTTAGACACCCGGCGCAATTATACGAAGCTTTTGGCTATGTATTTGTATTTCTTATCTGCTGGTATTTATATTGGAAAACAGAGCGCAGAAAGCAAATAGGCTATATTTTTGGAGTCTTTCTTATCCTTCTCTTTATGGTACGCTTTTTAGTGGAATATGTAAAGGAAAGCCAAGGTGGATTTGAATCTGCATTGGGTGTTCTTTCAACTGGTCAATGGCTAAGCATTCCGTTTATTGTCGCAGGTATTTATATTATGTGGAGAGCTTCAAAAAGACCACTTACAGATTAAAAAAAAATAAACATGAAAAGAATTTTTATATCAGCAGCGATGGCAGTTGCTGTTACCACTTGTTATAACTGCAAGGAAAAATCAAATTCCGGAAACAGTAGCCTCACCAAGGAAGTCACTTTTTCCAAAGAAGGCGAGCTAAAATTAATGAAAGCTGAAAGCGATTCGGTTATTGCAAAACTAGATATTGAAATTGCCGACGATGAATATCAAACCCAAACAGGCTTAATGTATCGCCACAGCATGCCAGATAATCAAGGAATGCTTTTTGTATTCCCAGACCAACAGCGACGTTCTTTTTATATGAAGAACACCGAGTTTTCGTTGGACATTATATATTTAAATTCAGAGAAGAAAATAGTGAGCATCCAGAAAAACGCAAAGCCTTTTGACGAAACCTCCTTACCATCCGACGCCGCCTCAATGTATGTACTTGAAGTAAACGGTGGCCTCGCCGATTCATGGAAACTTGCCAACGGGGACCGTTTGGAATTTACCATCAGTAATTGATCAACAACGGTTTCAGTGTAAACCGCAAATAAATCAAAACAAAAAAGACCTTTCTAAATTTATAGAAAGGTCTTTTTTTATTTTCTTAAAAGGATAAACCTACGCTTCAAGCGCAGTTTCATCTTCTTTCTTTTTTACAAAATCCTCTGCCGTTTTGCGTTTTACCGTATCGTACATAATTGGAGTTGCAATAAACAAGGATGAATAGGTTCCCACTACAATTCCTACAATGATTGCGAACAGTAGCCCTCTAATAGATTCTGCACCGAGAAAGAACATACATAACAACACAATTAAAGTGGTTAATGAAGTATTCAAGGTACGGCCCAATGTACTGCTCAATGCCGCATTGATCATACGGTTCATTTTCCAGGTAGGATGTTCCCCGAAATATTCACGAATACGGTCAAATACAATTACCGTATCATTCAATGAATATCCTACCACCGTAAGGATTGCCGCTATAAACGCTTGGTCAATCTCCATGCTGAAAGGCATAAAACTGTAAGTAAGTGAAAACACACCCAGCACAATCAATACATCGTGGAATACCGCAACTACGGCACCCAAACCAAACTGCCATCTTCTAAATCGCAATAATATATAAAGGAAAACCACTATCAAGGCACCTAATACTGCCCAAAACGAATCCCTTTTAATGTCATCCGCAATGGTAGGACTCACTTTGTAGTATTCCATTCTACCAATGGTTTTTCCTTCACCGTCACCTATAAATTTATCATAGGTCATATCCGCAGGATAGTATTTTTTGACGGTTTCGAAAAGCATTTTTTCTATTTCGTTATCCACGTCGGTACCAGTTTCATCTACCTTATATTTGGTAGTAACCTTTAACTGGTTATCGCCCCCATAGGTTTTTGCTTCTGCACTTCCAAAGGTTTGGATAAGTTCATTTTGAATTTGGTTTGAATTTACATCCTTATCAAATCGAACTGTATAAGTACGTCCTCCCACAAAATCCACACCTTGGTTTAAGCCATTGGTGAATAAGGAAGTTAAACTAATAACTATCAGTATTCCGGAGAATATATATGCAGCTTTTCTCTTTGTTAAGAAATCAATATTAACATTGGAAAAAAGATTTTTTGTAAATGAAGTGGAACATGGCAATGCCTTTCCGTTTTTAGTATAACTATCAATAAACAATCTGGTAATAAAGATTGCTGTAAATAATGAAGTAGCAATACCAATTAATAAGGTTGTAGCAAAACCTTGAATGGGTCCTGTACCGAATACCAATAATATTAAACCGGTAAGTCCCGTGGTTATGTTGGCATCAAGAATAGAAGATAGTGCATTGCTGAAACCATCTTTTATAGCGTCCTTTTGCGCCTTGCCTTTGGCAAGCTCCTCCTTGATCCGTTCAAATATAAGTACGTTGGCATCCACAGACATACCTATGGTCAATACAATACCAGCAATACCAGGTAATGTAAGTACCGCTCCGAGACCCGCTAATATTCCGAAGATAAACAGTATGTTCACCATCAAAGCAATATCAGCAAAGATTCCTGCCTTGCCGTAATAACCAATCATCCACATAAGAACAAGTGCAAGAGCTATCAGAAAGGACATTACCCCACTACTGATGGCTTCATGCCCTAGGGTTGGCCCAACAACTTCCGCTTGAATAATTTCTGCAGAAGCAGGTAGTTTACCCGCACGCAATACGTTTGCTAAATCCTGTCCTTGTGGGATAGTAAAGTTTCCTGAAATCTGGCTACGTCCTCCGGCAATTGGTCCAGAAGTTACACCTGGTGCCGAATAAACAATATCATCTAAAACAATGGCAATCTGACTTTGATTGGTGTAGGCATTCCCAGTCATTTCTTCCCAGGTTTTCGCTCCAGTTCCATTCATCTGCATGCTTACCACTACTCGACTTAACTGATCGTATTCCTGTCTGGCATCTACTACTACAGCTCCGCCTAATGGTGGAACATTGTCTCGGTTACCTTTTATGGCATACAGTGCAGTAGTTTCTTGCCCATCCAATTGTGCATTTGCTTCAGGCAACCCCCAAACAAATTTTGCATAACGCAATTCATTTGGCAATAAAGAACGTATTTGCGGCATACGCAAATAACCATTGATAGCGGCCGTATCCTGTAGTTTGAAAGTGGCCAGGATGGGACCTCCCTGTGTTCCGGGAAACAACATTTTGGAAAGTATCGGGTTGGTTTTGTTGTCATTTGCAAGAGAATCCTTTACATCTTCCCCACCCAACAATTTACTTACATCATCCTCTTCGGTAGTTTTGGAGGTATCTGCTACTGTTTTTGTAGTATCGGCAACTGCCTGAGCTCCATTACCTTTTCTTAGTTTTTCAATTTCCCCAGCTTTTGCATCTGCGGCCTGAAGAAAACCGGCAACTTCGTCAAATTTATATACATACCAAAATTCCAGTTGGGCTGTACTTTGTAATAATTTTGTTACTCGTTCTACATTTTTTGCTCCAGGAAGTTCAACAAGTATTCTTGCCGATTTTCCCAAACGCTGAATATTTGGTTGTGTAACTCCAAACTTGTCAATACGTTTTCTTAGTACCTCAAAAGCAGACTTAATGGATTCATCAATTTTGCGCTGGAGTATTGGCTTTACTTGGTCATTTGTCATTCCGGCAGTAATGTCGTCCTGCAGATTTTTATTGAAGAAAATATCTGGGGAAGCTAAATTGTTTTCACCCGGCAATGCTTCAAAGGCTGTAAAGAAAGATTCAAGATAAGTATCCTGACTATTTTTTTGAAGTTCACCTGCATTGTTTAGAGCCTGATTGAACGCAGGATCTTTGGAATGGTTTGCAAGACCGCTAAGGATGTCCTTTACAGAAACTTCCAGGATTACGTTAATCCCACCTTTTAAATCAAGACCTTTATTAAGCTCCTTCGATTTGGCGGTTTCATAATCAATTCCAAAAAATACAGGGTCAGTTGCTACTGAATCAAGATACCTGTTTTCGGCATTGTCCCTTTCATGAGGCTGATTCTCTGTGAATTTGCTTTGCGCAAATTCCTTAGCGCTACCTTCAACCTTGTTTGATATATAGGTAAAAGAGAGCTGATAGATACTTACCAATCCAAAAAGGATGGCAAATACGGTAATTAATCCTTTGTTTTGCATGTGTATATTATTTTGGTCAGATTTTTTTAAAACGCGCAAATATATGGTTTGCTGTTAGATCTGACAATTATCTTGGTTATTTAAAAATTAATTTATAATGGCTTAAGAAGTTGAAAACCAAAACCATTTTTACGAAGATTTCCTTTAAGACAAAGGCCCGGCCCTAACTTCCGGAATTTTATGTGAAGTAGCATCTATAGGAAGTACGGCATCGTGATAATTTTCACTTGCGACTCTCTCAATAGAATGTTTTAAACTGAAATTAATTTCCGAAGTACCTAGAGATACAATCGGGTTTAAATATTGATCGTTTAAGGATTTGACTTCTACAGGCAAGCCGTGAAGCCCTAAATCTGAACCAAAATCCTTTTGGATTTTAATTACCTCCAACTTGTAGGTATTGGAATTACTGAAAGGAATTTTTGAAGAACCATCCTTTTCATTAAAGGCAGTATCGCCAAAGTGAAGTTTCTTCTGGGTTTGAAATAAGTTTTTTATTACATTAACATCAATTGTGCTGTAATAAGTCACTTTCAATTTGCCATCAAGAAGTTCCGAAATTTGAAAATCCGCAACGCCAATGGCTTTTAGCTGACTCGTTATTTCAGAAATAGCATCCTGCGCTTCATCCACACTTATGGAATCTGCATTAAACTGAACCACAATCTCCTGGTTGGGCATTGTAGATTGCTCCAGGCTTATTCCAAAAAAAGCAAGGGCAACTATAAATCCAGTAAAATACCATCTCCAGTTCACGCGCCAAATATAAAAAAATAAAGACTGTATTGCTACAGTCTTTAAACATTATCCAATTAATCACTTGAAATTAAAACTCTAACTCAAAATAAAGACTGCTCTCTGGGTTTGATTCTGTTACATCCTCCCCCTTCAAAACATCGCCATTTGCATTCAAAAGTTTTAAGTTTATTTTCCAGTAACCAGTCATCGTTAAAGACAAATTACCATTGTACATTTTGGTTGCGCTATTATAGGTTAAATCTTGATTGTTCGGCGAACTGTGGTTGCCCATTCCGGGCATTCTTGGATCAACGGTGATTTTATAATTTTCAACCACCCTGAACGTCATCATATTTTCCATTTTATAAAGAACGGTCTGAAAATCGTTGATTGCCACCTGGGGTTTTGTAGGATTCACATATGCCAAAACATATCTACTGTCATCGCTTCCCATAAATACCTGTACTTTATTAAGGTTATCCGCTGGCTGTTGTACGGAAATTTGATGGGTTTCGGTCATTGCTTGTCCGTTCATATTATAATTCAAGGTAACATCCCAATATTCCGTATCGTTCCCCGGCATTTGAAAAACGATATACCCTTTATAAACTGAACTCTCTTCAGCATTGCTCAACATACTGTGCGGCGCGGAATGCTCCATGGTTTCCATATGCATCATCGGCATCCAGGTTGCTTCGGCATTGGTAACATATTTGTTACTGGCCATATCTTTTATTCTGATTGAAACTTCATTATAACCCACTTCCAAAGCAGTTTTTTCCGAATAGATTTCAACGGAATGATCTGCGGAAGGAAATTCATAAATTTTGTTCAGACCTTCCACTGGGTTGGGATCCATTGGGGTTTCGTCATTGTCCTCAGAACAACTTCCGAAGGCGATTGAAAGAATAAGTAGTGCGAAAATATATTTTAATGTTTTCATTTTTATGTGATTTTTTTATATTAATTGAATGAATATGAAATGGTTAAATAAAGGTTTCTGCCCATCCGGGGAATGTTGTTCCAATCGGTATAGGACGAATAATTAGTGTCAAGAATATTTTCGATTCCAGCTTTTAAGAAAAGGTCATTTTCATTGATGAAAAATCGTTTTCCGAAGCTGGCCGAAAGCGTGGCATAGGCCGCGGTTTTTGTTTCGCCATAGGCGGAATTGTAATTGATTTGCTCCCCGGCACCTTCGACAGACAGGGATGCAGAGTATTGGTTTTTATAAAAATCGAGCGCACTTCTATAAGAAAGTGGACTGATTAAAGGCAAGTTTTCGCCTTCATTGTCTACCCCACGATGATATGAAACCGTTCCAGAGAGTTTAAGCGCGTTTGAAATACTATACCTTCCCGAAAGCGAAGCATTAAAAAGCTGCGCATAATCCAAATTGGTATAAATTTTCACTCCATCGGCACCAATGGTCATCGTGCTGAGCGTGGGATCTACCACTCCAATTATATAATTGAAAATGTGGAAATAATTAGCTTCCGCAGTAATTTCAAAAAGTGGTTTTTTAAAAGTTACCGAAGCATTCGCTTCCGCTGAGCTTTCAGTATTCAAATTTGGATCGCCAATATAATCGTGGTTATCAAAACTGTTGAACAAATAAAAACCATACCCTTCAGAAACTGAAGGCGCACGCTCACCATAAGAAAGACCGGCATTAAAATGAAAATCATTCAGCATTTTGTGGTACTGTGCCGAAAAACTTTTTAAGAAACGTGTATTTGTTTTATCCATTTCTGGGTAGAAAATTTTCAAACTGTTCAACCCAAAATCATCAGCAACAGTGTTTGAATGATAGGCTAAACGCGATGAAAGTTTCAACGAAGCTTTTTCAAGCGCAATATGGTCTTCACCATAAAATCCTACATCCTTTGTACGAACATCGGGCCAGGTAAGCATAAACATCAAAGGTTCATTGCTGTCTGCGGGATACATCGTCATTTCGGCCAAAGATTTATTATAGAAACCATCCAACTTAAACAAGAAATGATTTTTTTCTTTTATAAAATTGGCTTGCGAATAAAAACCAGCCGTTTCGCTCCAGCCAGGCATGACCATATGTATTGGCACATCCGGACGCTTGGTGTCGTCCATTGTGTGCTTTATGTTATTGTAATACACTTTGGATTCCCAATTGCTGAAATGGCCCAACAACGTGTCCTGATTAAAACTCACAGAACCAATTACTGCACGCGCCAAGGAAACATCCATTGTCAAAGCGGGGTAACCAACGTCGTTCGCTTCGTCATATATTAAGGTAGCCGAAATGGATTTGTCCTCGGACAATTTATAGCCTGAATTGATGGAGAAGTTATATTTTTCAAACTGCGAAAATTTTACTTCTTTATCTCCTCCAGCATAATAATTGTCAGCCTTACGATAAATCCCATCTGTATTTAGATAGAATTTTTCATCGGAATAATTCAGTTCGCCACCAAAAACACGCATCTTGTTATTGCTTTCAAAAGCACTTTCCAAAGAACCGCTCCAACCTGTTGGTTTAAAATTGCTTTTGTCCAATTTCAAATTGATGCCCCCGCCAATGGTATTTCCAAACGCAGCACCCTGCTGGCCGGAACCAATCTCGGCTTCCGAAAGATTTGACACATCTACATAGGAAGTAATGGGATCCATTTTATCTGTACATGCCCCAAAAATCTGCATACCGTCAATAGTAACCGCCAAACGCTGCGATGCCATATCGTTCATAGTTGGTTCCCACGCATAGGCACCCCGCTTTACCATATTGATGCTGCGCGACGATTCCAAAAATTCATCCAGCGTGGACAAAGGTTTTCGCTGTTTTTGATGGTCCAATTGTTTGCCAGCAGAGATTACAATAACCTCATTTAGATGGATTAATTTCAGGCTATCCACTGGAGTTTCTTGGGCATAGATTTGCGAGGCAAAAATCCCGCAAAACAGTGTGCACCAAAGACAGCCCATAAGTATTCCCCTTGAAGGAAACACACTTATAAATGCTTTCATTTAATAATAGTTTTGATAATTTATGAAAAAAGGCCTCGCTGAAATATTTCTTAGAAATTTTCAGAAAGAGCTATTGCTGTAAATTATCCTAAACGTGGCGGATGAAGAATTTTTGAAATGAAAAGTGAAGAATTTAAATTCGGATTGTAGCCTATATTTTCAACGGAAAACAATTCATCTTCTGAAGCAAATGTGTATTCTTTAATATTTTCAAAAATAATAAATTGGGGAATTTCGGTTTTTGAAGTTTTGCTGCTGAAAGGATTTTTATTCTCTGCCCCAGCTTCCTTTGCCAATTCTTTGGTTAAATGACACTTTCCGTTACAGTGCATTTGTGGCTTGTCCTTGTTTACGCAAAGCACGTTTACTATATAATCATAATTTACAACATAATCTACAACAGGCCACAACGGCTTGGTAAGGATTAAAAATGCCGCGACCATGAGAACTATATTTTTCACAGGTCAAATATACTATGCTTAACCAATATGTTTACTGATTTTTGTCATGTTTTATTTAGACGCTTAACAGTCAAGTTCTTTTACAAAAGCAATGGTAGCCCTTAAGTCAAAATTTTAATTATTTGTCAACTTTTTATTGTTCATAAATTATTAATTAATTGATTATCAAAATACTAACAATAAATTCTTGACAACTTTTATTTTTTAATGTGGAATTGATATTTCTATTTCCCTATATTTACCTACCTTAAATTTTAAATTAAAAACACCTCAAAACCATTTCATAATATGTCAATAAAAACCGCCATCACAAATCCAAAAACCTATACACAAGATGAAGCTTTTGATGCTTCGGTTGAGTACTTTAAAGGCGACGACCTTGCCGCCCGCGTTTGGGTAAACAAATATGCACTCAAAGATTCGGATGGTAATATCTACGAAAAAACACCGGACGATATGCATCATCGTATTGCCAGCGAAATTGCCCGAATTGAACAGCGTTATGCCAACCCAATGAGTGAGGAAGAGGTTTTTGACGTGATTAAAAATTTTAAATATATTGTCCCACAGGGAAGCCCAATGGCGGGTATTGGAAATCCCTATCAAATAGCTTCGCTTTCAAACTGTTTTGTAATTGGTAACGATGGTGATTCCGATTCATACGGTGGAATTATGAAAATTGACCAAGAACAGGTTCAACTAATGAAACGTCGCGGTGGTGTTGGGCACGACCTTTCGCACATTCGTCCAAAAGGTTCGCCTGTGAAAAATTCGGCACTAACCTCAACCGGGATTGTTCCTTTTATGGAGCGTTATTCAAACTCTACCCGCGAAGTGGCCCAGGATGGCCGTCGCGGCGCTTTGATGCTTTCCGTATCCATTAACCACCCAGATTCCGAGGATTTTATCGATGCTAAAATGGAACAGGGAAAAGTAACCGGCGCCAATGTTTCGGTACGGATGGACGACGATTTTATGCAAGCTGTAAAAGATGGAAAAAACTATACTCAGAAATATCCAATCTTCAGCGAAAATCCAAAGAACACAAAAGAAATTGAAGCCGGAAAACTTTGGAAAAAAATAGTTCACAACGCATGGAAATCGGCAGAACCGGGCATTCTTTTTTGGGACACCATTATTAAGGAATCAGTTCCGGATTGTTATGCAGATCTCGGCTATAAAACCGTTTCAACAAATCCATGTGGCGAAATCCCTCTGTGTCCATACGATTCTTGTCGTTTATTGGCCATCAACCTATTTTCTTATGTAGAAGAACCTTTCACTAAAAAGGCCACCTTCAATTTTGAACTTTTCAAAAAGCATATCGCCATTTCTCAAAAAATTATGGACGATATCATCGATTTGGAGCTGGAAAAAGTAGATGCCATTATCGCCAAAATAGATGCCGATCCACAGGGTGATGAAATTAAAGCAGTGGAAAAAAATCTTTGGCTAAACATTAAACATAAAGCTGAAGAAGGACGAAGAACTGGAATTGGCATCACTGCGGAAGGAGATATGCTCGCCGCTTTGGGAATAAAATACGGAAGCAAAGAAGGCAACGATTTTTCAGTTGAAATCCATAAAAAAATGGCAATTGAAACCTATCGCGCTTCAGTTTTTGCCGCGAAGGAAAGAGGTGCATTTAAAATATTTGATGCTGAAAGAGAAAAAAATAATCCGTTTATTCTTCGCCTAAAAGATGCCGATGAAAAACTGTATTACGATATGCTGGAATACGGGAGACGAAATATTGCTCTTTTAACTATTGCTCCAACGGGCACTACCAGTTTAATGACGCAAACTTCTTCCGGCATCGAGCCTGTTTTTCTTCCTGTTTATAAAAGAAGAAGAAAAGTGAACCCAAACGATAAAAACGTGCGTATTGATTTTGTGGACGAATTGGGCGACAGTTGGGAAGAATATGTAGTGTTCCACCACCGTTTTAAACAATGGATGGAAGGGAATGGCATTGATACCGATAAAAATTATAGTCAGGAAGAATTGAACAAAATTGTAAAAAAGTCTCCCTACTATAAAGCAACTTCAAACGATGTGGATTGGTTGAGCAAAGTTCGTATGCAGGGTGCCGTTCAAAAATGGGTGGACCATTCCATTTCAGTAACTATCAATTTACCGAACGATGCTACCGAAGAGTTGGTTGGCAAACTATACTTGGAAGCATGGCAAGCTGGTTGCAAAGGTGTGACCGTTTATCGTGATGGCTCGCGTTCTGGTGTGTTGATTTCAAACGAAGAAAAAAAGGAAGACGAAAGAGGAACACTAACTACTTTCCCAACAAAACGTCCTGAAACATTAAAAGCAGATGTAGTCCGATTTCAAAACAGTAAAGACAAATGGATTGCCTTTATAGGTTTGATTGACGGAAAACCGTATGAAATTTTCACCGGTTTTGCAGATGATGAAGATGGAATTCTAGTTCCGCGTTGGGTAAATGAAGGGGTGATAATCAAAAACCGAAATCAGGACGGAAGCTCGCGATACGATTTTCAGTATAAGAATACAAGAGGTTACAAAACTACTATTGAAGGGCTTTCGCATAAATTCAATCCAGAGTTTTGGAACTATGCAAAATTGATTTCGAGCACGCTACGCCACGGAATGCCGATTGAAAAAGCGGTTGATTTAATAAACAGCTTGCAACTTGACAATGAAAACATAAACACTTGGAAAAATGGTGTTGCACGTGCCTTAAAACGCTACGTGGCCGACGGAACCGAAGCCAGAAAACAGAAATGTGAAAACTGCAATAGTACTTCGCTTATCTACCAGGAAGGATGTTTGACTTGCAAGGATTGTGGGTCTTCTAAGTGTGGATAAAAGAGTCAAAACCGATTTGCTTTTAAACTTGAATTCAAAAAAGAATTATTTTAATTAAAGAGGATACGATTATGATAAAATTATTTAATGAAAACCATATAAATGATGATTTCCAAGAAACATTTAGAACAGCAGTAAAAGCTGTGGATAATCTAAGTGAATATGAATTGACGAATCAGAACTCAGATCAATTAGCCGAAAAAATTTGCAAATCATTAAAAGAAGAAACTTTGGAAGTTGATTTGATAAACAAAATTGCGAAAGTAGAAATGGTAGAAATTTCTGGAAGTAGCTTCCCTCAAGAATATGATGTAAATAGAAATAAAAATTATCCCTGCGCAAGAGTCAAGTACACTTTCGATATAAAATCGGAAAGTTCCAAATTTCTTTATTCAACGCCGACAAATCATAATTTTGACAGAGTAATGGCGGATGTCGATAATTTAGTCAAACTTCATATTTTTTATCAAACTCGTTATGGAAACATTGAATTGAACGACGAGGTTAAAACTGATGTTAAAAATTGGATTATAAATTTAATCCCAAAAATTGAAAATACTATTTCATTGATCAATAAAGAGATTGAAGATTTTAATACAGTTATGCCAATAAAATTAAAAGAAATTATCGAGAATAGAATATCAAAAATCACAAAAAAGAATAAACAAAATGATGATCTGGCAGACTTCTAAATAATTACTTTTTAAACATTAAAGTAAAAAATCCAGTTCTGAAATTTCAGAACTGGATTTTCAATTTTATTAATAATTAACTCAAATTACAACTCAAGCAAATCGTTAACACTGCGAACACCTTCGGCACTTTCTTTCATATGTGCTTTTTCGGCATCGGTTAATTCCAGTTCTACGATTTTTTCGATTCCATTTCGGCCCAAAATAACTGGAGCGCCAATGCAGATATCTTTCATTCCGTATTCGCCGTCAAGCATTACGGAACAAGGGAACATTTTCTTTTGATCGCAAGCAATTGCCTGAACCAATGATGAAACTGCCGCGCCCGGAGCGTACCAAGCTGAAGTTCCCAACAATTTTGTAAGTGTTGCGCCGCCAACTTTGGTGTCTTCCATTACTTGATTCAATCTTTCTTCGGAAATAAACTTGGTTACGGGAACACTGTTTCTGGTT
>JBBQQN010000036.1:0-27291 GCA_038215845.1 Flavobacteriales bacterium | reverse complement strand
GAAACTGCCGCGCCCGGAGCGTACCAAGCTGAAGTTCCCAACAATTTTGTAAGTGTTGCGCCGCCAACTTTGGTGTCTTCCATTACTTGATTCAATCTTTCTTCGGAAATAAACTTGGTTACGGGAACACTGTTTCTGGTTGCCAATCTCGTTAAAGGTACCATTCCGGTATCGCTATGACCACCAATTACCATTCCATCAACATCGCTGATTGGAGCGTCCAATGCTTCTGCTAAACGATATTTAAAACGTGCGCTATCCAAAGCTCCCCCCATTCCGATGATTTTATTTTTATCCAAGCCTGATGTTTTATGAACCAAATAGGCCATAGTATCCATCGGGTTGCTCACCACAATTATAATAGTTTTAGGAGAATTTTTAACAAGGTTTGAAGAAACGTCCTTTACAATTCCAGCATTAATGCCTATCAATTCTTCACGTGTCATTCCAGGTTTACGAGGGATTCCGCTGGTGATTACACAGATATCGCTGCCCGCTGTTTTGGAATAATCATTTGTTACGCCTGTTATTTTGGTATCGAAACCGTTTAATGAAGCGGTCTGCATTAGGTCCATTGCCTTTCCTTCGGCATAACCTTCTTTAATGTCCAACAAAACTACTTCGCTTGCAAAATTCTTGATGGCAATGTACTCGGCACAACTTGCGCCCACAGCACCCGCTCCTACAACTGTTACTTTCATATTAAATGTTTATGGTTTATAGTTTTTCCGACGAAAATCGGAATTGTTTTTAATCAGCTTTCAAGCACCCTTGAAAAGTTGTACAAAAGTACCAATATCTACTTAAAATAATGATAATAAAGGGTTAAAAACCCAAATAATCATTTAGAACAAATTAATGATCCCCGAACCATTCTTTCCGAACTTGATATGGATATCGTTCATAAATCACATTGTCTTCATTGATTGTATTACCTTTTAGAATATCTTCCTTTGCTTCACTAAAAATTTTCATTGCTTCTTCCCTATTTCCTAATCTATACAAGCATCCTGCTTTATAAAACTTAACATCTCCAAAATTTGGATATTTTGACAATGATTCATCAAAGGCCTTGATGGCATTTTCACAATCGCCCAATTCTATATTTGCAATTCCAAGGTACATTAGATCCAAATGATGGACCCAATCTCTTCCTCCCTTTGCTTCAATCTGAGCGATACTTTTATCTAAATAAATCTTTGCTTTTTCAAATTCGTTTAGCTGCAAATAGCTTATCCCTATGTAAAAATAGTACGTGTGATCCATTACATAACCTTCGCCAAACATTTTTAAATATTTCTCAAAATCGATGATTGCAACTTTATAATTCTTTGAAAAAATACATTCCATAAAACCTTTATAATCTAAATACCGTTGAGGATCCAATTCGCCAGCTTGTTCCAAAAAAGGATAACCTAGTTCATCTTTGTCTTGTTTATATAAAGGCATTGCTCGCTGTTGGTAGAAATCAGCAATTGTGGGGTACTTCAGGATAACACTATCCAACGCGTCTCTCCTTTTACGTGAATTAAGACCATAATACCTTAAGGAATCCATCACATTTTCCACTATGGAATCCCTTTGAAAAACAGTATAGGAAGGAGTTGAGATATCTTCTTTCTTTTCACTTGAATCGCAGGCGGAAATAAGCAATCCTAATAAAAGAAGAAAGGCATATCTAATAGTTAGGGTTAATTTCATATTAACGGTTTTCAATAAAATAAAAATAAAAAAGACTCCCGTGAAGAGAGTCTTTAATTTAAATATAATTTAGAAAAGCTTACGCATCAATATTTGCATAAACAGCATTCTTCTCAATAAATTCACGTCTTGGCGGAACTTCATCGCCCATCAACATGGAGAAAATTCTATCAGCCTCTATTCCATTATCTATTACTACTTGACGCAGTATTCTAAAATCAGGGTTCATTGTAGTGTCCCACAATTGCTCGGCATTCATTTCACCCAAACCTTTGTAACGTTGGATTGCTGCGCTGCCACCAAACTGTTCGTTCAGGGAATCACGTTCCTTATCGCTCCAGGCATATTCTTTTTTAGCGCCTTTTTTCACTAAGTAAAGTGGTGGAGTGGCAATATAAACACAACCCGCCTCAACCAATTCCTTCATATATCGGAAAAAGAAAGTCAAAATCAAAGTTGCAATGTGGCTACCATCCACATCCGCATCACACATAATAACTACTTTGTGATAGCGCAGTTTATCGAGGTTCAAGGCTTTGCTGTCCTCTTCTGTACCAATTGTTACGCCTAAGGCGGTATAAATATTTCGGATTTCCTCGTTTTCAAAAACCTTGTGTTGCATGGCTTTTTCCACATTCAGAATTTTTCCACGCAAAGGAAGAATCGCCTGAAAATTACGGTCACGGCCTTGTTTTGCCGTACCGCCCGCGGAATCACCCTCTACTAGAAATACTTCGCATTTTGTAGGATCCTGTTCCGAACAATCTGAAAGTTTACCTGGCAAACCACCGCCGCTCATCACGGTCTTGCGCTGAACCATTTCACGGGCTTTACGCGCTGCATGCCTTGCCTGTGCCGCAAGGATTACTTTTTGAACAATTATCCGCGCATCGTTGGGATGCTCTTCCAAATAATTTTCAAGCATTTCTGAAACCGCCTGACTTACCGCCGAGGTAACTTCACGGTTACCAAGCTTGGTTTTTGTTTGACCCTCAAACTGTGGTTCCTGTACTTTCACAGAAATAATGGCTGTTAGTCCTTCACGGAAATCATCTCCGGCAATCTCGAATTTTAATTTATCGAGCATGCCCGAAGCATCTGCGTATTTTTTCAAAGTACGCGTTAAGCCGGATCGGAAACCAGCTAAATGTGTTCCTCCTTCGTGGGTATTAATATTGTTCACATAAGAGTGAAGGTTTTCGGTAAAGGAAGTATTATAAACCATGGCAACTTCAACCGGAATGTCGTTTTTCTCACCTTCCATTGAAATTACATCGGCAATAATGGGCTCACGGTTTCCGTCAAGAAAACGGATAAACTCCTTTAACCCTTCATCACTATGGAATTTTTCTGGCTTGCTTTCGCCATTTTCATCCTTTTCTCTTTTATCAGTAAAATAGATTGTAATTCCCTTATTCAAAAAAGAGAGTTCGCGCATTCTACTTGCAAGCGTATCATAACTGTATTCCAACGATTGCTGAAATATTTGAGGATCTGGCTTAAAGGTTACAACCGTCCCTCTTTCGTTAGTTTCACCTATGGACTTAACGGGATACAATGCTTTCCCGCGTTCGTATTCCTGTTCCCAGATTTTTCCATCGCGGTGAACGGTAGCTGTTAAATGCTCTGAAAGTGCGTTTACTACGGACACCCCAACTCCGTGGAGTCCCCCTGAAACTTTATAGGAATCTTTATCAAACTTTCCACCAGCTCCAATTTTGGTCATTACAACCTGCAGGGCAGAAACGCCTTCTTTTTTGTGAAGATCAACGGGTATTCCCCTACCGTTATCTTTAACAGTAACTGAGTTGTCTTCGTTTATCCATACTTCAATAGTATCGCAAAAGCCGCCCATGGCCTCATCTATGGAATTATCCACTACCTCATAAACCAAATGGTGCAGCCCGCGTGAGCCAACATCTCCAATATACATGGAAGGTCGCATGCGTACGTGCTCCATCCCTTCCAACGCCTGAATCTGATCGGCTCCGTAACTATTCTTTTTTTGTTCTTCGCTCATAGTAAATTTAGAATGATTTTCGATTTTTTTCGCAACGAACAAATATAACGAAATCCCCAATAAAATTGAGGGTTTACGACCTTCTTAAGCGTTAAGTTATTAACAAATTTCTGTGAAAAAATAAGCGGGAAAGTAAGAAAGCGGAATAAATAAATTTCAATGTGAGAAAGAATCAAATTCGGAATGGTTTTTCGCAATAGGTATAATTTTTTTAAATTAAAAAAACCCTTCCGTTGAAACTTTTATCTCCAACAAGTGTCTTATTCTCAGAAGAATATTTTTTTTGCCTTTATAAACAACAAAATGTAATACAATGAGTTTTTTTAAGACAAATAGACAAACTAAGTAATCGTAAATTTAAATCTATGAAAAATTTTATTTTCACTTTAATTATGGGCACAGCCCTTTTAATTGGTAGCCAGACAGTTGAAGCACAAAACTTCCCTCAAATGGATGCTTCCCCAATGGATCTTGTTATGGCAAGACCGGACAAAAACAGTCCACCTCTCGCAAGGGTTATTTATAGCCGACCCCAGAAAAAAGGGCGGGCTATTTTCGGAAATCTTGTTCCCTATGGTGAAGTGTGGCGCACCGGCGCCAATGAAGCTACTGAACTTACTATCTACACTCCTCTTATGTTCGGAAAAACCCTTTTAAAGCCAGGAACTTACACCCTCTACACTATCCCGGATGAAAAAAGCTGGACCATCATTATAAACAGCGATACCAATGTTTGGGGTGCGTTCAGTTATAAAAAAGAGAAAGACGTGGCACGAATGACCGTACCCGCGAAAGACGCCGCAGCGCCTGTAGAATCGCTGTCCATGATTTTCCGACCTGATACAAATGGGACCACCCTTATGATTGGATGGGACAATGAATATGTTGAGATTCCCTTTAAAAAGGCTTAAAAATCTGTAAACTTAAAAAGCACCAAATGCCAAAAATATTTATTGGAGTTTGGTGCTTTTTATTTGGAATTATCCTTAAGGAATATTGAGGTATTTATGCGTTTGCAGTGATACTTTCCATCGAGGGTTTTGCATTACATAATCAACAATCAGCGGACTCATTTTTTCGCGCTTGCTCCATTCTGGCTGAAGATATAGAATGCAATCTTTATTTACTTTGGCTGCCTGTTCTTCTGCAAATTTAAAATCGTCTTTATTGAAAACAATCACTTTCAATTCATGGGCAACCTTGTAGATTTCCTCCGTTGGCAGTTTCATTTTTTTTGGGGAAAGACAGATCCAGTCCCAAATTCCCGTTAGTTTGTAAGCCCCGGAAGTTTCAATATGGATTTGCATTCCTTGGGCTTTTAAACTTTCGGTCAAAGGCCCCATATCCCAAGTTAAAGGTTCGCCACCGGTGATTACAATTGTTTTGGAGTGCTTTGCAGCGTTTTCAACAATTTTTTCAATAGCAGTGGGCGGATGTAATTCGGCATTCCAGCTTTCCTTTACATCGCACCAATGGCAACCCACATCGCAACCGCCCACCCGTATGAAATAGGCAGCTGTTCCTTTGTGAAACCCTTCCCCCTGAATGGTGTAGAATTCTTCCATTAAGGGGAGCATTTCTCCCTTTTCAACTAACATTTTAATTTCCTCTTTCATAGGCCGCAAAGGTAGAAAAACAGAAGTTTATATACTCGCCAAAGCTCTAATAAAATACGGTGAAATTAATAAGTGGTTTTGAGCAAGTGGACGGATAATCTGATTTAAATGTTGGTTAATCGAAAAGTTGAATAAAAAGGAAAGACTAATTGTTTTTATCTCTCGAAGAAGTATATTTTACCCCCATATTTTAAGCTCGAACTCCCTAAAGCATTTCTCACAGATGACTCCTCTCCCTAAATTAGTTAAGATACTTTTATTTTCTATTTTAATTTTCGCCTTCTTTATAAAAGCACAGGCCCAAGTGGGTATAGGAACAATAAACCCCGACGATGGCTCTGCGTTTGAAATTGAAAGTACCACCGCGGCCTTTGTTCCACCGCGAATGACCACGAGCCAAATGAATTCCATTCCCACTCCTTTAGAAGGAGCCGTGATTTTTAATACTTCATTTAAAAATTTATTTGTTTATTCAAATGCTAGTTGGAAAAATACCACCAACCCAACATTAGTTCTTAATAAAACTGGGGGAACAATTACAACAGTAAACAATACTTATGCTAATTTCCCTCTTAATTCCACACATGCCTTATTACCGCAGGATATCACAACATATACTATAACAGGCAATGGGACAATTACCCTCAATAGAAGCGGTAGCTATTTAATTTCGGCTTCCTTTTCAACAAGTAATCTTCCAGTTGGAAATCATAAATACATTATTGGAGTATACAAAAATACCGCGCTCTTGGGTTATCTCACTAGAGGTTTTGTAGAAATTCCAGGTACAGGTTCCGACTATTTTGGAGCTAGTGGGGCAATGATGTATTCTTTTTCTGCAGGTGACTCCTTAGAACTTAAGTACGTCCTTAACAATAACGGATCTACTGTTTCATCAGCTTTCTTCAATATTGGAATATCTAAACTCAATTAATAATAAATTTATATTTTTTAATACTAGATATATTTCTGAACCTTAGGTACAATTGCTACTTTTGAATAAAATTTCAGGAATGGCAGACAAACAAGCTTTTTTTAACGAAATAGAGTCAGGCTACGGTACAAAAGGTGATTTTATAACACTTGGATCTGCAATGCTTGAAGGCGAAACCATAACTGATGCCTTCGTAAAAATTCCCCTGAAAACCTTAAACCGACACGGTTTGATTGCCGGTGCAACGGGAACGGGAAAAACAAAAACGCTACAGATTATTGCAGAAAATCTTTCCGAAAAAGGAATTCCCGTGCTATTGATGGACATAAAAGGCGATCTCAGCGGCATTGCCCAACCCGGCGCTACCAATGCTAAAATTGAGGAACGCCATAAAATGATTGGTTTTCCATACGAAGCCAAACAATTTCCCGCTGAAATACTTTCGCTTTCAGACCAAGAAGGGATGCGCCTTCGGGCAACAGTAAGTGAATTTGGCCCGGTGCTACTCTCCAGAATTCTGGAATTAAGCGACGTACAATCCGGTATTGTTTCCGTAATTTTTAAATATTGCGATGATAACAAAATGCCATTGCTGGATTTAAAGGATTTCAAAAAAATACTGCAATACGCCACCGATGAAGGCAAAAAGGAATTTGAAGACGAATACGGCCGAATTTCCACTGCTTCCACAGGTTCCATTTTACGAAAAGTAGTAGAACTGGAACAGCAAGGCGCCGATCTTTTTTTTGGCGAAAAATCCTTTGATCCGCAGGATTTGCTTCGCATTGATGAAAATGGAATGGGTTATATAAATATTCTTCGACTAACCGATATACAGGACCGCCCCAAACTTTTTTCAACCTTTATGCTCAGCCTTTTGGCTGAAATTTACGCCACCTTTCCGGAACAGGGCGATAGTGGAAGACCGGAATTGGTAATCTTTATAGATGAAGCCCACCTTATTTTTAATGAAGCCAGTAGCGCACTTCTTAACCAAATAGAAAGCATCGTAAAACTGATACGTTCCAAAGGTGTGGGCCTATATTTTGTAACCCAGGATCCTACTGATGTACCCGACGCAGTCTTGAGCCAGCTAGGTTTAAAAATCCAGCATGCGCTTCGAGCCTTTACTGCAAAGGACCGCAAAGCAATAAAACTTACTGCGGAAAATTATCCGCTTTCAGACTATTATAAAACCGATGAAGTATTGACTTCCTTGGGAATTGGGGAGGCATTGGTAAGCGCCCTAAACGAAAAGGGGATTCCAACTCCTCTGGCAAGAACCATGCTGCGCGCGCCGATGAGCCGGATGGATATACTTACGGATGACGAGTTAAAGGACCTTTTGAAAAGCTCTAAACTGATTCCCAAATATAATGAAGTAACGGATCGCGAAAGTGCCTACGAAATATTGACGAAAAAAATCGAAATCGCCAATAGAGAGGAAGTCAAGGAAAAAGCACAAAAGGAAAAGGAAGCAGCTAAAAAAACCACTTCCAGCCGAAGCTCCTCAAGCCGAAGAAGTACTGTAAATCCTTGGATAAAAACATTATCCAGCCCTACCGTAATTCGGAGCGTACTAGGTATTCTAGGCAAAATGATGCGATGATTCGTTGTTCAGTGTTCAGTGTTCAGTGTTCAGTGTTCAGTGTTCAGTGTTCAGTGTTCAGTGTTCAGTGTTCAGTAAAAAAAATTAAAACTTAATAATCCTTAACCCAATAATTAAAAAATTTAAATGAAAAAGACACTTTTAGTAATTGTAATTGTTTCCCTAGCTTTTGTTCAATGTGGAAAGAACAGCGATCCCTTCTTAATTAAGAATGGTTCCATCGGAAACTTTACCAAGGAATTGAAAATCAATCAAGTGGATTCTGTTTTTGCGGAAGACTCTCTAGTTAAATTAAATCCTGCCCAAGAAGCCATAGGCACGCAGGGAGAAGTGGAAGTTTTTGACAAGGATGGCAACAAACTTTTATTGCTTTCCCCAGATGATGAAAACGATCCCAATTCAGAAATTACAAACATCCAGGTTTTTGACTCGCGTTTTAAAACAGAGAAAGGCCTTACCTCCGCCAGTACTTTTAAGGATGTAAAGGCAAACTATACAGTAAAAAATATTGAAACAACCATAAATGCTGTGGTAGTTTTTCTACAAGATACCGACGTTTATTTAACAATAGACAAAAAATATCTGCCGGAAAATCTTCGCTATGATATGAATGTAAAAGTAGAAGCAAGTCAAATACCGGACAGCGCCCCCATAAAATATTTTATGATTGGCTGGGATCGATCTGAAAAATAGTTTTTGCCCAAATAGGCTGCAAAGGTTTTGTTAACATTCGTTGTCAAATAAATGCTTTCCCTTAATTTTAATCAATTAACCAATCAAACTAATTAAATTATGATTAAGATTTTAGGTTTTATTTTAACAGCTCTAGGAGGAATAGCTCTGATAATGGGCGTGTTAAGTGTATTCGGAAGCATGGATGTTGGCATGAGTCCGTGGGCACTCATTATTCTAGGAATAGTCTTCTTTTTTGCAGGTATTGGCCTTTTAAAGCATAGAAGAGATACTGATCAATAATTAATAACACTAAAACCCTTTGTTCTGCAAAGGGTTTTATTCATTAAAAATTATTTTTATGCCCAATCCAAGAATTAAAGACGAAGAAAAATATGAAGCTTTGCTGGACAAAGGTTACAGTAAAGAAAAATCTGCCCGAATTGCCAACACCCCTAATTCAGGAAAAAAAGGAGGCAAGGCAAAACCGTATGAGGAGTGGACCAAAGATGAACTTTATGCCCAAGCAAAAAATGTAGGTATTGAGGGGCGCTCCAAAATGCAAAAGAAAGAACTTATACACGCCTTGCGCAATAACTGATGGATAATAATTTAAGGCCCTTCCATCTTGCCATTCCAGTTGATAATCTGGAACGCTGCAGAACATTTTACAGGGATGTACTGGAATTAAACGAAGGTCGCAGCAGTGACCATTGGGTGGATTTTGATTTTTTTGGGCATCAACTGGTAATTCACCATAAAGAAGATTCCTCCCAAGAAAAGGAAATTATAAATCCAGTGGACGGAAAAGAAGTTCCCGTGCCCCATTTTGGTGTTGTACTGGATATGGAGACCTTTGACACCTTTTCAAAAAAACTGGTACAAAAAAACATTACTTTTATAATTGAACCTTATATACGGTTTAAAGATCAGGCTGGTGAGCAAGCAACTATGTTTTTTAAGGATCCCGCTGGCAATGCTCTGGAATTTAAAGCATTCAAAAATCTAAATAATTTATTCGCAAAGTAATAAAGTTACATGAAACCTATAGATCCAAAACTCATACGTCAAATTTTTGTGTTGATGCTCATCCTACTTTTGGGTGGACTTATTTTTTTTGAAATCCTTCCGTATTTATCTGGCGTTCTGGGGGCCATTACATTATATGTGTTAATGCGCAAATGGATGACAAAATTGGTGAGGAGAGGATGGAACCCAAGCCTCGCAGCAGCGCTTTTAATGTTTCTTTCCTTTGTGGGGATATTGGTTCCCATTGCAGGAGTGGTCATGATGTTGGGAAATAAGATAGGAAAAGCGGTTACCAATTCGGAAGAGGTGATTAAAGCCGTAAAGGAACAACTGTCTTCCGTAGAAAGCAGAATAGGCTACGACATACATTCGCAAATTGACACTGGCGCTATAACCTCATGGATTTCAAGTAGTTTGCAAAATCTTGCTGGAGGAACCTTCAATGCATTTATTGCTATTGGGCTTATGTACTTTATGCTTTACTATATGCTTACAAACCGCAGGGAACTGCGCCAATCCTTATTTGAATATATACCCGTTAGCAAACAAAACCTAAGTGTAATAGGCAAGGAAAGTCATGAAAAGGTACGCTCCAATGCCATTGGTATTCCTTTGGTAGCCATTGCACAAGGAATTATTGCCCTTATTGGTTTTTTAATTTTTGGTGTAGAGGAACCGCTCTTTTGGTTTGTTATTGTAACCATTGGCTCCATGATTCCTTTTGTAGGTACTTTTGTAGGTATTGTTCCGGTATTTCTTCTCACACTTTCTTCGGGAAATAATTTTCAGGCATGGGGAATATTGATCTACGGAATAGTGGTAGTAGGTTCTACAGACAATATAATAAGACTTTATCTACTAAAAAAACTGGACGATGTCCACCCGCTAATTACTTTAATCGGGGTTATTGTAGGGGTTCCCTTATTTGGATTTATCGGCCTTATTTTTGGGCCGTTGCTTATAAGCCTTTTTATAGTGATGGTAAAAATCTATAAAGCTGAATACAGTAGAGGTACCACTGCCATAGATGAAAAAAAATTATAGATTTTAGGCCAACTATGTTTTCAAAAATTGAAAAAACAAATTTTCCACCAAGCGAAAAACCAATGATGGTTTGGGACGGCGAATGCGGTTTTTGCAAATATTGGATTACCAATTGGCAGTCAAAAACAAATGACAGGATTGAATACAGGACTTTTCAGGAAGTTGCCGGCCTTTTTAAGGATATTCCATTGAAGGAATTTAAAAAAGCATCCCGGCTTATTGAAACAGACGGAAGTATTTATAGCGGACCCAATTCAGCGTATAGAAGTTTCATTTATTTTGAGAAGGGCTCCTTCCCCGCCTATGCATGGTATCAAAAAAATAACTGGTTTACTTCCCTCAGCGACCATGCTTATAATTTTATTGCAAAGCATCGGGGATTTATGCTGAAGCTTTCAAAACTTTTCTTTGGAAAAGATCCATTATCGATGAAACCCTATTGGTTTCTGCTGCTTCTGTTCTCTTTTTGTATAGTTTATCTACTATTGAAATTTTTATAACAAAATTTTAAAAGTCTTATATCTGTTGAATGATTACTTTTAAGTTATAAAATAAAAAGACTATGCTATTCGGAAAAAAGAAAAATAATAATCCTTCCAATATTTCCATGATGGATGAAAATATAAACGAGGATACCGTAAAGGAAAAAGTAACAAAGATACGGGATGAAGATGTTGAACTTGTAATGGACAATGAAGAAGCCATTTCAAAAAAGTTGAGCAATGCCAGCCCTCTGCGAAAATATGCAGAACTGGGAAAGATAATGTTTGCAATGCTAAAAGATGTAAAAAAGGGAAATTACCCAAACGTTCCATGGTTTACAGTTGCCTCTATAGTCTTCGCGCTTTTATACGTGTTTAATCCATTCGACTTAATTCCAGACTTTATTCCAGGGGTTGGATATATAGACGATCTTGCCGTACTATCCATAGGAATGGGGTGGATTGAAAGTGACCTCCACCGCTATCTAGACTGGCGTTTAGAGAAGGCCGATGCAGCCTAGCCCTTTCTTTGTTCTCTTGCCAATAAAGTATTTTTTAGAAGCATGGCAATGGTCATTGGACCAACTCCACCGGGTACCGGAGTAATAAAAGAAGCTTTTTTGCTTACATTTTCAAAATCAACATCGCCAGTAATCACATAGCCTTTGGGGTGACTTGCGTCTTCTACCCTTGTAATTCCTACATCGATAATTACCACATCATCCTTGACCATTTCGGCCTTCAGAAAATTTGGAACCCCCAATGCTGAAATAATTATATCAGCTTGGGTTGTAATTTGGGCAATGTTTGTAGTGTTGCTGTGTGTAAGTGTAACGGTGCTATTTCCGGGCCATCCTTTACGGCTCATCAATATACTCATTGGCCTCCCTACAATATGGCTCCTACCTATTACCACTGTGTGCTTGCCTTTGGTCTCCACTTTATAGCGTTGAAGCAATTCAAGAATTCCGAAAGGTGTGGCAGGGATAAAAGTGCTCATATCCAATGCCATTTTTCCAAAGTTTTCGGGATGAAAACCATCCACATCTTTACTTGGGTCAACAGTCAACAATACTTTTTGTGTATCAATTTGCGGAGGCAAGGGAAGCTGCACGATAAAACCATCAATATTATCGTCTTCGTTAAGCTCTTTTATTTTCTTGAGAAGCTCAAACTCACTGGTAGTATGTGGCATTCTTACCAAAGTAGATTCAAAACCTACACGTTCGCATGCACGGACTTTGCTTCCAACATAAGTAAGGCTTGCACCATCATCCCCCACAATTATTGCTGCCAAATGCGGAACCTTTTCACCGTTGGCCCTCATTTTGTCTACTTCCGCTGCTATTTCATTTTTAATATCGTTGGAGACTTTTTTTCCGTCTAAAATGGTCATAATTATTTTACTCTTATAAAGTTAAAACCTCTCGACTGCACTCGAGGTGACATCATAAAATCTACCTCATTTTCCCCATTGCCTGCATCATCTTTCTGCCACCGCCTCCTTGCATCATCTTCATCATTTTGCTCATTTGGTCAAACTGCTTTAACAGTTGGTTTACTTGCTGAACGCTGGTACCACTTCCGGCAGCGATTCGCTTTTTTCGGCTTCCATTGATTACAGTGGGCTCGGTTCTTTCCTTTGGCGTCATAGAATGGATTATTGCTTCAATTCCCTTAAAAGCATCGTCATCAATATCTACATCTTTTAGCGCTTTTCCGGCTCCCGGTATCATTCCCACTAAATCCTTCATGCTTCCCATCTTCTTCACTTGCTGAATCTGGTTAAGGAAATCGTCAAAGCCGAATTGATTTTTTGCTATTTTTTTCTGAAGTTTTCTAGCCTCTTCTTCATCAAACTGCTCTTGAGCGCGTTCCACAAGTGAAACCACATCTCCCATCCCCAAAATACGGTCGGCCATACGGGCTGGATGGAACACATCAATGGCATCCATCTTTTCGCCGGTACCAATAAATTTGATAGGTTTATCTACAACACTCTTAATGGAAATGGCTGCCCCACCGCGGGTATCACCGTCGAGTTTTGTAAGTACTACCCCATCAAAATTCAACCTTTCGTTAAAGGCTTTGGCTGTGTTCACTGCATCCTGACCGGTCATGGCATCTACCACAAAAAGCGTTTCCTGTGGATTGATGGCTTTATGCACATTTGCAATTTCAGTCATCATCGCTTCATCTATGGCAAGACGACCAGCCGTATCCACAATTACCACATTAAATCCGTTTTGCTTGGCGTGAGCAATAGCGTTTTGTGCAATTTGCACAGGATTCTTATTTTCTGGTTCACTGTAAACCTCTACGCCAATTTGATCTCCAACTACATGTAATTGGTTTATCGCCGCAGGTCGGTATATATCACAAGCAACCAATAGTGGTTTTTTGGTTTTTTTGGTTTTTAGATAATTCGCAAGTTTTCCGGAGAAGGTAGTTTTACCACTACCTTGAAGTCCCGACATTAAAATTACCGTTGGCGCTCCGCTAAGATTGATTCCGGCAGTTTCGCCCCCCATAAGTGCGGTAAGTTCGTCCTTTACCAACTTCACCATCAATTGGCCTGGCTGAAGAGCGGTAAGCACGTTTTGCCCCAAGGCTTTTTCCTTTACCGTATTGGTAAAATCCTTGGCAATTTTAAAGTTAACATCGGCATCCAAAAGAGCGCGGCGTACCTCCTTCAAGGTTTCCGCAACGTTTACTTCAGTTATGCTGCCGTGGCCTTTTAGTACGTGCAGCGCTTTATCCAGCTTATCGCTTAAATTATCGAACATATTCTTGCTTTTAATAAGGTTGCAAAGATAACATTCTGAAAGGGAGTATCAAAATAAGTATTTACTATTAAGTGGGCAGTAATGGGCTTATGTAGAAAAGATTTTATCCAGAATGAAAGCGCATTTGATTTTTCATTTATCGCAACATTTGGGTCATTCGCCAACAATTTCAATGAACCTGGTTCATTTTACTTAAAAAAGCATCAAGCTTGATGTAATTTCAATCCAACTAAAATCAAATTCTTCAACATTTTAAATATTTCAAAAATGAAAAACACTACCCAACCCAAACTTCTTTTCTGTTTTCTCTTCACTGTGGGAATAATTAATTCCCAATCTTTTGAGGAAACAAATTTTGAAGACATTACCACTACTCCATCCGCTTCCCGAAGCGCCAATTTTGTTGACGTTAACGGCGATAGCTGGGATGATATTTTCTTTTCCAATGGCCCTACAGCTGGGCAGAACAATATGCTATACCTCAACAATACAAACGGAACCTTTACTACTGTAACCGGGGATGATATTGTTTCGGACAACGATCGATCCGACGGCGCAAGTTTTGCCGATGCTGACAATGATGGCGACCTGGATGCTGTGGTTGTTACCTACGGCAGAAATGGTGTGGGAAAGAAAAATTATTTCTACCGAAACAATGGCAATGGCACTTTTAATTACGAACCCACCAATGCCATTGGTATTCCGCTTACCTATTCCGAAATGATAAATTGGATAGACCTCAACAACGACCAGTTTTTGGATGCCTATATCAGCAACAGCGCACAATCCTTGAATAACCTTTATTTTGAAAATCAGGGAGATGGTTCCTTTGTGCAAATAAACGGACTTTCAATCACTAGTGAAACCCTGTCTTCCCGCTCCATTAACTGGATAGATTATGACAACGATGGCGACAGTGATTTATTTATTGCAAATGAAAACAGTGCTAACAATTCATTGTTCAGAAATGATGGGCCAAATAATTTTACCAAAATTACAGATCTTCCTATAACCCAAAACGGAAAAAACTCAGCCGGCAGTTCTTGGGCCGATATAGACAATGACGGCGATTTCGATCTTTTCGTGGCCAACTGGGGCGGAGAAAACAATCAACTTTTTAGGAACGATGGCGGCAATTTTGTGGAACAAACCACTTCGGCCATTACAGCTGAAACGGGGAGCTCCTTCGGATCAGCCTTTGCCGATGTGGACAATGATGGCGACCTCGATCTTTTAGTTTGCAACGCGTACTTTACCGGACAGGAAACAAATTCACTCTTTATAAATGACGGAACCGGCACATTTTCCAAAGACACCTCCAGCAGTTTGGCTAACCACACTGGCAATACTTTTGGCTGCGCTTTTGGGGATTACAATAACGATGGGTGGCTAGATGTTATTCTGGCAAATACACTGAACGAAAACCAAAATAATTCCCTGTTTAAAAATACGGGAAGCGGCAATAATTGGATCAAGATTCGCTGCAAAGGCAATCCTTCAAATGGCTCGGCTGTTGGGGCGAAAGTTAGGATAAGGGCTAACATAAATGGAAACGAAATCTGGCAAACCCGCCAAATTGAAGCCGCAAGTGGCTATTGCAGCCAAAACAGTTATACCAATCATTTTGGGTTGGGAGATGCTGCAAAAGTTGCCGAAATTGAAATTCAGTGGCCTTCGGGAGCGGTTGAAAATTTTACTGATATTCAGGGAAACAACAGCTATTTGATTGTTGAAGGCAACGGAATACAATTGGGGTTTAACGAACTCCCAAAACAATATTATAGAATATTTCCTGTACCTGCAGATAGTAGGCTGGTTATTAATTTCCCGAAAAATGACATGGAATCCAAAGTGGAGCTTTTCGACATGAATTCCCGAAAAGTGAAGGAGGAAACAAACTACTTCCGCCCACAAATGGAGTTGAACGTGAGCAGTTTGGGCGCTGGGGAATATATCCTTAAAATTACAAATAGCAACGGTTCCACTTCACGAAAAATTATCCTTAACTAGAAACAGACTGTTCCTGAATGTTGGTTTGTTAGTAAACGTGTTGAAATTCCCTCTCGGATAATCAGCACGTTTTGCTTATCTTTCCTTTTCTAAAAATTAACGTCGTGATAGAGCTTTTACGAACCAATTCTGCCAATAAACACTTCATTGAATTGGTAAAACATTTGGATACAGACTTGGCGGTTCGCGATGGTGATGATCACCCATTTTATGACCAATTCAATAAAATTGATTCCATAAAATACGCAGTAGTTGCTTTCGATGAAAATAAAGAAGCAGTTGGCTGTGGTGCAATCAAGCAATTTGAGCCGAGAATAATGGAAGTAAAACGAATGTTTGTTCCAATAGAACATCGGGGAAAGGGAATTGCCGGAAAAATCCTAAAGGAATTGGAGATATGGGCAGCGGAACTGGGAAATACAAAATGCATTTTGGAAACAGGAATTAAACAGCCCGAGGCCATTGCACTTTATAAAAAATGCGGGTATCAAATAACCGATAATTACGGGCAATATGCAGGCGTTGAAAAGAGCGTGTGTTTTGAAAAGCTTTTAAGCTAAAAATGAATTGATGAAGATAAAATCTAATGCCGTTTCCTCTGAATTTTCATCTCCTTTCTATAAAATAAATGAGGAATTCTGCAGACAATTTGAAAATTATATAGCTGGCAAGAATGGGAAAGTAAAAGGGAATTACAACGCTTGGTCTTATTTTATTCAAGGCGAAATAAGGTCTCCAAGAGCTTGGCATTTAAAGTATAAAAAAGCCACTTACACTTCCACAGGAAACTTAATACTTTCTTCCAAAAAACAAAACCTACTTACATTGGCGGAATGGTCGATTCCCTGGGTAATATCGAGTAACTCAGAATTTGTTATAAGAAAAAAGAATAGTTTTTGGTTTATGGAAAGGCTTTTCAGTAAAAACCTAAAAGCATTTAAATTATCAAAAGATTATTTAATAAAAGGTGATGAAAATAATAATGAACTTATAAAAAAACTGCACAAAATGCTCAATACACTTTTCACAACTGGTGAAATCTATTCCATTATTGTTAAGAACAATATCTTGACAATTTCACTCAGAACTGAAAAACATCATTTTGATACTTTTGAAAAATTACTCAATCTGTAACAATACCATGTCAAACTAACTTCAAAAGAAATGGCAAATAACAAATCCAACGATTCCATAAAACTAAAAGACGCAATAGCCATAGGCATTGGCGGGATGGTTGGCGGTGGAATTTTTGCGGTTTTGGGCTTGGCGGTTTCACTTGCAAAAGGCGGTACTCCTTTGGCTTTTCTTTTTGCGGGAATTATAGCCTTATTTACTGCTTATAGCTATTCCAAACTATCATTATCTTTTCCCGACAGAGGCGGAACAGTGCGCTTTGTTAATGAAGGTTTTGGCAGGGGTATTTTTAGTGGAGGCATCAATAACATTTTGTGGATTAGCTATATAATTATGCTTTCCCTTTATGCCAGTGCTTTTGGTTCCTATGCACCCAATTTAATTTCCATTACAGGTACCAATGCTATAGACACCCATATTTTTGTGAGTGGTGTAGTTTTATTGGCGACCTTAATTAATTATTACAGTTTAAAAGTAGTTGGTAAAATTGAAAGTCTTGCAGTATTTATAAAACTGTTTATTCTACTGGCTTTTGCAGGGATTGGAATTTATGGTTTTTTCGGAAATGTAAACATTAGCCAATTGAATCCTGCAAACTGGGAAAGTCCTTTACAACTTCTTACTGGCGGAATGGTAATATTTGTGGCATACGAAGGTTTTGAGCTTATTGCCAATGCCGTTTCCGATATGGAAAACCAAAAGAAAAATGTACCCCGCGCCTATTTTATTTCTGTGGGCTTTGTGGTTTTGCTCTATATAATCATAGCATTGGTTACCGTAGGTTCCTTAAGTTTTGATAAAATTGCCTCTGCAAAGGATTACGTTTTGGCCGCAGCTGCTAAACCTATGATTGGGCAAATTGGGTTTACAATAATGACAATTGCCGCGCTTATTTCTACATTTTCAGCAATAAATGCTACACTTTACGGGGGAAGCCGAGTAAGCTATGAACTTGCCGAAGATGATGAGCTCCCACATTCCTTTACCGACCAATTATGGAATAAACCGGTAGGGCTAATAATTACGGTAGTACTCACTTTAGTAATTGCAAATTTTCTAAACCTAGAAAGTATATCTACTTCGGGTAGCGCTGGTTTTCTGCTTATTTTTGCGGTTGTAAATTATGTCAGTTTTCGCAAGGCGAAAGAGATAAATGCTATCAAGACTATTAGCCTGATAGGAGCCTTACTGTCGGCCATTGCCTTTGTTGTTTTAATTGTACAACAAACCTCTTCAAACTGTTTGGGTGCGGCCATTTCAGTGGGAATAATCTGTTTTTGCTTTATAGTAGAATGGCTTTATAAGAAAGAAGAATAAAAAGACAATCAATAAAATTTTTTACACATTTTTTTGAATTTCTTCTACTCAATTCATTCTTTAATCGTAATATTGCAATAAACATATATAAAGCTATGGGAATTACAAAAACCGAAATATTCACCGAACACCAAAACCAGATTGCAACCTTTGCCAAAGCCTTTGGGCATCCCGCGCGAGTGGCTATCCTTCAGCGTTTGTTTAAAATAAACGCCTGTATTTGTGGCGATTTAGTGGAGGAAATCGGCCTCGCCCAACCTACCATTAGCCAGCATTTAAAGGAATTGAAAAACCTGGGCCTGATAAAAGGAAACATAGAAGGCACCAGTATTTGCTATTGTATCCATCCTGAAAACTGGGCAGCTATGAAGGCTGTGATGAACCAGTTTTTAAATCAAGACTTAGAAAATAAATCGAACTGTTGTTAAAACCATATAATTATGAAACTCTCTGAAATTAAAAAACAATTGAACCAACTGGAACAAATCACTTTTATGCTGCCTAAGGGAGATTTGGTTCCCAGCCATTTTCACGTAACTGAAGTGGGCAAGATAACCAAGCATTTTATTGACTGCGGTGGTACAGTCCGTAATGAGGAAGTTGCCAATTTCCAACTTTGGAACGCCGACGATTACAACCACAGGCTTCACCCGGAAAAGTTGTTGCACATTATTGAACTTTCCGAAAAGGTACTAGGCCTGGAAGATTTGGAAATTGAAGTTGAATATCAGGCCGAAACGATTGGCAAATTCGGACTGAACTTTGATGGCACCAATTTTTTATTGACTACTAAACAGACCGACTGTCTAGCCAAGGAAAATTGTGGCATTCCAGCTGAAAAGCCAAAGCTGAAGCTTGCCGAAATAAACGATGAACCCTGCTGCTCGCCAGACGGCAATTGTTGTTAGTATGAAGTTGATTGAAATTTTAGAAGAAAACTTTCCCGAAGTTGCCAGAATTTACGGCGAAGGTTTAGCAACGGGAACGGCTACTTTTGAAACCACAATTCCTTCTTGGGAAAAATGGGATAATGGGCATCTGCCTTTTGCCAGAATCATTGCCGTAGAAAATAACGAATATCTGGGTTGGGCTTCGCTTTCCGCTGTTTCCAGCAGATGTGTTTACGGCGGCGTGGCCGAAGTGAGCGTTTACGTTTCAGAGGCGGCAAGAGGAAAAGGAGTTGGAGAATTTCTTTTAAAAAATTTAATAGAAATAAGTGAAGCCAACAATATCTGGACCCTGCAATCGGGAATATTTCGGGACAACATTGCTAGCCATAAATTGCATATTAAGTGCGGTTTTAGGGAAATTGGCTACAAAGAAAAAGTGGGCCAACTCCGCGGCGTTTGGAAAGACAATGTGCTTTTGGAAAGGCGCAGTAAAATAGTGGGAATTTAAAGACAGAAATGATGGAAAACCAAACAACCATAATAAAGCCATTGAAAAAATATATTGAAGGTCTTGCTCCCCCAAAACTGTCTGATGAACGAAAAAAGGTGCTGCGGCCCCTTGTAGATTTTATAAATGCAAAAGCAACTGCACACCAACCAATTCTGCTCAATTTTATCTGTACGCACAATTCAAGGCGAAGCCATTTGGCACAGGTTTGGGCACAAACAATGGCAGCATATTTTAATGTCGAGAATGTGGTTTGTTATTCCGGCGGCACCGAAGCTACTGCAGTGTACCCTCTGATAGTCCAAACTTTGGAAGAGGCGGGGTTTCAGATTTCCAAAGAAACTTCCACAGAAAATCCTGTTTATCATATAAAATACGCCACTGACAAAATTCCATTGCAGGCTTATTCGAAAAAATATGATGATAATGAAAACCCAAAAAGCGGTTTTGCGGCAGTGATGACCTGTTCACAGGCTGATGCTGGTTGCCCTTTCGTAGCCGGTTCGGAAAAAAGAATTTCCATTATGTATGAAGACCCCAAAGTTTCAGACGGAACCGCTCAGCAACAAAAGGTTTATAAAGAACGTAGTGAGCAGATTGCGACCGAAATGAAATATATATTTTCAAAAATAAATTTATAAAATGGCAGCACCCAAAAAGTTAAGTTTTTTAAACAGTTACCTCACCCTTTGGATTTTTATAGCAATGGCAGTAGGTGTAGGCATCGGTTATTTTGTCCCAAGCTTTCCGGAGCTGTTGAATTCCTTTAATAGCGGGAGCACAAATATTCCCATTGCAATCGGATTAATTTTAATGATGTACCCGCCCTTGGCGAAGGTTAATTATTCATTGCTGCCGAAAGTTTTCAGAAACACAAAAATATTATCCATTTCCTTGATTCTAAATTGGGTAATTGGCCCCGTGTTAATGTTTGTTTTGGCAATCACCTTTTTAAGGGATTATCCAGAATATATGGTCGGCCTGATTTTGATAGGTCTGGCTCGCTGTATTGCCATGGTGCTGGTTTGGAACGATCTTGCCGAAGGCAGTAGTGAATACGGAGCAGGCTTAGTTGCTTTAAACAGTATTTTTCAGGTTTTTGCATATAGTTTTTACGCATGGATTTTTATAACAGTACTTCCGCCCTACTTCGGATTTGAAGGCGCAATAGTGGATATTTCAATAGCAACCATTGCTGAAAGTGTGGCTATATACTTGGGTATTCCGTTCGTAATGGGCATTTTAAGCCGATTGATTTTGGTGAAATTAAAAGGGGAAGAATGGTATAACAATAAATTTATCCCAACCATTTCACCTCTTACGTTAGTGGCACTTCTATTTACCATTATTGTAATGTTCTCCCTAAAGGGCGAAATGATAGTTGAAATACCTCTCGATGTATTGATTATAGCTGTGCCACTGCTAATTTATTTCAGTTTGATGTTCTTTATCGGCTTCTTTTTCAGTAAAGCCATGGGCGCCAGTTATGATAAAAATGCAGCCATTTCCTTTACGGCTGCGGGGAACAACTTTGAGCTTGCCATTGCGGTTGCCATAGCTGTTTTCGGATTGAATTCCGGACAGGCATTTGCCGGAGTTATTGGCCCCTTGGTTGAAGTGCCGGCTCTTATAATTTTGGTTAGGGTGGCATTTTGGTTACGGAAGAAATATTATCCCGTTAATTGAATATGTGTGATTGGGATTTCCTCTTTTATATTTACTTACCCTGCTAATTCCATTCACGTTATAAAATAAAAAACTGCCTATATTTGTTAGATGCATCCAGCCAAAAAAGCACGTATTTTAAAATTTACATTCTTGCTGAATGCCTTTGTATTTGGCGTAGGTGGCATGGGGCTTTTGGAGGAGCACAAACCTATTTTGGCCGGTTTACAGCTTGTTGCCGGGCTTTGCAATCTTTTTATGGTATTCGGTTTTATTAAACCTTCCATAAAGAAAAGACTTAATTACGCCCTACTTTTACTCAATATTTTGGTAACTGCCAGCATTGCCATAGATTCCTTTATTATGGGGAAAAAATACATTCAATATGTTTGGGTATTTGCCACTATTATGTCTGGGGTGGCATTTTTTATACAATGGAAAAAAAACCGACCAACCTCATTAAAAAATTGATCTTCATTATTCACCGTTCTTAGATTTTGGGACGCATGCAAGATTTACCTTTCTAATTATTCTATTGCTAGATAGTTAGGTTATATTTTTTTTAGCTACATTTATATTACAATTACCTCTGCCCCTATCTTTTAGATTCACGTTTTACACTAACCGCCATACCAGAAATGGTATAATTACAGCCCCAATCGTAAATTTTAAGCTTAAAACAAGCTACAACCTAAGGCATTTTATTCAACTAAAAAACCAATTAAAACTAAACAATATGAAATCATTACTGATGGCAGCATTGGCTGTAATACTTCTTATATCCTGCAAACCGAAAGAGCCAACAGAGGAACGCTACACACAGCAAGCTCCCGAAATTGAAACCATAAAAGCGGGGATGTCCGATTTTGAAAAAGGCGATTGGGAAGCATTTCGGAAACACTATGCAGATAGCGCCAAGATTTTCCACAACGCCGAAAGAGAAATGAATGTAGATGCAATGATAGCGCAGGACCAGCAAAATACACAGGGCTATGAAGCCTACGGCTTTAAAAAAGACGATCAGGAACTGGAACGCGTTATAACCGACGAAGGCGAAATGTGGGTAAACCTCTGGGCGACCTATCAAATTAAACCATTAGGAATGAAAGAAAAAATGGATATACCCATGAGCCTTACCTTTCAGTTTGTCGATGGTAAAGTAGTCAAGGAATACGGGTATTGGGATAATGCCCCTATGGTGGCTGCCATGATGGCCATGCAAGACTCAACCAAAACGGTTAAGGAGCCAGTGATGGAGGAAGAAAAAAAATAAGAAAATGTAAAAAAGACTAAGCGGGCGTATATCGTCACAAAGCGATAATTCTCCAATTAGTAGTGAACGGGCAGATGTGAGGCTGCCCGTTTTTTTGTTCCTAATTTTTTAGGGAGCAACCTTAAAGCTGAATTTCTTCTGCAGCAAATAGCTATAGGTTACCGTAATAATTATAGTAATAAATCGGGAGGGCGTTGGGTAGAGACCTAGAATATCCACCAAAATTTTCATGGCTACATAACTCAGTGTTATAGCCCCCATACTTACTATAAAATATCTGAAAAACTGAACCCTTCCGGGCAGGTTGGAATCCTGAAAAGTAATAAACTTGTTCAATAAAAATCCGATAACAAAGGTAATGGGGAACACAAAAAACAAGGAAGCTATGTGTGCACTCATGACCACAAAATACAGATCGACATTTTGTTTGTTCAAAACGAAATTGTAACAAACAAAGTAAAGTATGGTATCCAGCACCAAATTGCTCCCCCCACAAACCGCATACCTATACGTTTTCAGGGGCATAAAGCGCCGGAACAAAAAGTAGAAGGCGTCAATAAGGTTGGTGAGGGTATTTTTCATTGTAAAAGTGGCAAAGGTAGCAATTAAGTTAATGTGGACTGTATGCCTTATGTGTAATTACAGCGAGGATTATAAATTTAAAGTGTTTGTTAACACATTGGATACTCTGAATAAATCTTTTACTTTTATAAAAAGAAAGACATCCAGAATAATTTTAGAAAAAACAAAATCAATTTACAGACTAACTTCAGAATGGGAAAACTGAGAAAGATTTTATATGTTATTCTTTACGTGTTTGCCGTTTTTTTGATTTTAAGTTCCCTTCTTTCCTTATTCAGAAATGCGGAAATTCGTTATTTAAAAATGTTGGATTTTCCCCGCATTCAGTGTTTTATATTTTCCTTCATTGCCCTGCTTTTATTGGTAATAATTTCAAAAAGAAGGCATTGGTATAATTACTTAGTCATTGCCGGGTTATTATGTGCTTTGGTCATCAATGGTTTTTTCTTAATAAATTATACCAGCTTGGTACCTGTAGAAGTGCCCACAGCAAAAAATATAAAAGTTTCTGATTCACAATTCAGCCTCTTATTAAGCAATGTGAAGATGTCCAATAGAAAAGCACAGCCATTAATAGACTTGATTGCACTTAAAAAACCTGATTTGGTTTTGGCCATGGAGGTTGATGAATGGTGGGATGAAAAACTGAATGTGCTAAAAAAAGAATATCCCTATTCACAACATACCATCAATGAGGTTACTTATGGGATGGTTTTGTACAGCAAGTTTCCCTTAAAACAAGTAGAAGTAGATTATCTAAATAATAAAAACGTACCCTCTTTTGAGAGCACCATACCGCTCCCCAATGGTAAGATCATCAATTTGCATTGCATCCATCCCGTCCCTCCTACCCATTTTGAGGAATTACCCGATAATACAGGTCAGCAAGAGACCGCCCTTATAAAATTAGGCCAGAAACTCAACAATAGAAAACTGCCTTCCATAGTAGCGGGAGACTTAAATGATGTGGTTTGGTCTTATGTGGATGATCTGACCGAAACAGAGAATATTCTTTATGATGTACGAGTAGGAAGAGGTTTCTATAGCAGCTATAATGCAGATAATTTTTTTATGAGGTGGCCTCTGGACCACGTTTTTGTAACCGAGGAATTTCGATTAAAAAAATTGGAGCGTCTGCCAAAAATAGGTTCGGACCATTTTCCTATTTACGTTGAACTAGTATTGTAGAAATTTAATAAAATAGCAATTAAAATTCATACAAAATGATGACAATTATAGTAGTAATTATTGTTTCGGGAGCACTCATTTTAGGGGCCGTTTGGGGTATTTATGGAAATCTCTCTAAAAAACTGGAAGGCTTTTTGGTCGCTTTGGCTGGGGGAGCTCTTTTGGTGTCCGCACTTCTGGAATTGATAGATCCAGCACTTCAAAAAAATTCTATTCCTATTACGCTTTCCATGGTTTTTGCCGGCGCCATTTCCTTTACCGTTTTAGATTATTTGGTAAAAGAAAAATGGGGTTCTAAAAGCGGGGGTGGATTACTGGCCGCAATTACGCTGGATGGAATACCTGAAAATTTGGCATTGGGAGTAGCATTTATTGGCGCGGGCCCATTATCTGTTGCCGCCTTGTCCGGGTCTATACTTTTGTCCAATTTACCTGAAGCAGCCGGAGGCGCGAAAGAGATGGCTAATAATGATATTTCAAAAAAGAAAGTGCTAGGGCTTTGGATAGGCACAGCGTTGTTACTTTCAGCTGCTGCACTTCTAGGGCATTATTTGTTAGCAGATGTTTCACAAAAATATTTGAATTATATAAAATGCTTTGCTGGAGGAGCAGTCGTGGCCTCACTTGCAGTGGAAGTTTTTCCAAAGGCATTTAAAAAGGATAAATATTGGACGGGGCTTGCTACCACCATTGGTTTACTCCTGGCATTATACCTAAATACTTTGGGTGAGTGAAAATCATCCATCGATGATAATAAAAATTCAAGAAAAAATTTTTATAGAAATCTGAAATGGAAATCTTGTAAGAAAGGCTTCAAAGAAGTATTTACCATGACTTTGGATAACTTGGACAAAATTTTGCGTATTGACAGCGAGGAAAATATCGTTTTGACAATAATTGATTTGCTGAAAATTTATAGCCACAGCTGTGTAGAATTTGAATGAAAACAGTTGCTAAAAATGCTATTAAATTATATAATGAAATAGGAATACATCTATCTTTAAAATATAAAATGTGGTATATAAATTAACAGTTGAAAATCCATTTTAACTAATTGCAAAAAATGCTAAAATGAAATTATTTGAGATAGAATTGGACCCCAACCTCAACCTGCTTCCCAAGGACGGCACCGTCAATTATTACGGGAAGCTAATGAATGAAAGTGAAGCAAACCATTATTTGGAAGTCCTATTGAACACCATTGAATGGAAAAATGATGAAGCCATTATTTATGGCAAGAAAATAATTACTAAACGAAAAGTAGCTTGGTATGGCGAAAAACCGTTTGAATATACCTATTCAAATACCACAAAATCGGCTTTGCCTTGGACCCCGGAATTATTGGAGCTGAAAACGAAAGTAGAGCAACAGACGGGCGAAACCTTTAATTCGTGCCTGTTGAATCTTTACCACAGCGGCGAGGAAGGCATGGCCTGGCACAGCGATGCAGAAAAGGACCTAAAAAAGAATGGTGCAATAGGTTCCATGAGTTTGGGGGCGGAGCGCAAATTTGCCTTTAAGCATAAGGAAACAAAAGAGAAAGTGGAACTGGTTTTGGAACACGGCAGTCTTTTAGTTATGAAAGGCACAACACAAACACATTGGCTGCATCGCCTTCCGCCAACCAAAAAAGTGCATGCTGCACGTGTAAATTTGACTTTTAGAACTATAGAGCTTTAGGCAGAAAAGTATTAAATTTAGTTTCAATTAAAAATTTCGTGACCATGAAATTTATAGAAACAGACACTCTCACTGAAGCCCAAAAACTGGGGATAATTGCCTTATGGAATACAGAGTATCCCAAGGCCTTATTTCTGCCAAGTCTGGTTAAATTTGACCAATACCTGGATTCGCTTACAGACCGGCACCACATCCTGCTGCTTGATGAAAACGAAAAATTGTACGGATGGTTTATCTATTTTATCCGTGAGGAGGAACGCTGGTTTGCCATGATTTTGGATTCATCCTTGCAAGGGCAAGGATGGGGCTCCAAATTTTTAAAGCTGGCAAAAAAACGCAATACGGAATTGAACGGTTGGGTAATCGACAATGATAAGCAACCAAAACAAAATGGCGAATACTACAGATCGCCTATCAATTTTTATCTAAAAAATGGGTTTGCTATCCAAGCAGAGGTACAATTGAAAAAGAAAAACATTCAAGGAATTAAAGTAGTCTGGAGCTCAGACTGGCCCAAATAAGCTGTGTGCAATAATGAAATAGTTGGATTGTTGTATATATGATGTTAGCAGCAACATAAACTAAAACCTATGAAAATTCAAAATTAAATTAAATAAAATGAGAAAACTAATAGCCGCAATCAACATGACGCTTGATGGATTTTGCGACCATACAGCAATAGATCCAGATGAGGAAATTCATCAACATTACTCCAACCTGCTACTTAAAGCTGACACAATTCTATACGGGAGAATTACTTTTCAATTGATGGAATATTGGAAAACGGTAGTAGAAAATCCCAGCGGTAACAAAGCCATGGACGACTTTGCTATGATAATGGACAAGGTTCCAAAAATCGTTTTTTCAAACAGTCTGGAAAACGTAGACTGGGAAAGTGCAAAATTAGCAACCCGAACCCTTGACGAAGAAGTTTTAGAACTTAAAAAACAAGCTGGAAAAGACATTTATGTAGGCAGTAGGAGTTTGATTATACAGTTAATGAAACTTAATTTGATTGACGAATACCAAATTTGTGTTCATCCAGTTGTTGCGGGAAGCGGTTTGCCATTATTTGAAAACATAACCGAGAGCACTACTCTTAAACTCATAAATACTAAAATCTTTCGTGGGGGTGCAGTTATACTTTACTA
>JBBQQN010000035.1:0-27513 GCA_038215845.1 Flavobacteriales bacterium | reverse complement strand
ATACGCTGTTTAAAGTACTTAGAGAACATAAAATGTTGACACTTAGAAAAAAATATAGTGCGAGAACAACCAATTCTCATCATCGCTTTTATAAGTATAGCAATATTATAAAAGACCTAAAAGTAACTAGACCTAATCAAGTTTGGGTATCTGATATCACATACATTAGAACCGTAAAAGGCTTTTGTTATCTGGCTTTAATAACAGATATGTATTCTAGAAAAATAGTTGGTTATGACCTAAGTGATAGTTTGGAACTTAATGGATGTGTGAGAGCCCTTAATAAGGCCATATATCAAGCTAAAAATATTAAACTGCTTATTCATCATTCTGATAGAGGAATACAGTACTGCAGTAATGTATACACACAAATACTTAAAAGAAAAAAAATAAATATTAGTATGACAGAAGAAAATCATTGTTATGAAAACGCAATGGCAGAACGTGTAAATGGCATTTTAAAAGATGAATTTTATCTTGACCAGACCTTTGCTAACCTAGCACACGCAAAGGGAGCTGCAAAAAATGCAATTAAATTGTACAACGAAATAAGATTACATTTATCTTTAGACTATAAAACACCAAATATGGTATATAAATTAACAGCGTAAATCAATTTTAACCTGTAGCCATATTTCAGGACAAGACACACCATTTTCATTATTGCTTGGATGGCCTATTATACAATCCCGGCACCCAATCTTTCAAACAGTTATTCCTTTAATGAGAAAATACTGTTTATGAATAAAAACTACCCTCCAGCCCAGTTGGAAGTTTTAGCGTTGGGATCTTCCATGAGCTTGAATAATCTCAATACCAAAACAATTTTAAAAAATATACAAACCGAGGAATATTTAAATTGTGCCTCTTGGGGGCAAAACATGGAAGAGGATTATAAATTACTGAAAATAGTAAATGAACTGTACCTTCCTAAAAAACTGATAATATCCAGCACCTATCAAGATTTCGCCGCGAGTGATAAGACTTTTAACTATTCGCTCATAGAAAATTATTTACAGAACAAACCAAACATAGACCTTTATTATTATTTAAAGAATTTCAGTCTTTCCTATTTAGTGAAAGAAGCCAGAAACGCAACTGAATTGCGGGCCAGCAAAGATGATTATGAATATTTGGGATATGATAAACACGGGGGAATCAATTTTACCAGCAACCATTTCAACATTACCCAAAAACGATGGGAAGGCGATAGTATAGCCTCAAATTTAGATTCGTTACAGTATAAATACTTAGATAGTATTTCTGCCTTTTGTGCCTCAAAAAATATTGAATTTTATTTTATTCAAAATCCTTTTAGGGAAGGCTACAGAGAGAAAATTAGTAAGGAGCAAGTAAAATTGGTGGATGAACATACCCAAAAAATAGAAAATATCCTGAACAAAAATAATCAAACCTTTGTTGATGCTTCCGTTATCAAATGGCCCGATAGTTTGTTTGTGGATTATTGCCATTTAAATAATGAAGGCGCAAAATTATTGACAGAATATTTTTTTGAAAATCTTCCGTCCAAAGAAGACTCCGAAAGCGCACTATCTTTTGAAAAGAATCCGTAGTCAATAAAAGGTTCAAAAAAAAAATCTTCCATTCAATTAATTACTTCCCCCGCGCTCCCTTTTTAAAAGTGCTTCAATTCATAAAAACCCGCATTTACTATCAAAAATGGGCTATTCACATCATTTGGATTTTGTCAGGGGTTTCTTCGTGTAATTTAGTGGATGTAAAAAATACCTGATCAGTGGTTTACAAATTTTGAGAGAATTTATTAATCCTAAAAAATTATGTGTCATGAAAACCTTAATCATTTTAACATTAGCATTAACTGCATTTGCAGTCCGCGCACAAGAAGTTACTGTACTGGACGAAGCCAGGATAGTTTACGCCCCTCTATCTGCCACCATAACTCAACAAGGTGACAGTTACATTTACAAAATTAATGAGGGCCACAATGAGCAATTTGCCAAGGACCCTATTGCCTTTATGAAAGCCAATTTCAATATCCACAATTTTATTGCAGAAGTTGCAAATAAAAATTACGATTCATACCAAGTAACCTTTAAAAGCACAAACGGTTTATTGGTGGCAGATTATGATAAAAAAGGCGAACTTTTAAACACCCGCCAAAATTTTAAAAATGTGGTTTTGCCCCTAGATATCAGACGGGATTTGCACAACACCTATAAAGGATGGACCTTGGTAAAAACCAAATATACCGCTAAAACAAAAGGTGAAATTATAGACAAAGCTACCTATAGCGTAAGCCTCGCTAACGGAAAGCAAAAAGAAAACTTGAAAATAGACGGTAAAAACAGGGCAATGGTAGTTGCCAGCAATTAAAAATGGAGGTTAGTTTAGTTGATAAAAGGCCGTCGGGAGATTACTGCTCTGGTGGCCTTTTTTTCAGGAAAATACCCTAATTAAAATTATCCAGTGGTTTCCATCAAAAAAATAAGTCATTTTGAATAACTTTACATAGCGTCCACATCCTTGTTTTTAAACAACTTTAGCACTATAACCATGAAAACACTTGTAATAGACGATGAGGAACTGGCCCGAAAAAGGGTGCTTGGCCTTTTAAAACAAGTGCCGGAAATTGAAGTACTCCTGGAATGCTCCAACGGCAAAACCGCCATCGAAAGCATCAACCAATTACAGCCCGACCTTATTTTTCTGGACATAAACATGAAGGACATGAACGGTTTTGAAGTACTTCAAAAAGTAAGGATCTCTCCAAAACCCATCGTAATATTTGTTACGGCTTATGACAATTATGCCCTTAAGGCCTTTGATGTGGAAGCTTTTGATTTTCTGTTGAAGCCCTTTAAGGACGAACGCTTTTTTAGGACCATAGATAAGGTCTTGAAAATTTCAAAAAATGAAGCAGATTCAAATTTTGAAAAACGCATTATTGAACTGTTTAATCTGTACAAGCAGAAATCCCGAAAGCAAGATGCCCTTTTAAAGCTACCGGTTAAGCAGGGAAACAAAACTATTCTGCTGGATCCTGTAAATATAATGTACATAACAGCTGCGGGCTATTATGCCGAAATATTTGTGGCAGGAAAAAAATATGTCCTCCGCGAATCTTTAAACAATCTTTCCGACACCTTGCACAGCAGTTTTTTTGTGCGAGTACACCGTTCCAGTATAGTCAATATCCATCATGTAAAGGAAATTGTCCACTCAGAATTTTCTGAAATAGACGCCCGCATGACGGACAATACACTTTTGCACATCAGTAAATCCAATAAAAAGGATTTTTTGGAAAAATTAGGAATATGAAATGCCCACTAACAAATTTTAAACCAACGGAAGATGTGTATCTGGGCATTCTATCTTCGTATTTCTTAAATATTTTATACAGATGAAAAAACATCATTCACATAAAAATAAATATATAGACCTAAAACTGGTATTGCTTTTAGCGGGCTTTTATGCGCTTTTTGATATTGTCTACATCATAAAAACCATTTATATGCAAACTTTTGGAGAACAAATGGCAAAGTCATTTTCGTGGAGCGGCTTTTTGATTGACAACCTACTTTTTGACTATGTGATTGTGGTAAGCTATATGACATTAATAGCCATGAGTACCAAAAGATTTCTAGGAAAAAACTATTCCTGGGTCAAGATTATTTCAATACACGTACTGTTTTCGTTATTGATAGGAATAGTAATCCGCCTTATTTTCGACTTCTACAATATTTTAATGGGAAGATCGAGCTTTGCCGAGTACGATTTTGAGAGCAGTATGTTCCGGTTTATGTATGTTATAGATTTAAATTTCCTCATCTATTTTGCGATGGTTTTTATAATCTATACCTACTACTATTTGAAAGAAGTAAAAAAATCTGAAAAAAAACAGGGCGAACTGCAAACGCAATTGGTAAATACCCGGATGAAAATGCTTTCTTCACAACTACAGCCACACTTTTTATTCAATACCCTCAACTCAATAGCCGTATTGACCGATATTGATGCAGGTAAAGCAAAAGATACTATTGCAGACCTCAGTGATTTTTTAAGGGAAATTCTATACAATAACGAAAGTAACAAGATTCCTCTCGAAAAGGAGCTCAGGATTTTAGAGTACTATCTGAATATTATTCGGGTCAGGTTTTCCGAGCATCTAAAAATAATACAAGAAATTGACGAATCACTTTTATTTAAAAAAGTACCTGCCATGCTGCTTCAGCCAATTCTTGAAAACTCAATAAAACACGGTTATAATTATGATCATACCGATCTGGAAGTGGTTGTAAAAATTTATTCGGAAGGCAAGCAATTTGTCATTCACGTAGAAAACAATGGAGCCCCCGTTACTGTAAACCATGCCATAATGATGAAACAGGGAATGGGCCTGGCAAATATAAATGACCGATTGAGCAACCTATATGGTAAGGACTATTTTTTTGAAGTAAGAAATAAAGAAGACGGTTTCGGGGTTGAGACTTTAATAAAAATTCCGTTGGAATGACTTTATTTTAGCTAACCTTTTAAGTGGCCTTTTCGTTTTTCAAATACTTTTTGTACCAAGGATTCTTGTCTTTACGGGCGCCGTAACCGTAGCCGTAGCCATAATTATATCCATTCATTTTATGGACTTTCACATCATTTATTACGAACGCCATATTTTTTAATCTATGGTTTTTATTCAATCCCTTTATAAATTCAAATAAACGTTTATCTGTATATTCTGCACGGACTACAAATAGGGTAGCATCAGCATATTCAGATATTAAAAGCGTGTCTGTAACCAATAAGGTTGGGGCGCAATCCACGATAACGTAATCAAACTCATTTTTCACGGTATTTATAAATTCCTCAAAACCCAAACTCGATAAAAGTTCTGGAGCGTTTGGGGGAATGGCCCCTGCAAAACATACTTTATGGAAATCATTTAAACCAAAACCTTTGTGAATACAGTCCTTCCAATTTACTTTTGGGTCGTGTAAATAATTGGAAAGGCCCACATTGTTTTTGTCAATATTAAAATAGGTATGCAATTGTGGGTTTCTTAAATCGGCACCCACCAACAGGACTTTCTTTTTTATACTCGCGTACGCCAATGACAGATTAAGCGAAACCATTGTTTTTCCTTCTTCCTTTACTGAAGAAGTTACATAAATAACCTTGCCTTCTTTTCCTTTTTTGCCCAAAAGATAATTAACATTGGTGCTCAAAATTCTAAAGGATTCAGCTAGAATGGAACGGTCGTTGGCTTGTGTAAAACTTTTGATATTTTCAAAGAATGGAATTTCTGCCGCTACGGGAATATCTGAGTGTAATCTCTCTACATCAGCGCGATTATGGATTTTGGTATCCATGGTAAATTTCATATAAAAAAATCCGAAAGGAAGCAAAAGCCCCATCAACAGTGAAATTGCATAGACTACTTTTTTCTTGGGAGATACTGGTTTGCTATCGCTTAAGCCATAATCTACCACTTTAAGTGAAGGGGCCGTAACTGCATAATTAATAGCCGCCTCTTCTCTTTTTTGGAGAAGCAATAAATATAAATTTTCCTTAATACTCTGTTGGCGCTCTATGGAACGCAATATCTTTTCTTTTTCGGGAATTCTGGAAAATTGTCCCGCGGCACGGCTACGTTGTTCATTAAGCTGGTTCATAGACACCTGTAGCTGTTGCTGGTAAACATTTACAGTCTGCAGAATATTCTGCTTGCCCCGTCTCAATTGGTCCGAGAGCCCTTGTAAGGTGGGGTTATTTTCCCCTGCGCTTGCTATAAGTTTCTCCCGTTCTAGAACAAGTTTGTTGTAGCTGTTTACCAATCCATTTATTGCACTGCTTTCCAACCCAATATCTGCTGGCAATAAACTGTAATCAGTTTCGCCTGCAAGTGTCTCCTTCAATAATTTGGATAGGGAAACTTGGGTCTCAATCTTATTTACTTCATCCTCTGCAGCTGCTTTTTGCTTCATGCTCAATCCTGCATCTGCTTCAATATAGGAAAGGTTATTTGATTCCTTAAAATTTTCTTTTTGGCCTTCTATGGAATTCAATTCCCCAGATAAGTTTATAAACCGATCGTCAATAAAATCCACGGTGCGTTTCGACACCAATTGCCGATCCAAAACCCCATCGTCATTAAAAGTTTTAATAATCTTATTTAAGATAAGCTCATTTCTGTCAGGGTTTTCTCCTTGCAGCGAAAGGGTAAGAATTTCACTTGTTTTGTTCGTAGCCTCCACTTTCATCTCTTCCACAAGATTCATTACCACTTCCTTTACTGGACTTATATTTATTTGAAAGGTGGTATCATTATAATCTTCCAGGTTAATATTGTTCAAAAGTGTTACGCTTATTGGAAAAAATTTAGTGGGAACACTGGACTGATTTGGTCCAACGGTAAGTTTATGCTCGTGTTCATCAACCAGAGTAATCCCAGATTTATCAACTGTTACATTATATGAAAGAGGATCGGTTAAGCTATCTTTTGGAAATTCCTTGGCTACAAAAAATGGGGCGTCCCAAATTTGGGTGGTCTTAAGTTTCCCCACTACTGCATAGGAAACATCCAAATCCATTTCGTTGACAACTTGGCTTATAATTCGGTAAGATTCCAGAACTTCTATTTCATTATCCATGTTAATCTTGGAGTTTCCGTTCAAAATTGACATAGGGTCCATGGAAATATTTAGCTGTTTGGAATCGTCCAATATTTTTATTTTGGCTACAGATTCAAAAACAACGGGGGCATAACGAAGATAGAAATAACCTATTCCTAGACTGATGAAAATAGCCACAAGAAACCAAGGCCAATACCGTATATATTTGGATAAGGCTTTTTTGATATCAAACTGTTCTTCCTCTTCTTGAATATCCAGCGAATATGGAGGTGATCCTTTCATTTTTTATTTTACTATTAATACAACGGCCGTAAGTGCAATGGACACAATAGTCAATACTATACCTGCATCACCAATAATACCGGCACTTTTTACTTTTGCATTGTTAGGGTTTACTACAATAAAATCATTAGGTTTTATATAATAATGGGGGGTGTTGAACCAGTCTGCACTTGTTAGATCTATATGTATCACTTTGCGAACGCCGTTTTCTTCGGTTATTAAAAGAATGTCTGTTCTTTCTCCATTTATGGTTAGGTCTCCTGCATATCCCAACGCTTGCGGAAGTGTAATATTTTGTTCGGTAAAGGTATAGGTCCCTGGGCTTTTCACTTCGCCCAAGATAGTAACTTTGGCATTCAACAGCCGGACGCTTACAGTGGGCTCCTTCAGGTGGCCACCATCTTCCAAAAGCCGTGCGATGCCCCTTTCCACTTGTGCGGTTGTATTTCCGCCAACGGTAATTTTACCCAAAACGGGGAAAACAATAGTCCCTTCCTTTGAAACCAAATAACCCTGTAATTTTATGATATCCAAACTGGGACTTACTGCGGAAGATGAAGTCTGTATATTGTAAGGGATGGTTGTTTCGGGCACCAAGGCGCTTACGGTAATGCTTAAAATATCGTTGGGCTGAATTTTTGAAGACTCGTATTCTATGTTTTGATAGTCGTAGAGATCAGCATCCTGTAAGTACAAAATCTCTTTTTTGCTAGCGCACGATTGTAATACCAATATTAATAGTATTAGTATAATTTGGATTTTATTTTTCATTTTATTGCTATGAAATTTACAATGGTTAGTTGGCTGTATTCTATGCTAATAATATAACGAATTTACTCAATATATTTGATATAGAAATTAGGATTTCGTTTTCAATATTATATTTAATTAACCCAATTGTTCCTATAATTCTACTTTTTTTACCGCCTTCCAGTCAATTTCCTTTTCAGCGTTTTCAATATCCATAAACTCAAAGTCGGCAAGCCATTTCCCCAGTTTTTGTTTCGATGATTTTAAGCCTACATAGCTTTTGAATTTTCGGGGAAGTGATAATCCGGGGATCATAGGTTGTCCAGGGTCAAAATCCCTGGGATGTAGGTATGTCATTACATAATCATCTTTGGCGGTCCATTTTTTTAACAAGAAATAAGGCGCCAAACGAAAATAGCCTCCCCCGGAGTAAATAACATTTTTGCCTAAAACAGTATGAGTATTGATAGGAAATTCTTTTAACTGGACTCCATTATAACTTAAAACTGACGGTGCGGCAACGCCATAAGTGGGCATGCCGCCATGTGCCCTTCCTGTTGGAAATACGGAAGAATCCGTTTCAATCCCCAATTCATGGAGAACTTCAAAGGCCCATTTGTTTTTTTCGGTGATGGAAAAGCCGGGAGCACGGAATATGCGCACTTTTTTTCCAGAAATGTCTTCCAAGGTTTTTATGGAACGGCCTACATCTTCTTTGAATTCTTCCCTTTTCTGTTCAAAAACCAATTGGTGCAAATGAGTGTGGCTACCTATTTCGTAACCGCGATTTACAATTTCCTTTACCACCTCAGGATATTGTTCCGCTATCCAACCCACCACAAAAAAAGAGGCCTTAACCCCTGTTTTATCCAATATTTGGTAAATGGTTTCCATATTTTTATGAATCCTAGATTCATAATTGGACCATTCCTTTTCCGTTTTGGTGGAATCGTTATCCAAAATATGAAACCACTCCTCTATGTCGAAAGTCAAAATATTCATTGATTCATCCCTTTTTTTTGTTCTCTAAATTTTGGATTAAATTGTTTTGCCAAGCCTGAATAGGTTCCCATAATAAAAGGCATCGGATCACTAAATTCTCCATCCTGCAGATAATGTTTTGACGAAAAAAACCGTTTCGACCAATTTTTTAAAGCATTTAATTTTTCCTTGCTGGAAAGTAGCCACAGAAGGTCCATACTAAAATAGCGCAAGTATTTATCGGGCTCGTACGTATAAGTTTTATTGGGTTTTCCGAGAGAAACATCTACAATTGCATTGGGAAAATCTACACCCGAAATTACTGAAGCTTTAATGCAGGCAGGGATCCGTGGATTTATTTCCATAATCAGGATTTGGCCGCTTCTAGGATCTTCAATTAAATCGAAATCGGCAAATCCTTCCCAGCCTATTAGCTGCAAAACCCGAGTGCAGATTTTCACCAAATCGTCATTTACAATTGTTCTGTTAAAACAGCTGCTGCCACCGTTTACAGGATAATATCGGTGCTTTTCAATTACGGTACTATGGACCACTTTTTTATCATCCATTAAAATTTGGACTTTATACTGCATCCCACCTTGGGTAATAAATTCCTGGAGGTGGCAATCGCCAAATTCATCGTAAATAGTTTCGTAATGTTCCCAAAGTTCCTCAAAACTATTTACTTTTTTGAAACCCCTCGCCCCTGTTGTTTCGTTCGGTTTTATAAGTGCAGGAAAATTAAAATCTATTGGTTCATCACCTTTTTTTAAAGTAGAAATATCCAAACTTTTGGGATGAGGTAAATTATTTTCGGCGCAGATCTGCATCAATTGGTTTTTGTCGTATCCCTTCATAAAAATAGGATAGTCGGGAATTGAAAATTTCACTTTTCCCTGAAGTACAGTTTTATGTTCGCTTAAATATTTTGCAGAATAATCGTTCATAGGTACTGCTACATCCAAACCTTCCTTCTCTAAGTAATCCAAAAAAAAGTCATGGAATTTCGCCGTTTCCTTTTGGGTGGATGGACAGATAATTTTGGTATGTGCATAGCGTGTATGGTAGCCGTAGGACAATTTTGTATCACAAAATAGTACTACTTTATATCCCGCCTTTTTAAGTTGTTTGGCAAATATTACGGCCTGTATTGTCTGCCCGTCCAACAATCCTACTTTTATCATTTTTTGTGTTTTAATATATTTCCAAAATCTCACGTGGTGACAGCCTTATTGAAAATGACTACCCTATGGGCGCAAAGAAAAATATTTTGATTGAATGTAATTTTAGGGATTAGCATATAGAAAGTTAGTGCTTTTTAGGGTGAAAATAAGATTTGGTCAGAGGAATTAAAATACTGAACAAGGTTTTCATGGATTTATAGGTAATGCGTTCCGGTTGTTTGGAAAGTCTATAAACCCATTCAAAACCATTTTTGTGCATCCAAGCCGGAGCCCTTTTTACTGTTCCTGCAAAATATTCAAAGGCCAAGCCCACACCCACTGAAATTGTATTTTCAAGATGCGGTTGTAACAGTGCCATAATGCGTTCCTGTTTGGGAGCTCCAAGTCCACACCAAAAAAAGGTAGGTGCCAGCGCGTTGACTTCCTTTGCCAAACCTTCAATATCAAACTCGTCCAAAGGCTGAAATGGAGGCGAAACCAAAGCTTTTATATCCAGACCTGGGTATTTTGCCAATAGGTTTTTTTTAAGGGAGTCTAAGGAGTTTTGTGAACTTCCATAGAAATAGTGTGAATATCCTTTTTCTTTGGAAACGCTGAATATTGCATCCATTAAATCCTTACCTGAAGTTTTCCCTACCTCATCAACCCCTTTGTTATGTGCTATCCAAACCAAAGGCATTCCATCAGGAACAGTAAGCAACGAACCATTTTGAATTGCGCAATATTCCTCTTCATGGTTTGAAATATAAACCGTTCGCGAATTGGTTACACACACATATCCATACTTTTTATTGGTAATCGCTTTAATTAAAAAATCAAAAGCCGTGGCCAAGTTTACTTTTGAAATTCCTATTTTGTCAATGTAATAACGTTGCATCTACTCTATTTTATTAATTCATTTAAAATTGTTGTAAAGCAATTTTCAAAAGCTTCCAAGGTGAAATTTTCTTCATATCTTTTTCTTCCCTCCTGCCCCATTTTTAAACGTAATACTGGATGAACAATTAGCATTTCTAATTTTTCGGTGAAGGCTTGGGCGTAGTCTTTCTCCACCAAAAAACCTGTTTTTCCTTCTATAATTATATCCGGAATTCCACCTTCCAAAGTTGAAACAACGGGTAATGAAAACTGCATTGCTTCAAGGTTTACCAGCCCAAAGGTTTCGCTTAAAGTGGGAAATGCAAAAATATCTGCTTCAGAAAAGGCTTTTTCTTTTTCCGCTCCGTACTTTTTTCCAGCGTAATGGACTTTTTCAGATAAGCCAAGTTCGCTCACTTTTTCCTGAAATATTTCAGAAGTAATATCACTTTCGCCACCAATAAAAGTGCAATGAAAAGGAAGTTGCTTTTCCTTTAAAATTTTACAGGCTTCCAATAACACAAATACACCTTTGGCTTTCATTAAATTTGACAAAAAGAGAATCTGGACTTCCTCAGAATTTTCTTTTTTTATAAATGAATTTGAAAGCGGCGGAATTCCATTCGGGCAGTAATGCACGCGTGTTTTGGGTGCGTATTTTTGTATTTCGGGGTATAAATATTTTGACAGCAAAATAACGTCGGTGTTTTTGAAAAGCATTTTGCACAGCAACACATCCAACCATTTATCCTGCCTTTCCGCCATACTTCTGTTATGAAGGTGGTACACAATTTTTTTTCCAAAAAGTTTCGCTAACAGTGCAATAAAGGCGTCTTTATAAAAAGCCTTTCCTTTTGTAGTTAACGCTATGTAAACTAAATCAGGTTTAAAAACCATCAATTGCTTTAATGTTTGAAAAACTATTTTCAAATACAACCCAATTTTCTGTAAAGGGTTTTTACCTATTTCTTCCAAAGATTTGGAAGTGCCCAAATTGATATATTCCGAGTCGATGCCGGCATTAATAATCGAACTATCCATTATGTATTTCCCGACCATAGAAGAGCCGTGGACCGGCGGCGGAAGGTGAAGAATAAACAGGACTTTTTTCTTCATAGCTGTTTTATTAATGCGCCTATTTTTTCATCAAAAGAGAAAGGCATTTTATTGGCGTGAAGGGCTTTTATATCAGAATCGAGGGGTTTCGCAATGTCTATTGCCGTTTGAAGTTTTTCTTTAAAATCCGTTTCGTTTTTTGGGTCGAACAGTTGGCCGTTTTTACTATTGATTAAACTGGAAGCGCCAGCCGCAGTGGAACATAAGGTGTAACATCCGCCAAGCAAAGCTTCGTTTACCACGGCGCCGTAACGTTCATAGGTGCTGGGAAAGACAAATATTTGGGAAAAAGTATACCAATTGTTAAGCGCTTTCCCTTCCTTTCTTCCGGTGAAAATAACTTTGTTTGAAATATTCATTTCTTCCGAAAGTGTTTCTAATTCTTCCCGAAGATCTCCGTCACCAACAAGCACCAATTTGCAATCATTATTTTCGACTTTTGAAAAACAATTCAAAAGAAACGGAAGGTTTTTAACCTCTACCAATCTTCCGACAAAAAGAATGATTTTTTTTCCTTTCAAATTATATTTTTCAATGTTTGCATTTGCCTCTTTTAAACTGTCAAAATATCGACTTCGAAGCACCTCATCATTATGAATTATAGGTAATTCAAGTGTTTTTGTTTTTTCCGAAACGTTTTCCTTGTACCAACTGCAAACTGCTTCACTTGTAAAAAGAACACCGTTGCTATTTTTGGAAATTATATTTCGCAACAATTTCCGCGCGCCTTTTCGCTCTATGGAATTGTCGATACTGTCATCGCTGATAGTGTAAAATCGAATGTTTTTTCGGAAGAGTTTTACATACGCAAAAACCAAAATGGTTAGCGGACTGTATTCACTGCACAAAATAATGTCCGGTTTGTGCTTTTTTATTGCTGAAATGGCGCCTGTGCGGAATGATTTTCCTCTAAACTCAAATCCTTTCTGAAGATAATTTGAAGAGAATTCACTTCTACTTTTTAAATCGTCCTGATCAAATTTTTGATCGCTTACGTTCATAAAATTAAAATAGAAATGGGCGCCGAAAGCTCGATGCAGTGCATTAAAAAAGTCAACCCTATAAGGAGCCAAAGCGGGATGAAATATTAAAATGGTTTGCTTCGCTTTCATTTTTATACCAAATCTGCGTAACTGATTAAATGGTTTTGGGCTTTTTCAACAATTTCAGAATTCGTTAAAAAATCGATTTCCCCATTTTCCGTTAAAGGATGAACCACTAATTCGATTGTCTTTTTATTTGAATTTAAAATAGTTTGAAACTTTGAAAACATTTGTTCGGAATCACAACCAATGAGGCTGATGTAACCGTCCGTAGTTTTATATCTGCTGGATAAATAGAATTGATGATAAAGTCTGTAAATATTTTTTGGAAATGGATTATTTGCTGCGTAAAGGATTTTCTGTGGACGGATGTATGGGATTTTATATTTTTTTGCAACTTCAATCACCGCTTTCAAAATTGAAAAATACAAATGAAAATGATGGTGATGATCCAAATGTGTGATGGTTATTCCTTCATTTTTGACCTTTTCAATCTGAAGGGAATATTCCAAAACTAACTCTTCAAAATTAAAATCGCCATTCCTTATTTTTTTTACTGCGACTATATCTTCATAAAATTCGTCAGTTTGGGGATCGAGCAAAGTAGCATACTTCTTTCCAATATTATTGGGTCCGTCAATAGCCAAATGAACCCCGATACCGAGCTTCGGGTTTTCTTTCGCCAATTGTATAGCATCATCAAATTTTTGTCCTCCCGAAAGGATTGTCGTACTTGTAACAATACCATTTTGGTGGCATTTTACAATATTTGCGTTTACCTCTTCCGAAAAGCCAAAATCGTCTGCGTTGACTATTAGTTTCATCTACTTATTTATTTTTTAAAGTCCACAAGCTGGGGAACAAGGTTTTTGCCCATAGCTTAACAAACATTTTTGGAACATGCTTTGGGAAATGTCTTTTGCCATAAAATAAATATTCTTTATAGGCCAAACCCGTGGGGCTTTTTAAATATTTGATCCTGTGTTTTATTTTATTTGAACTGCTCCAATTATTTCCGTGGTCGTCTCTACAATAACCGCAAATACCTGGAGAAATATATACTGGAAATCCAGCTTTAAAGGCTCTTAATGAAAAATCATAATCTGCAAAGGCGTGTATAAAATTTTCGTCGAAAAAGCCAATTTCATCAATCACCTCCTTTTCAAAATAGAGTACATTGGCATTGGTAAGCTGGCAGGGCTGGGGTTTATCGGTAGGCTCTAATAATCTGTAGGTAGGAAAATTAATTCCATTGGTAAGAATATTACCACCATAAGAAATCTTTCCAGACCTTTTATCCCTAGTGGAGCCAGAGTAAAGGCCTCCCTTGTTGTACTTTTTTAAACAATACTCTTTGGTTTCAAGAATTTTGGATAGAAAATCTTCAGTTAATTCCACATCATCATTAATAAGCAGATATCCTTCATAATCACTATGCTTTCTAGCTTCTTTGAAAGCAAGTCGCATTCCGCCAGCCCAAAACAAATTGCCGTTTCCCAACACAATATTTATTTCTGGATAGATTTCTTTTACCGCCCGGCCAGTTCCGTCGGCGGAACCGTCATCAACTAAAAATATTTCCATTTTTAGATGCTCGGGCCAATCAGCTTTAAACAGTGAATTTAAGCACTGTAAAGTTTTCTGTTTCCTATTGTGGCAAGTTAGCAGTACGGCGATTGTGTTCATCATAAATAAAAACAAAGGGTAAACATAGAAATAATGGATAGTTCAACAAGGGCTCTCCCTGTAGTAAAAAAATTATACAAATAACAAATATGACTGGGTAATTTTTATTGTACCGAATAATGTAAAAAAGATAGAATAAAAAGCTCAAAATCCCCATAGATGCCAGAAAATCACTGAAGCCATTGCCATGCCCTAGCACCTCTTTTTGGAGCGCAGGATGATCTGCAAACCTAGTTGAAACATCGTAACCATTTCCTACAAAAGGGCGTTTTCCAATATAATGCAGGTCAAAAAGAAGTGCACTCATACGGTCCGGAGCAAATTCGCCTTCGTCCCTTTTTGAAGCTGCCGCTACTTGGTCGTTCATCTTTTCCTTCATAAAGTCAGTGTTCTCATATGTAATGTAGGCGATGAGGCCAAAAGCTATTAAAATGGGTAAAACGAAAGGTCCATATTTCTTTTTATATTCTATATAAATTGTCGCTATGCCTATTATAAATAACACAATATAACCAGTTGTACTGTACGTGGTAATTAAAGCCACAAGTACTATAACAACTTTCCATTTATGGTGCTTTAAGAGGATTCTTATATTCCCTAAGTAGAACAGGAAAGCTAGGCAAATATAACAGGCAAAAACGCCGGGCTCCCAAAACATGCCTGAATTTCTGTGCCCCGGTCCGTTTTGGTGATATAGAATTATGTTCCTTCCAGAGTTATCGAAATATTGGTCAACGGGGGGTGTATAATATAGCGGGGGAATATTTTGGCCCAAGGAATTCCAAGCAAAGCCGAAGAGGCTTATTAAACTGACCATAAATATTATTTGAAAGAAAGCGTATTTAAAATTGTATCCTACATGCCGAATTATAATATAGCCCAAGGTAATCCTCGCCATAAAAGCGATGGTGCTTGGGAAGGACACAAAACCCAAAACCAATTTTTGAAATAGAAATATGAGCGCATAAAAAACAAAAAACCTATAATAGATAATCCCTTTGTTAACGTTGAAATAGGTGTGATGTTTTGCTACAAGCAATAAAACGAAAGCAATAAAAATATACTTGGAAGAATCGCCCGATATACTGAAAAGGGGATTTCCACTCATTGCAACAAACAAGAAAGTGTAGAGATAAACTGTTAATTTTTTTTTGGGTAGATTCATCCTAATCTTTCATAATTCCAGTATTTCATTTTTCTATTTATCCCAGATTCCCGTTGCGGTATTGTTGATCAACTTTATATATTGCATAGGAAAGATTATCAAGTTAGGCAAAATGCAAATAATTGTGGCTATTATAACCCCCTCAACTCCCAAGGCAGTATATTTTACCAAAACTATTGAAAGCGGAATGTTCAGTATAGCTCCAATAGCAAAGGAATACATATGTAATTTTATTTTTCCAATGCCATTAATAAAATAATTGAACGGTGCATAAAGCACTGTTACGGTAAAATATACGGCCATGCAGATGGTCAAGTCAGTGGGTATGGCTACTAAATTTCCAATCCACGCATCATAAACTTGTGGGGCTATCAAAACCATGATCACAATTAGTATAACCGCCGTGATTGCAAATTTTATAAGATTTTTCATTGCGTTTTTAATCCAATCCAATTCCCCTTTTACGTACGCCACAGTAATGCTGGACCAATACGGAACCAAAACCATGGTGAAAACCATCGAGGAAATACCCATGTATTTATATGCAATATTGTAGGGCACCACTTCTTTTGGACTAAACAGTTGCGTTATAATAAAATTATCTGTGGAAAACATTATTATCACCGAAATCTGAATCACAAAAAAGGTTATCCCCAGCCCAAATATATCTTTAAAATATTCTTTTTTAACAAAAAGCCATCGCGGTTTAAAGTGCTTATATTTATTTGAAAACGCATAAAGATTTAATATAAACAGAATCAAAACCGGAAGCAAGGAAAATATTGCCCCAAAAAACAACAGGGAACTTTCGGCAGTTTTAGTCAGTATCCAAATTAAAAGTAATGAACCCACTGCAATTATAAAACTCACCTTCCCTTGCATGGAATGGTGCTGATCTGCTGTATAGATTGAAGTAATAAGCGTAAAAATAAGACGCAAACCAAAACAACCAAAAACAATGGGCATTAATACCTCCAGTTGGCCTTTTAAAGCATTTGAAGTATTAAAGACCTTGGTCCAATCAATATTATAACTTGCCACTAAGGATAGTGCCAAAAAAACCAGACAGATTGCACCTATTGTAAAATAAGCAGTGCTTACATATCCTTTTGCAGATTCGTTATCGTCATTGGCTCTTGCTTCCGCAAACTTATTTCGAAGGCCATGCCCCAATCCTATATCAAAAAATGTGAACCAAGCAATGAAAGAACTTAAGGTAAGCCAAATTCCATAGTTTTCGTTATCCAAAAATTTTATGGTCAAGGGAACTAATAAAAAATTTGCAATAATACTTCCTCCTTTGTAAACAAAAGACCAAAAAACATGTTTTGATATGTTTTTTGATCGATTACTTTGAATACCAAGGTTAGCTTGTATTTTACTAATTAATTCTTTCAATTATTTCGTATAAATTTCATAGTAATCCATCGATTTCCTTTTTCCAATTTATAGCTTTACTTCTTTAAAGTTTTCTTGATTTTGTAAAAACCAATCATATGTAGCTTCAATGCCCTCGGACAATTCTATGGATGCTTTCCAACCAAGGGCGTTTAATTTGGCGCTGTCCATTAATTTACGTGGCGTACCATCTGGCTTGGAACTATCCCAAACTATTTCACCTTTATGGCCAACTGTTTTTTGGATAATCTCTGCCAACTGTTTTATAGTAACATCAGTACCCGTACCTACATTGTACAAATGTTCGGGCAACATATTTTTTACTGAAAAAACAACTGCTTTTGCAAGATCGTCCACATGTAAAAACTCGCGCATGGGCTTACCACTGCCCCATAATATTACATCTGTGTGATTATTCTCTTTGGCTTCGTGAAACTTGCGGACCATTGCCGGAAGCACATGCGAAGTTTCCAAATCGAAATTATCAAAAGGTCCATAAAGATTGGTGGGCATTAAGCTAACAAAGTCCTTTCCGAATTGCTTTCGGATAGCTTCGCAGGCTTTTACGCCGGCAATTTTTGCAATTGCGTACCATTCGTTGGTGGGTTCCAACGGTCCGGTCAATAAATGTTCTTCCTTTAAAGGCTGCGGAGCCAATTTTGGATATATACAGGAGCTGCCAAGAAATATAAATTTTTGCACATCGTTGTGATGTGCTGCGTCGATCAGATTGTTTTGGATTTGAAGGTTCTCCATTAAAAATGGATACGGAAAATTATTATTGGCCAAAATACCCCCCACCCTTGCGGCAGCATCAATTACCACCTGCGGCTGCTCTTCCTGAAAAAAGGAGTTTACAGCTTCCTGATTTTTTAAATCGAGTTCTTTACTAGTTTTTCCAATAAGATTGTTAAAGCCCTCCGACAAAAGCGCGCGCCATAGGGCAGAGCCTACCATGCCACGATGCCCAGCTACATATATTTTTGAATCCTTCTGCATTCTATTCGAAATAATTAAGAGTGGTAAAACCTCCTTTTTTTAGGTATTGATCCTTTTTCATCAATTTTAGATCGCTTTCCATCATTTCTTTTATAAGTGAAGGCAAATCATAGGTTGCCTCCCAGCCTAATTTTGTTTTAGCTTTAGTTGGATCGCCAATTAGCAAATCCACTTCTGTGGGCCTAAAGTATTTTGGATCCACTTGAAGCACTTGTTTTCCTATAGGTAATTGATAATCCGGATTTTTACATTCTTTAATAAAGGCTTTTTCATTTTCGCCTTCGCCTTTAAATTCCAATTCAATATCAATTTCAGCAAAAGCCATCCGCACAAAATCCCGAACGGCAGTTGTTTTTCCAGTTGCTATTACCCAATCCTCGGGCTCATCAGTTTGTAGGATCATCCACATCATTTTTACATAATCCTTGGCATGGCCCCAATCCCTTTGTGCGTCAAGATTTCCAAGGTATAACATATTCTGTAAACCTAAACCAATGCGGGAAACAGCTCGAGTAATTTTACGGGTTACAAACGTTTCTCCACGAATGGGAGACTCGTGGTTGAACAATATTCCATTGCAGGCAAACATTCCATAGGCTTCGCGATAGTTGACAGTAATCCAATACGCATACATTTTTGCTACAGCATAAGGGCTGCGGGGGTAGAAAGGAGTGGTTTCGGACTGTGGCACCTCTTGTACCTTTCCATATAATTCGGAAGTGGAGGCTTGATAAATTCGTGTTTTCTTCTCCAGTCCCAGCAACCTTACAGCGTCCAATATCCGTAGGGTACCAATACCATCTGCGTTTGCCGTGTATTCAGGCACCTCAAAGGAAACCTGTACATGGCTCATGGCAGCCAGATTATATATTTCGTCTGGTTGGATTGATTGGATAAGGCGAATCAAGTTTGTACTGTCTGTCATATCGCCATAATGCAAAATAAAATTACGGTGCTCCACATGAGGGTCTTGGTATAAATGATCCACCCTATCTGTATTTAACAGCGATGATCGTCTTTTTAGACCGTGGACGATATATCCTTTTTTCAATAGAAGTTCACTTAAATATGCACCGTCCTGTCCCGTTGCTCCAGTAATAAATGCTACTTTATTTTTCAAAATGTTTTCTTAAAAATTAATGCTTAAATGTAGAGAGTAAATTTAACTTATAAAAATAGCCCAATGTAATCTTACAATTAAATTTAATGATTGAATAGTATGGCCCATAGAGAAATTTGGCCCATAATTGTTATGAATATTATGCCCTGCTTAGCTTGGGTGCGTGAAGTCTTATTCTGCCTTGTTCGCGTGCCAATAAACATGGCAGCAGACCCAAGATGGGTACCAATGTAGCAATTATTAAAAACTGTATGTTGATATTAAAGTTTCTGATTAAAAATACCACCCCTATAACAAATACATTTGCCAACGCTACCACTAGAGTACCTTGCTTGTGTGAGAGCCCCAAATCCATCAAACGGTGATGTATATGGTTTCTGTCTGCACTAAAGGGACTGCGTTTCTGCCTAATTCTAATTATAAAAACACGAAGGGTATCCAAAATTGGAAAAGATAGGATTGCCAATATTAAAACAGATTTGTTTGGCATAGTGAACCAAATAGTTTCTGCTGTATTCATCCCTAAAAAGCTGATACTTTGATAGGTTAGTAAAAACCCAATAAACAAAGAGCCGGAATCTCCCATAAATAATTTATTTCTTTCAGAAAAATTAAATCTGAGAAATGCCAATAAGGCTCCTACCAATATAAAGGAGATTAGCATTAAAAGGTGATTTTGTTGAAGCATAAAGAAAAAACCGAATATGGCACTTGCTATAATTGCTATAGTACCGGCCAACCCGTCTATACCATCTATAAGATTAAAAGCATTAATTATAAAAACGAAAACAATTAATGTAAACAATACTGAGATTATATAAGGAAGCTCCCCAATTCCAAAAAGCCCATCTAAATTGTGTATTCTAACATCTGTCAATAAAATAACCAGAACTGCGGCCATAGCCTGCCCTACAAATTTCTTACGTGGTGAAATGCCAATCAAATCATCTTTTACTCCTAAAAAAAACATTATTGTAATAGCGGCCAATAGCAGCAAAAGCTGTCCTAGTTGAAATTCTCCAAAACTCTTTAACCCGCCCAAAATCATAATGCACAGGGAAAATGCAATAAAAATTCCCACCCCACCAAGATTAGGTGTCTTTTTGGTATGCATGCTCCGTGTTTCAGGAACGGCCATTAGATCCTTTTCATTTGCCAAGCAAATAATTGCCGGAAAAGTTTTTATAGCTAGAATAAATGAAATTATTACAGCGAAAATCCCCAAATAATAAATGTCGGAAAACAAATAAGATAAATAATCCATAACATTAAGTGTTTAAAACCATTATGAATCAGAGAATAAATTGAAATACTAGTGGGTTTGTTGTTATTGTTTTCAAAATTTAATATGTAGGGATACAATTTAAATCTTTTATTGCGTGGGGATGCAACGTTTAATATGAGGGGATAATAAAAAATGAACTATTTAGAGGAGGATCTATCTTTCGCTATTATTAAACCTATTAAACCATAATAACAACTAATTGATACGCCAAAGATAGGGAGGGGTTTCTATAAAAAATATAGAAAATTGTACTATTAGCCAAACGGATAAAGTTTATCGTTTAACTGCACTCTTTCCTTATATTCTGATAAATTCCTGTAAGAATTTTCATAATTATTTAAAAAGAAATATAATTAAATTCGCTAATTATCAAGTAATTAACTCAATAAATACATTTTTTTAAATTATGTTAGAAAGCGCTTAAATAAGAAAAATAAGGGACTAATGGTTAAAATATAACATCAATCAAAAACGCCAACTTTTAAAAGTTGGCGTTTGAAGAAATCGAGTTGCGGGCACCGGACCCGAACTAGTAACCTTTGGAGTTATGCTCTGGATCAATTCAATTTTAATAAATAGTCGAGGCCCAAGGAACATTATTTGTACTAGAAGTTATAAATATTTGTCAATTTCAAGTCAATTAAAAATCCTTTAGATTTGTGAATATATAATGGGAATAAATGCAACAGTTGTATTTATCCACTTGTTGTGCGTCATACTGATAAAAACACGTCAACACAGAAAAAATAAGACATAAAGCAAAAAAAGTTTCAAGAATGTTACAAGCAGATCTAAACAAATACAAGTTCAATTATATTGAGAATGGGAAAGGAGACAATCTTGTATTTGTTCACGGTTCTGCGAGCGATTACCGTACTTGGGACAAACAGTTGGAATACTTTAGCAAATATTTTCACACCATAGTTTATAGCAGACGATTTCATTGGCCAAATGAACAAATACCTGACAATGAGGATTATTCTATGGCAAAACACATAGAAGATTTAGAAGAATTCCTCAAATTTATCAGCAGTAAGCCAGTTCATCTTGTGGGCCATTCATATGGAGCACTTCTTTGTATTTTACTTGCCATAAAAAACCCCAAATTAATTCACACACTTACTTTAGCAGAACCACCTGCTGTTGCATTATTTGTTAGCAATATCCCTAAACCGAAGGAATTATTAAAGCTACTATTTTCGAAACCAAAATTGGCATTTGGCATTATTAAATTTGGAGCAAAGGGTATTGCGCCAACAACTAAAGCGTTTAACCAGAACAATATGGATAAAGCATTGAATATTTTCGGAAAAGCGACATTGGGAATTGAAACTTTTCTGAATTTATCAAAATCAAGACTTAAACAAGCACGAGCTAACCTAATGAAAGCAGAATTACTTGGTTCAGGATTTTTGCCGTTGGATGAAAATAAAATACAAAATATTAAGCATCCGACTTTGTTGATTTCAGGTCAGAATAGCCCAAAATTATGGCAACATTTACTCGTTGAACTTAATAAATTAATACCGAATTCCGAATTAATAATAATTCCCAAAGCATCACATATTATGCACGAGGACAATGTTTCGAATTATAATGAAACAGTTCTATGCTTCTTAAAAAAATATACTAATTGATAAAGAAACGAACAGAAAGTACGAACGCACAACAAAGAACTGAGGTAAAAAACAACACTTTTCTTCATTAATTTTTGACAGTATTGTTTTAGGCTTACAGATTGATAAAATAGATCTGTAAGCTATTTTTTTTGTTTGGACTCCCATTATTTTATCGCAAGTACCGAAACGAATTCCGCGTCATAGGGCAATCCCGATTTTGCAATGGCAAAACACTGTTTCAACAACTTATTTGCCACTGCAATAAGCGCCAGCTTCTTGCTCTTTCCCTTGTTTACGATGCGTTGATAAAGCTCTCGGCACGCCCTGTTGCACTTGCAGGCATTGATGGCACAATGAAACAAGAGGTTGCGCAGTTTTTTGTTGCCAACCTTACTGATCCTGCTACGGCCGCGCACGCTGCTGCCAGACTCGCGGATGGTAGGCGTGATGCCCACATAGCTGCAAAGCTGCACAGCGGTCTCGAACTTGGAAAACCCATCAGTCACCACGATCAAAAACAGGGCAGTCTTTGTGCCTATGCCTGGAACGGTGGTCAATAGCGTAAGTTGCTGTTGTTGCTCTTTCTTTACAAGCGAGAGCAGACGTTCCTCGATCTCAGCAAGCTCCTTGTCCAAGTGCTTTTATCTCGTTTGAGGGAACGGTACACAAATTTAGAAGGGATGCCCAAGGTTTCTTCGCCGTGCAACTTGTTCTTGGTGGCGGTACGTTTTTTAAGATAGCTGCCCATCAACCGGAACAGTTGCAGGCATTCAGCCTGTACATCGGTCAGGGCACTGTACAACGGCACCTCGTTAACTAAGGCATACTCACAGATGGCCTTGGCATCGCTCTTGTCTGTCTTTACCTTGGCAAGTTTCATCTGGATAAACCGTTTTACCGACAAGGGATTGACTACCGATACAACTACATTGTTTTTGTAAAGAAACTGTGCGAGCCTGTAATGATAGTAACCTGTGGCTTCCATCACCACCAGCGAACCCTTGGGAAGGGTTTTAATAAAGAGGCAAATCCCTTTTCATCATTTTTGAACTGGTTGTGGCCGCTGGCACTGCCGTGCACATCAAAGACATCCCTGCTGATGTCAACTCCAAAAGTTTCCTTATATTTATTCATAGGAAAATAAGTTATGAAAGAACCAGCTACTTGGGTCACAACAACTTGAAAACGAGGTCTAGGCCTCACAGAACTGAACGTGATATAAGTAGTAAAAGAGCGGGGATTATTCCCGAAGCTTCGGGGTTGCCGAAGTCCAAAGCTTCACCGTATATCATAACCTTACTCCGCTCTTTTGTTCTTTCTGGTTAATACTTAAAGTTAACTGATTTAATGAAATGCTAACTTAAGCCGCATTTAAGCTTTGGCTTGGTTAGTCCTCATTTGGAGAGGTTCATGCTGAAAGACGCCATAGCTCATATCCGTTGTGTGTAATAAAATCCAAAGAATTATTAAAAATTTACAATTATGCAATAATGCCTAATTCTTGCAGCTCCTTATACTTTTCTGGGTTAGATAACTTTAATGCTTCAAATTTCATTTTTGTGTTTCAAGTTCTTACTTGGCATCAGCATTCACAGATTTTCCATTTTTCCAATTATCAATAGGTGTAATAATTTCAGAAACTATATTCTCAATAAGATAATTTTGATTCTTATAATAAAAAATAGGAAGTACTGAATCAAATTTCTCCGAATGCTCAAACATAGAATAAGCATCTTCATTCTCTAAAAGAATAGGTCTTACGGGAATAGTTTTTATAATGTGTCTGGAAATCAATACCAGATAATTGCGGAACAACCTCCAGATTTGCTTCACGCCAATCATTCCAATAACCGTAACCTGCCAACCAATCTTCCATGCATTCTAATAAAAACATTAAATGTTCTGGATTGGCATTCATGGTTTTCAGAAATTTTTAGGTGTCTTACAAATATAGGGATAGGTCTATTATGGAATATTAATTACACACACCAAAATGGACAATTAACTGCCTGGCTCTATACTACTTACTAAAATCCTTTCGTAGTTTCTATTCGGTTTTTATTTGTTAAATTAGTTGCTTAACCACGTATTAATCTTATCCATAAACATTGGCAAGAATTAAAATCCAAATATTATGAAAAACTTAATTTGGACAGCTTTACTACTAATTTTATTATTTGGTTGCAGAGGAAATCAATCCGAACAAATCAAAGAAACTTATAGTTCAGGAGAAGCTAAAATTCCTACTGCTACTGGTCCAAATCTTGGAATAGATTCTCTTCTTCTCAATGATTTAACCATCAAAATGGAAAAACAAGAATACCCAAATATTCATAGTGTTCTGATTGCCAAAAATGGTAAACTATTCTATGAACACTACTTCAAAGGTCAAGACCAAATTTGGGGACGGGATATTGGGAAGGTTCAATTTACTGATTCTACTTTGCATGATATCCGAAGTATTACAAAAAGTATCATCTCGGCGTGCGTTGGAATTGCTGTGGAGAATGGATTTATAAAGAATGAAAACCAAAAAATTTCAGATTTTTTCCCTGAAATGGATAGCCTTTTTGTTGGTGATAAATCAAATTGGACAATACAGAACTTTCTTACAATGACAACCGGATTGTCTTGGAACGAGAATGTTCCATACGACAATCCAGACAATGACGAATTCCGAATGACCTCTAGTAAAGACCCCGTAAAATATGTGTTGAGCCAACCATTAGAAACGAAACCAGGTGTGAAATTTAACTACAATGGTGGAGCCACTCAAGTTTTAGCGGAAATTATCGTGCGGTCATCAAAAACTCCTTTAGACAAATTTGTTAAGGAATATTTATTCGACCCTTTGGGAATCGAGACTTTTGAATGGGTAAAATATTCTATGTGGGAAGGTGCGGACACCTTTGCAGCAGCTTCGGGTTTGAGGTTAACATCTCGAGATTTAATGAAAATAGGATTACTTTATAGAAATAATGGCAAATGGAACGGTAAACAAATAATACCTTCTCAATGGATATTGGAATCATTTTCCAATAAAATTGAATTTCCAAGCAATGTAACAGATGGAAATGATGCCTATGGTTATCAATTTTGGATGTGGCCAGATTCTATTTTAAATAACGAATTTAAGATGGTAGCAGCAAATGGAAATGGAGGACAAAATATTTTTTGGGATTTGAAGAATGATATTATAGTAGTAACTAAAGCTGGAAATTATAATAAATGGGATTCTAAAAATGATCCGTATGCACTTTTACGAAATGAGATATATCCGTTAATTTTAAAGAAATAGCTCTTGCTAACAATGTTTACAAGCAATTGCTTGTGAGCACACATTAAAATTACTACATATGAAAAATCTACTTTTCTTATTGATTTTAATCAATTACGGCTTTCAACCGCGCAAGAGTTTAGCTTCAAATTATTCTTTGAGGATTCAGCCGGAAATAAAGACTCTATAATCCTTGGGCATGACGATGCCGCAACTTTTGGTATTGACAGCTCATTTGGGGAAATAAATATCATAAATGTACCTTATAGCACTGGTCTTGATGTTAGAATCTCTGATGAATGGGTTAACAGAGAAAATTCAATTCCGCCTACATTTCATACTAAAAAACAGATCTACCAGGAAGCTTGTCCAAGCAATTTCCTTATACCTGTAATTGACATTGTAACAGATAACTGGCCAGTAACAGCAACTTGGGACAATTCACTTTTTAATGATGAGTGTAGAAATGGTAGTGTTTTTACAAGTATTAACCCAGGTGGCTGGTGGGATACTGGAAGTCCGAGTGACTTATTTCGCGTAGTTTTAAGTGATGTCAATGAAGCTACATTTACCTCGAATTATGATGGTGATTTTAATCCGGCTTATGCATATATGAATGATAACGGCGATATAATACCCGTATATTGGCAAACTTTTGGAGATCTATCTATTATTTTAAGTATTTCAGAGAATTACGAAACCGACATAAAAATATTTCCGAATCCCATTAATGAATTTCTTTATTATGAAATAGATAGTCCCGAGATAATTTCTGAAATCAACATTTATGATCTAAACGGAAGAAAACAAAATATTCAATATTCTAACAATTCTCTCGATTTAAAAATACTCTCCAGCGGTATCTATTTCATTGAATTTTTGCTTAAAGATAACAGAAGAGAATTGCGACAAATAATCAAACAATAACAAGTGATAACAACTTATACGAGCTATCTCTTGGCTGTAATTTTTGAAAGTCACAAACTAATTTGAATGTGTAGCAAAAATCTATTCTTATGAAAACCTTATACAACCAAAAATCAAGGAAAATAAGTTACATATATCTTCTTTCCATACCTGTTATTGGATTTATCTTGGCATTTAACATAGGGTATAGCAGTTATAAAATATATGTTCCATTATGGATTATTAATTCTATTTTAATGGTGTATTCAGCTTGGGTTCTTGGATTTAGTAAGATAAGAAGTGGAAATAAAGAAGCCGCATTAACAGCGAAAGGAGCTTTTTTACTTATTATTCCCTTCATCTTAATTTCAATGTTTGCTGGACTTGGCCCACCTCCAGAAACGGCCATAAAGTGGGTTGAAACTATGACTGAACAACAAGTACGATATTTTATGCTTGTTATTGCAGGAATTTTTATTGCATTTGGGTTTGCCATATTAAGGGAAAAATTAAGAGAAGAAGGAGAAAATTATTATTCCAAATTAGGTTGGATGGCTATTTCTATTGCTATTCCCCTATTTATTATAAATATGCTTTATTGGGGATTTTACTTATCGGAGTTATTTAAAATTCAGGTATCGACCGGAATTGAAAACAGACCAGAATGGTTTGTGCCAATAAGAAAACTCTTTGGATTAATATCAGTGGTTGAAGTATCATTGACCTATTTAGCTACTGCATTGTTTGCAATTTCCTTTAATATTACTGGAAAAATTGGAAGAACATCTTGTAGAGCTTATGTCTTGATTAGCTGTATTGCCTTATTAATAATAGTATTATCAGCTTTTTTTGAAGAGCAATTTTTAATTGCTGGATTTATTGTTTCAATTCCAGCTGTCCCGTTTATTATGCCATATTTAATTGCACTTAATTTGTTAAAAAAAATATGAATTAATGTGTAAAATTATAATACTAAACTACAGCCCACACAGCCACTGATTGGATTTCGAAAAGAAAAATGCCAACACTAGTTGAGATCGCTGTTGGCATTATAGATTTTTGGTGAAGAATATTGCTTTGTGTTCCAAATCGTGTTCATTTCTGTGTTCAAGGGTAATAAATTCGAAAATAGATTGCATAAAAAAACGGTTAGGAATGAACCTAACCGTTTGTTTTTGGTGCTTGCGCCTTTGTAGCGGGAACTGGACTCGAACCAGTGACCTTCGGGTTATGAGC
>JBBQQN010000034.1:0-27994 GCA_038215845.1 Flavobacteriales bacterium | reverse complement strand
AACCGTTATGTTTTCCCCCCGAAGAGATTGCCCAATAAATGCAGGTATTACGCGACCGTCGTTAAGTCGCATCCGCGGACCATAGGTATTGAATATCCGGGCTATACGAGTTTCCAATCCATGAAAACGATGATAGGCCATAGTAATTGATTCCTGAAATCGTTTTGCTTCATCATAAACTCCGCGGGGACCAATAGTGTTTACATTCCCATAATATTCTTCACTTTGCGGATGTACCAAAGGATCGCCATATACTTCGGAAGTTGAGGCAATAAGAATTCTTGCTTCTTTTTCTTTTGCAAGTCCCAAGAGATTATGAGTACCCAAGGAGCCTACTTTTAAGGTTTGGATAGGAATCTTTAAATAATCGATTGGACTGGCCGGGGAGGCAAACTGTAAAATGTAATCAATTTTTCCCGGTACGTGGACGAACTTGGTAATATCGTGATGGTAAAACTCAAAATCCTCTAGTTTAAAAAGATGTTCTATATTTTTGAGGTCACCCGTAATGAGATTATCCATAGCAATAACCTTATAACCTTCAGCTATAAATTTATCACACAGATGTGAGCCTAAAAAACCTGCAGCACCAGTAATTAAGACACGTTTTTTCATAGTTCCGTATCTCTTCTTCCAATTGAAAAATAGGTGAACCCTTCAGTTTCCAAATCTTGGATATTATATAAATTCCTTCCGTCAAAAATAACGGGACTGCTCAAAGATTCTCTTAATTTATTGAAATCGGGAGTGCGGAAAATACTCCATTCAGTACATATTAAAAGAATATCGGCCCCTTTAACGGCCTCGTACATGGATTTTGAATAGTTCAATTTATCTCCGAAGCGTTTTTCAATATTGCCCATTGCCTCAGGATCGAATACCTGTAGTTTTGCTCCTTTTTCCAGCAAGGCTTCCATCAAATCGATGGAAGGCGCTTCCCGAATATCATCTGTTTCGGGTTTAAATGCAAGCCCCCAAACAGCAATTGTTTTGTCCTTTAAATTGTTTTTGAAATACTTTTCTATTTTTGGGAGCAAGATTGTTTTTTGTGCAGAATTGATCTGGATTACCGAATTCAGTATTTTAAAATCGTATCCTTCGTTCTTTCCGGCTTTGTGAAGGGCTTTTACATCCTTCGGAAAACAAGAACCGCCATACCCTATCCCAGGGAAAAGGAAGCGCTTGCCAATACGGCTGTCGGTACCCATGCCTACACGCACCATATCTACATCAGCTCCCACTTTTTCGCAGAAATTGGCGATCTCGTTCATAAAGGTAATCTTGGTCGCCAGAAATGAATTGGCGGCATATTTGGTAAGCTCGGCCGATCTTTCGTCCATAATAATTATAGGATTTCCGGAGCGGACAAAGGGGCTGTACAATTTTTTCATCAAAGCAATTGCTCTTTCACTGCTAGAACCCACAACGATGCGTTCCGGTTTTAAAAAATCGTCCACGGCAAAACCTTCGCGAAGAAATTCTGGATTGGAGACCACATCAAATTCACAGGATGCATTTTTCGCAATCACTTCCCGCACTCTATCTGCGGTGCCAACAGGAACGGTGCTTTTATCAACAATTACTTTATACTCTTTTATTTTTTTTCCTATTTCTTCGGAAACATTTAAAACATAGGAAAGGTCTGCCGAGCCATCTTCATCCTCAGGGGTTGGCAAGGCAAGGAAAATAATATCGCCATGTTCCAGTCCTTCGTCCAAGGAAGTGGTAAATTTTAATCGGTTCGCCTTAATATTCCTGTCGAAGAGAACGTCCAAATGGGGTTCATAGATAGGGACTTGGCCATTGCGCATTTTGGCCACCTTAGCTTCATCTATATCTACACAAATAACTTCATTCCCTGTTTCCGCTAAACAAGTTCCTGTTACGAGGCCTACGTAGCCTGTGCCTATTACTGAAATTTTCATTTATAAATGAGTTTTGGGCTAATTTAGAAGACTTTCTATTCTGCCAATTTATAGACCTTATAATTAATACGGGCAAAATTAACTATTCTTGTGGTACAAATCACGATATAAATTTAAAGTTCTATCTGTCATTTGTTTTTATAATTTTAACTTAATTCGGGATTTTTTATTATTAGAAAGACAAAAAATAAAATTTTTTTTCAGTTTAAGGATTTTTCTATTATTTATTCACAAACATTATTTAGCTTCATTTGTACAAAATTTTGAAATTTATTTTCAAAATTGGCTACAGTAAATCTCTCTGCATTTTTTCTAACAACAGAATAGTCAAATTTAATTTTATCGAATTCACACAAAGCTTCGCTTAAGGATTCTGAATTATGCTCTTTAAAAAAAATACCTGTCTCATTTTCTATAATCGTTTCTAATATCCCTCCCTTTCCATATGCAATAACCGGTGTCCCGCAAGCTTGGGCCTCAATGGGGGCTATACCGAAATCTTCAATGCCTGCATGTATAAAACCTTTTGCCTTACTAATATATTCAAATACTTTTTCTGAACTTAAAAAGCCCGTAAACTTTACATTTTCACTGGCATTTTTCTTTAGTATTTCAAATTGACTTCCATTTCCTATCATTATTAGCTTTTTGTCCGTTTTTTTAAATGCTTCTATAATAATATCAAAGCGTTTATAAGGTTCCATTCTGCCTACGGCAACAAAATAATCTTCTTTTTGATTAATTAAATGGAATTGGGAGATATCCACAGGAGGATATATTACAACAGATTCACGGTTGTAGGTTTTTTTAACCCAGTTTTGTACAAATATGGAGTTTGAAATAATAAAGTCTGGCTGTTGAGCTGCCAGAACATCCATGGAGCGTAGTTTTTTTTTTAGAGGACTTATTAGAAACTTGGCTTTTCCAAAATACAAATTATAATCTTCCCATAAATATTTTTGGTTCCTAGCCTGAAAATAACAAATATGGATTTGATTTTCCGAGGACTTTTTGACCCCCTTTGCTATGGCGTGTGAAGAAGAGATTATAAGTTTGGTATCCTTAGCTATTTTAATGGAATTTAAAGCGGCGTGAAAAAATGGAAATAAATATCGGAATTTTAATCCCGAATGTTTTAAAAATGTTTGTTCTACAACAATATTTTTACCTGAAAATAAAACATCTTTATTAGCTTTACTCATTACATCCGTTAATGTATAACAACGGTCAAAGGAGTATATATTAGAAAGAGATTTAATAACTCGCTCCGCACCTCCATACATATCTAACCAATCAACTACTATAACTTTTTTCATTTAATCAATTTTCAAGTAGATTTTTTTTGGTTTGATCCTTGTTGTCTTGATAATTCAACAATAAAAAAATTAATATAATTCCAAAGTAATAAGCCCCAATTTGTCTATGAAAAAAGTTTTCAACAATGGCAAATAAGAACATTGTTACTAATAATGCAGAACTAAAGTAGTTCTTTCTATTTTTTAGAAATAAGGTGACAAAAAGACCAACAAATAATATTACGCTTAAAATACCGGTACTCAAATAAAAATCAATAAACTGGTTATGGGTATTGTATTTTTCCACCAAAAACCATTCTTTCCGGCCCACATTTTCAATGTTCCATTTATAGCAATCAATCAGTTTTTCATTGGTCCCTTCAAAACCTAATCCTTGAAAAAAGCTACTTTCCGTTTCAGCTATAATATATGCACATTCCCATATTTTTGTTCTAGGTTCCCATCGCATTATTTTATCAATGAGAGACTCTTCTGCATTATTGGCGGTGGTAAATAAAAATCGCTTTTCGATATTATCATTAAAAACATAAGCAACTACTATTGTCATTGACATTAGTGCCAAAGTAGCTGCAATTTTCCATAATCGAATTTTTCCGTAAAATAGCTTTAATACAGCAAGAACAATAAGGGTAATAATTGCTATCCGTGAGACAATCAAGAATACAAAAAGTATATTAATTATAATGTTGGCCAAATTATAACTGTTGTATGGATTAAATTTTTTGGTCAACGATTTGTAGGAAACCAAAATGCTAATGACAGATAACAAGCCCAAATAAAGGCGATCTATAAGCAGGGTATCTAAAGGGTTTCGCGAATTGCCAAACTCAAAAGTTCCCGTATCATTAATTAAAAAAGCTATATTATAAAGAGAGTAGGCAATGGCAATTAAAGAAGAAAATATGATTGCTTTGTTAATTTTTTTGAAATCATTTATTGGTAAATAAAGAATGATTACACCTACCGGGATTAATATTTTGTTAACTACTTTAAAATTTCCGTCAATACGGTCTAAAAATAAAGAATTCAAAACCAGAAATATTACAAACACAAAAAATATAAGTGCTGGAGCGGTATACAATTTTTTAAAGTCTTCCTTTTTAATTATAAAGGGAAACGTAACCACTAAAATAATCAGAAGAATATTAGGTAATGCTCTTAGATATTCATCAAAAGGCATGATTAAAAGCAAAATAAAAAACGCATAGGGATATAAAGCGCTTAAAATAATTTTCATATCGTCTTGTTTATGATCCGCAACTTCGCAAATCTATGATTCTCATTTCTCAAAAAGAAGTTTTATTGCATTTAATGCATGGAATATTTATCTACATTTATCTCAAGGAGGTAATTAGCAACCTTCTCGAGAATTTTATTACGGAAAATACGGTTATAAATACATATTGAAAAAAATCGATTTTTTTTAAATTGTATGCCAAGGCTATATTTTGAAGCTCTCCCTTTTCCATCTTCCAGATGTCCTTGCTCAAACCAGAATGACCGTATGTTGGTTTCCCAAAACCTGTTGTAACCAAACTTTCATTATAGAGATAACAATTAAATTTAAAGGTAATTCTTAAAAAATAATTCAAATCTTCAGAATGGCTCATTTCTTCATCAAAATATCCAACCTCATCGATTATGGATCGCTTAAAAAGTACGGTAGGGGTAAGTAAGAAGTTTTTATATAACAATAAATAGGAGGAAATTTTAGTAATTTTTTCAAACTTAAAACCATAGAAAAAGTCATATTTTTCCTCATTCCTATTGGTGGCGAGAAAATCAATTTCATCATTTTGACTAAAAGCTTCAAGTTGTTTTTGCAACTTGTCCCTATCCCAAACATCATCACTATCCAGTAGAGCAATATATTCGCCTTGGGCTTTTTTTAGACCTACATTCCTTGCTGCGGAAGCACCCTTATTTTCTTGAAAAAAACAATTAATTTTATATGTTGGATGGTTTTGCTCAAATTCCTTTACAATAATTTTGGAAGCATCTGTGGATCCATCATCTATTATTAAAATCTCAAAATTATCATAGGTTTGTTCTATGACCGATTTTAAAGTTTTCTGGATTGTATCTTCTGAATTATAAACTGGGATTACTATACTTACCAATGGGGGCATATTCAATTTTAAGAATTCTTTTTCAGTTTTTTAAAGAACAAAGATAACGTTAAAAAAAAGTTACACGCCAAATGAAATCATATTTGCACTTCAACATATTTTTTTGCAAATTTTTTTTTCGGTTGTATGTTAGTTTTTTGGACAATGTAGAGTGGCCTGTTTAATATATTGTTGTTCATTCGGCTAATATATTCCCCAATAATTCCTATTGAAATCAGTTGCACCCCTCCGATGAACATCGAACTAATTATTAATGAAGTCCAACCGGTAATGGTTTGTTTTAGAAAAAAATGGGAAAATATGGCATACAGGATTATTAAAAACGAAAGCCCCGAAATAGTAAACCCCAAGCGCGTAACAAAAGTAAGTGGCTTATCTGAAAAACTGGTAATGCCATCCAATGCGAAGGAAATCATTTTGCTCAGCGGATAGCCGGATTTACCATATTTGCGCTCCTCTCTGGAAAAAGTTACGGCAGTTTGCCTAAATCCCAGCCAAGCTATTTGTCCGCGTAAAAACTTGTTCTTTTCGGGCATTTGCTTTAGGCATTCTATTATTTTGCGATCTATTAGCCGGAAATCTCCTGTATCCAATGGAATATCCACGGAGGTCAATTTCCGAAGTATTCTATAAAATAATTTTGCGGTTGCTTTTTTAAAGAAAGATTCCCCTTTTCGTTCCGCTCTTTGGGCATAAACCACATCAAATCCTTCTTTGTGTTTTTTGTACATCTCAGGAATAAGTTCCGGAGGATCCTGTAGGTCGCCGTCTATAATTACAGCCGCCTTTCCGCGGCATAGATCAATCCCGGCCGTAACAGCAATTTGATGGCCAAAATTTCTGCTAAAGTCTATGAAATACACGTTTTCATCTTGTTGTGAAATGGCTACCAGCTGTGATAGGGAGTTGTCCCTGCTGCCATCATTGACGAATATTATTTCATAGCGATCTGTGATCAATTTTACAGATTCCGTAATACGTTTATACAGTTCCCGAATAATCTTTTCTTCATTATAAATGGGGATTATAATAGATAATATTATTTTATTTCCTTCCATCGATTCTATATTTTTTTACTGTGCTGTACAACTCATTGTCATATGCTGATATGCCGGTTAATTTATAGTTTTCTTCCAAGTAGTTTTGTACTACTTTTTGGTTAGCTATGACTATATCGCCTTCTTTTAGTTCTTTAAAGTTTTTAATTTTGGCCTCTATCCCTTTCTCATGTAAGGCAAGTACATAAAATTTAATATGTGCATTATAACCAGAATAAAGCACCGCCACATCCTGCATTTTATGCTCTCCTTTAAGGGCATCCTTTAAATAATAGGATAGTTGATGCGAGTCTCTAAAAGCTTTCGGCTCTAGCCGTTGAATAGAGTTTATCATATTTTGATATGGGACAAAAAATAGGGCAATCAAAAATAAATAGGGCAGTATATTCCATCTAATTCCCATTTTATTAACATCAAATGTGCGTAGAAATGTTACTGCCTTCCACATAAATATGGCGGTTGCAAGTGCAAGAAAAGGATACAAGGGCATATCATACCAGTCGTGCTTGGTTTCTGCTTTCGATATAATAAAAAGATAACTAACAATAAGAAGAGCCAATAAAAGAGCCAGTTTCTTTATCCTCGGGTTTATGCTTACATAGCCAAGGACAAGACCCAACATAGCAAATATATACCACGCCTTAAAGCGGAAATTTTTTAAATTTTCGATATAATAAAATCCGTTCCCGCTAATGTTTTCTTTTGCTTCGTTATACCTGCCACCCAATTCATTTTCATAAACCGCTGTCAAATATCCTGGATTCATCTGTTCCCTGAGAAAATAAAAACCACCCACCACAACAACAGCGATTAGAAAACCAATATACAGATGGATATTGGTAAGTACAAACTTTACCCTTCCAACTAAAATGGTGTATAGTCCCAAGGCAGGAATAAAGAGCAAACCCGTTACGCTTTTTGTAAGTACGGCCAAGATTGTGGCTATAAAAAAGGCGTACAAATACTTTTTATTTCCCCTTTCCAAAAAGAGGAAATAAAATAGACAGGAAACTGTGGTAAATAGCGTTACCAATACGTCATACTCTCCCGTTCGGGCTCCGTGGGTGGAAATATACCCTACGGAAGTAACTAGCACTAAAACGGCCGTAAATCCCAATAAAACGTTATGTAGATATTTTTTTGAAAAAATGAATACTGCAGTACAAGTGAATAATGCTGCTAAAGCAACTGGCAAGCGCAGCGCCAAAACATTTACGCCCAACAACTTCATAGAAAATACCTGGCACCACAGCAAAAAAGGAGGTTTTGTGTTCCACATATCGGGTAGGCCGTCATAAAATGCTACAACATAGTTGCCGTTTTTATACATTTCATAGGCGTTGTTTGCAATACGGGATTCGTCCCAAACGCGGAGACTTAAATTATTCAAGTAAGCAAATATGGGAATTCCTGTTAGCAATACTAACACAAAGTATTTTAGGTATTTCTTATACACAAAAAAGGGGCTTTTAAACTTTCCAAAAATACCTTTTTCATTAACAAATTCAAGGATAGTTTAAATTTTAAAGGAAAATTTAATCAATAAAGTCAATAAATTAATTAATAAAGCCTGTTTATTATAACTAGCTTTAAATTACTTTTTTAGTTGTTGAATTCCCCTTTTCATCCGTAATTTTAAAAAATACAGATCTTGAGTTAATTTCGAAATATCCAAGTTGGTTAGGATCGTAGGGACAGATAGTTTATTCATTAATACTAATTGGCCTCATTTAACCAATATACAAACGACGCAATACATTACCTTTTTATTTTTTAATCACCTTCTTCACGATAGTATTTCCTTTTTTATCAGAAATTTTTATAAAATACATTCCACTGTTTAAAAAAGAAATATCAATTTCATTTTTATTAGGAACTGATAAAATTAGTTGTCCTAATTGGCTATAGACCTCTATATTATTAATTGTTTGGTTACTATCTATTGTTAATTTCCCAGAAGTTGGGTTAGGATATAATGTAAAATCTAATTGATTACTAGCGTTTACACCCAAAATTAAAGAGTTTTCGTGCCAAGCAATTTTAAAATTAGACCAAGGTGCACCTGATGCGGAAAGTACATCTATATCTCCGTCATTATCTATATCTGCAAAATCCACCAAATGAGCACCCTCTGCATTAAGTGTTATAATTTCTTGATCACCAAAACTTCCTAAACCATTTAAGTTTTCATACCAAGCTATTTTATCATCATAATAAGATGATGAAATTACATCCATATCTCCATCGTTATCTAAATCCACAGCTTTTACAGAAGTTGCACCTTCGGCTTCTGTTGATATAATTTGCTGATTCCCAAATAATCCATTGCCATCTGTGTTTTCATACCAAGCAATTTTATTATCATCAAAAGAGGCTGACACCAGATCTTTGTCCCCATCTCCATCAAAATCACTAGTGTATAATTTTGACCTACCTTCCACATCATTTGTGATTATTTGCTGAAAGACAAAATTTCCCAACCCATTCGTATTCTTATACCATAAAATTCTACCAAAGTATTGATCTGAATAAAGAATATCAATATCACCATCATTATCTACATCATCTGCATAAATTGAGTTTGATGGCCAAATAAACTCTTCAATAACCTGTCTGTCCCCATAAGTCCCGTCAGTTAATTTTTTATGCCACGATAAAAAATAAAGTTGAGATTCCGATTTTGATTCGGTTATTAAATCATTAAGACCATCTCCATCTACATCTGCAACAAAAAAAGAAGGATAATCTATTTCGCCAAAGCCACCAAAAATGACATTTTTAGAACCAAAATTACCTTGACCATCTAAATTTTTTCGCCAAATAATTTCATCCCAAAATGTTCCGGAATAAATCAAATCTTTTAAACCGTCTCCATCAACATCTGTAAAATACATTGCATTTGTATAATATGCATTTGGATCAATACTTCTAGGGTTCCCAAAATCACCCCTTCCATTTTCATTCTCAAACCATGCTATCTTTCTGCCTCCTGTAAAAACATCCAGATCACCGTCATTATCTATATCTTCGACAATAACATAGGTACCTGCACCTGCATTAAAGTTTATACGAATATCTGTGTCAAAATTTCCTAAACCATCGTTATTTTTAAATAATCTAACCATATCATCTCCGCAAGTTGATAATACGTCTATGTCGCCATCATCATCTATATCAACGGTGTATATCGAATATACCTCTCGATTATTATTATTAGTGTTATGAGGAATTTCATTCTCCGATCCAAAAAGACCTTGGCCATCTATATTTTCAAACCATCCCGCTCTATCATTATTGGCAACGGTAATATCTAAATATCCATCATTATTAATATCTGTAGCTTGTATGTAATTTATATTAACAGATGCTGCAATTAAATGTTCTAGACTAAAATCACCTTGGCCATCTATATTTTCGTACCACAAAAGTTGGTTAGCTTTACTTGCAATAATATCTAAATCACCGTCTCCATCAAGATCTTTAGCAATGGCATTAGAAGTAGAGCCAAAAAATTCACCAATTGTATGAACAACATTAAAATCTCCTTGACCATCCTCATTCTCTACCCAAAAAACACCATCTTGGTATGATGAATATAGGATGTCATTATCGCCATCCCCATCAAAATCATCAACAAAAATAGATCTAGGATCACTCGCATTAACATCAGTTACCGTATTTTGTTCTCCAAAATTTCCAATTCCATCCAAATTTTCATGCCAATTAATTTTATTAGTATCAATCAATGCTATTACTAAATCTAAATCTTCATCTCCATCTATATCTTTAAGATAAACGGAAGAAGCCCTGCCAGCAAAATTGTTGATTATCTTTACCGAACTAAAGTTACCAAGGCCATTAAGATTTTTAAACCAAAAAATATTGTTGGTCGGTACCTTTGCTGTCCCAAATATGTCCATATCTCCATCATTATCTACATCTGCTACAAATAATGAAGAAATGTTTTCCACTTCTGTTGAAATAATATTTAAGTTTTCAGAAATAGTGGAACCATCAAGATTTTCAAACCAGCCAATTTTTACGATATCTCCATAAGAGGCACTTATTACATCCATATCACCATCGCCATCAATATCTGCAGAAACTACTGTTCGAGGTTCCGTTAGTATATTGGAGCCATCCTTAATTAAATGCTCTTGAAAACTTATTTGTGAATAACAGTTTATAAAAACTATGTTAAACAGGAAAAGTATAAAATGTTTCATAATATTATAATTTTTAAATTCGCAATAAGCCCTTTTTAAAGATAGTTATATCTGGAGACCTAGACAAGGCATTAAAAAGTAGATAAAGATTATGGCCATTTTTATAAAATATTTTGTTGCTTTAAAATAATTATCTTCGCAGTTAATAAAAAAACACTATTTTGAAATACCCAAAAAAAATAACCTTCGAAGGATTTTACGGTTTTAAAAATGCGGGCGACGATGCGTTTGTAGAGGTTTCCTCTTGGGGTTCCCGAAAATACTGGAACTGCGAAAACAATGTTTTTTTAGGAGCTTCCTTGCCTGAAACCAGCTATCCAATTAATTCAAAACAAATTCTGAAAAACCTCAAAGGTTTTGACCGTTTAAGTCTATTAAAGCATTTGGCTTCATCAGATTATATGGTTTCTGCCGGCGGATCAACCTTTGGCGAACTTCCATTTCACAGTAATAAATCACTGGCAAAACACTTTAAAGCTTTAAATAAAAACCTGAAATTAGGTGCTATTGGAGTCTCTGTGGGCCCATTTAAATCTCAAAAAGAGGAGAACGCTGTAAAAGAATATTTAAAGACCTTGAAATTTTTGGCGTTAAGAGATAAAAGGTCTTTTGAATTCGTAAACTCACTCACTCTCCCGTATAAACCAGTTAATGCCTTTGATCTTGCTGCACTATTGCCCGAAATTTTCGGCAATAGTTTACAAATGGATTCTATCAATAAAAAAACAATTGGAATAAGTATCTGCAATTATGAAAGATATACGGGTGGAGATTTGGAAAAGGAACGAAAAAGAAACAGCTATTTTAAGCAGTTAATTGAACTGCTGGCAAAAAATACCGATGCAAACTTTAAGGTTTTTATTATAAATGGAAACCTTAAAACTGGAGATTGGCAGATTTCACAAGAACTCATTGAGAATATTGACAAAAAAAGAATAGAAATTATTCCCTATTTGGGAAATGTGGAAAAAACTTGGAATGAAATATTAACGTGTAACCTAATGATATCTACCAGATTGCACGCCAGTATTTTTGCGTGTTATGCAAATGTGCCATTCATGCTATTGGAGTATCACAAAAAGTGCACAGACTTCCTAAATGACGTTGGTCAAAGCGAAAAATACAGGTTATATGATGCAGCAGTTGCATTGGATGAAATTGTTCCTATCATTCAGGAAGTACTTGCAGGCAGTTACAAAGCCCCCCTTTATAGGGTTGAAACAATAGCGCTTTCAAAAAGAAATTTTACCCAAACTATCCCGCTGCTATGAATCTATGTTTGTATTTTTCTTTAAACTATTTTCTTTATTTAAATTGGGGTTAAGAAGGTAAATGAAAATAGCAAAATATATCCAAAAACCGTACAGGCGGAAGGTATCAATCTGTAGCCAATTTATGCATATTCCCACAAAGGAAACAAATAACACAATAACCAATATTTTTTTCTCGCCGGAACTTTCTGCTATCATCCTTCTGCATCTTATTAATACAGATATCAGAAAGAAAAGAAATATGATAAGACCAATTATTCCCGTTTCTGCTAAAATTCTTATATAAACATTGTATCCTGGAGGGAAGGAAGTTAGATATTGGTCTGTATAAAATAATCTAAACTCATAGTTGTTGAAAGTAGCCCAAACTGGATAATGAAATCTATTATGATAGGTCTGTTGCCCAAAACCAACACCAACTATAGGATGTTCCTTGAAAACTTGAATATTGGCATATTGTATTCCCAAACGGGACTTGTTAGACACGTTGTCCGTTAGATTTGATTTAAAATCGAGCGATTCAATTTTCTCCTCAACCTCCGCAATTACTTTTTTAGAGTTTATAGCAAGAATGACACTGAAGGCAACAATACTCGATCCTAAAAAAATAAAAACATATTTTTTAAATTTTCTATCAAACAATAAAATTGAAAGGAAAACTAGTAACTGTACAAATATTACCACCAAACCAGTACGTGATCCTGAAAAGAAAGTCAACAACAATACTAAAAAAGCGGGAATGAATTTTTTAATGCCCTTGGATGTCAATATATAACTGAACATCCAACCGGCGATGGTAATTAAATAGATAGCTAAATAGGGAGCTTCATCGGCTATGGATGATATACGATCCCCAAAAACTTTTACATTAACGAACGGAAAGTAATTGAAAAGTTCAATAATTGACCATAATCCTCCTACGTTAAAATATATAATCAGGACTTCCAAAAAACCATAAACCGAAGCTACAATTAAGGAACCCAGAAATACCTTTCGAATAAAAAATAAAATTTCTGAAATAGACATTTCACGCAATACATTCCAATAAAATGCAAAAAGCACGATTCCGGATAGTATCAGTGAAGTAAATTGACGGAAAAATCTATTTATGCCACTAGTTTGTTTAAAGTAATTTTCATAAACAGTCACAGGATTTAGTAAGGTGGCAACTATGCACCACCCCATAAAAATAAGGATTATTTGAAAATAGAAATTTTTTAAAGGCAATGTCAACTTGTTCCCGAGAAGGAAGGATATGAAGAGTAAAATGCTCCCTGGTAAAAAGAAAAGTACCGCAGACTCATTCCTAAATTCACCAAGAAATGAAAGTCCTTCAAAGGAGTTGAAGGGTATGAAAAAAACTCCCAGAAAAAAAAGTATTCTATAAATTTTTTGCAACACACTCATTCAAGCAAGGTATTTTTGTTTCTTAAATAATAATGAAAAGCAATGTAAAGTACATATACAATATTAGCAATTAAAATTCCAATGGGCAGGGTATATGAGCTTTCAGCGTAAATTAAAACAGGAACTACAATTACCAAAGATACTACGGCAATCAAATGAGAAACAAAAAAAGGCACGGTATTTTCAATTGATTTTAAGGCAATAGAAAATGGGCGTATAGCAACCAATAAAAGTTGTATTAAAAGGAATAGTAGGAATATAACCGTGCCGCTCCCATATTTTTCACCGTAAATCATTTCATAAAACAAAAGACCCACGGGAACAGACAAAATAAAAAGGGTTAAGACCTTTATATAATTTTCTTTAATAATTCTCATTACAATAGTGGTTAAGCCAGAAAGGTTTGTTTGGACGGCTTTGGACGCAAAGATAGGGGTGTAATGGTTTTCTAGTGAAATCAACAAAATATTGAAAACACCGACTAGATTCTGTATGGTCCTTACCTTACCTATGTCAAAATCACTTATGCCGAAACTTTTGGCCAATATATAAACTCCTTGACTATAGCCCCAAAATGCGATTCCTCCCAAAATGATCCATTTGGAATATTTGAAATGAACTCGAAGCACCTGGATATTAAATGCCAATATGCTTCTCAAACCAGGAAATTTATTTAACCTAAAAATTCTTTTATAAATAATGCATCCCATTAAAAATAGACTCGCAGCCAAAAAAGAAGCCCAATAAATATTTAAAATTGCACTTAAATTTAATGAGCCTCTAAAAATAAACAAGAACGAAAAAAAAATTATGTTTAAGATAATGGTCGCAACCAAACCATATTTTACCTCTACGGATTTTGCGCTGAATATGAATTTTTTTAGAATGTCGAAAAACGTCATGCTAAAACTGAGCATGAAAAAGAGAAAAAAGGATATTTCGTCAATTTGCCTCTTTAGAAAAAAAAAACAAATCACAGAAAATAACAAGTTTAAAAATAAATTTAAAAACAGCGTTGTAAGCAAATATTGCCCTTCTTCTTTTTGCCACTTTTTTGATAGAAAAATTAAAATAGGAGCAGAAAGAAAAAAAGTACAGAAAATATATATGAAATAACTGTAACTGTAAGTTACCACAAAAGAACCAAAAACACCTACTGAAGCAATTTTAGAGAGTGCTAAGATTGATCCAAAAGTTATTACAGAAAGAAGTGATTGATCTAGGAATATTAAATATTTGTTCTTATTCAACTCCTTGAAAAATTGCATCTTCAAAAGCATCTTTGATTCCTTAGTTTCTTAAATATCACAATGTGCTATTTCTTTTTTGCTCTATTCCACGAGCTTTGTTGTATGATCTAACCATAAAGGCGAAAACAATAAACAATAAAACAAATACCACCGGAAGGATTTTCATTTTTTGGTCGAAAAAGGATCTTTTTACAGCCAAGTGGGGATTGTCCAACAGCGTGACAATATGGTTATACTTAAGAAGTTCGATTTCCATTTCCTCATTATTCTTAAGCAATGTATTTTTTAAAGAAATTAACATGTGCATATTCTCGTTGCCTTCAACAGAATTGAAATAAACTTGGCCAGGAGCTATGCTTCTAGTTTGTGAACCGTATTTTTTTGCAATTGAATCAATATTGGCAACACTTTCTTGGATCTGCTTTATGTGGTTTTTTGTATTTACAATGGTCAGCTCCTTTATTTGCTGCAACAATTCATTATCGTTAAGGTAGGCGAGCAAGTTTTCTATAGTAGCGGAAGTTCCTTTCTCGGTTGTTTTAATTAATATTCTATGGGTTTTGTATTCCGGAATAAAAATTTCAGAAGTCAATAGGTTATCCTCATATTGTGCTTGTTCTAAAAAAGGCTCTAAATTTTTGTCCCCAGCATTTAATTTTTCCAAAATGTCCGCAATATTTACAATGGGCTCTATCTCCAAGTGAGTTAGGATAGCTTGATTGTCTTTATAAAAACCATGATTTTTTAGAAAAATAGTATCGTTGTCGGAAATTTTATTGTTAAGGTGCTCTATTGAATTATAAACATAATTGGAAGCATCAAAATTAATCTGTACAATTAAACTTCCTTCTTTGGCACTTTTCTGGTTTTTTTCTAATACATAACCAATTAAAACACCTGCTATTACAAGTACCAATAGGGTTATCCAATTTCTTATAAAAAACCGAAGCATTCTATAAAAAGATAAGAGAATACTTATCTGTATTTCTTTAATCCTTCCCCAAAGAGAACCCAAGTCCATTTCTTCTGAATTGTTCTGTGCCATAAACAAAATTTTTAATAATTAATGATTACCTTTTAGGTAAAGAGGACAAGCTTCCCTGCCAGCCTTTATATTTTAAATTTAAATTCTCCCTTTTCTCTGTATAATATTCTATCTATGCCATGTGGCAAAAGTACGGTAATGGTTGGTTTTTGCAAGTTTTGTATCTTTTAATTTTCTTGGTTTTTATTATATCTTTTTACAAATCCACACTTATTTTTCTACATTAATCCTTGATCTAATCCAGTAGTTTTTGCCATTTTAATATGTTGAAAACGCAATACTTGATGATAGATTACTCAATTTTTAAAAATATGTTACCTTTCTAATTTTGAAGAAAAAATTCATATATTTCATACTTTTCAATTCCGAATCTACCGTAATCAGGACTTTATCCTTTTTCAAAATTAATTTTTAGTGGTGTCTAAAATCTGTTTTAACATCTTTTCAGTAATTAAATAGGTTGGTTTTACCCCACTTGTGCCCAACCCACCCGAGGCCAAAGTGCTTCCGGTTTCCAATGGATTATCTGAAGCGTAATACGCATATCTCACTTTTACTTTTGGACTAATGCTTCTTCGAATCTTGGCCGCAGCCTGAATTGCTTTTTGATAATGCGCTCCCTCCATTTCGAGTCCAATAACATTCCATGTAGAATTGTGAAAGAATTTCAAGACATCCCTGTTTTGAAGGGAAGTTCCCAAGACGGTAATCATAGAACCCGTACAAACCGTTACGTCATCATCCTTAAAAAGGGATTTTCCAAGTTTATTCTTAAAGGGGTAGTTATCCGCGGTACCTTCAAAAACATGGGCAGAAGGAATCATAATATCGCCTTTGCCGCCCTCAAGAATTCCCGCTTTTCCCATTATGGATACCGAGACAACGTTTAGAAAATATCTTTCTTTATTGAAATCGTCATAAGGTTTTAAAAGCTCATCCATAGTTTCGTACGCCTGTTCTCCGAAGGCATAGTCCATTACAACAATCACTGGTTTTTTATGAATATCAATTTCTTCGGAATTTAAGATATATGTGCTATTCTCGATTTTTGAAGTGTCAATAATCTGGACATCGATGTTGGTACCACTGCTATCTTCCAAAAAGATCATTCCATTTTCTTGGGCAGTTTTAAACACTTTTTGCCTCAATTTCGAATTTGTGGCACTGCTCAGGGCTTCAAAAACCTCCATGGGTTTCTTTTTTGAAAACTCGGAAGGCAGTGCTTTGGGAGCATATAAGCTGTTCATCACACTGTGCATATTTGCACTGATTATGTGAATAGGCCTTTCCAGCAAACCTTTTTCCTGCAGCGTATGTTTTATATTGTACGCCCATTGTTCCCCGTGAATGTGATGCCCTAATCGCTCGCGCAGAACAGGGCTAAAGGTTATGATGCGTTTAGTGTCATTAATCATTTCTTCCATGGCCAGTTTTCCCAAATAATAAATTATACTGAAAAAGCGGTTTTCATTTTTTTCACTTGCAAAATAAGGGTAGACGTTTTTAACCTCATCAAAAGTTCGCCCTAAAAAATTTGCGGTATGCGTGAGGGTAATTTCTTTCTCCTCTTGTGTTAATTTTCCTTTTTTGAGAACAGCCTCCTCCAGTTTTTTCCAATCGCGTATTACCTCTCCATTTTCATTGATTACCACCTGCTTCATTATTTTATGCGATTCAATAAAAAGAAAGGTCAGGTGCGTAAGAATATCGTAAATTTCAGAGCGACCGCGGGTTATCTCAATATTCATTTGCTCTTCATCGATTCTGTAACAATTTCGACGGCGCTTTAAAGGAATAATAGGTTCAAAATGTGAATTTTTATAGCCTTCATCACTGGTAAGATTGATAAAGCGGCATTCTTCAATTCCATACGGCAAACGGTCCATCACATACAGAAGGCCCTGCAATTCTATTTTATCCTCCTTTATGGAGCCATAAATTTCTGGTCGAAGCGTAAGCAGGGATTCCCGAAGCGTTTCGCCCGAAATACCCATTGGCTTATAAAATCCACGGTTAAACAGATGGCGCATGGTAATGTAAAGTCTTTCAATGGCGCCTGTGCTCTCTTGGGCACGTGTGCGGGTATGTGATTTAAGTTTGTTCATTGGGTGCAAAGATAACACTAATTTTAAGGCTGAATTTTGCTTAGGGCATCCGCGATTTTCCGATCATTTGAAAGCCTTGGTATTTTGTTCTGGCCGCCAAGTTTTCCTTCAGACTTCATATATTCTTGAAAACTGTTTTTCTTAAGGGCCTTAATTTTTAAAGGTTGAAGTACTTTACCTTCAATCAAATCAAAATAATATGAATTTTGTTGTTGCATATTTTTATCCAAAAAAGTGGCGAGCTCCAATATATCTGAAGGTTCCTCGTCAAACTCAACAAGCCATTCGTGATAGGGAAGTTCATCATTCATCGGAGCTATTTGCGGGGCCACGGTAAATTCCGAAATGGAAAAGTTAAAGTTCGACATTGCCTCATTCATGGCCTGTTCCACTTCTTTGCCAATAACGTGTTCGCCAAAGGCGGAAATAAAATGTTTGATTCGCCCGGAAACAATCACCCGATAGGGTTTTATGGAAGTAAATTGAACAGTATCGCCCAAATTATAGGCCCAGAGACCTGCATTGGTGGAAATAACCATTACATAATTGACTTCTGTTTTTACTTCCCCAATGGTCAATCTTTTGGGGCTTTTATCAAAAAAGGAGGAAGCTTCAACAAATTCATAAAAAATACCTGAGTTCAAAAGCAGAAGCATTCCCTTATCCTTTTGGCTATCCTGAAACGCAAAAAAACCTTCACTTGCCGGAAACAGTTCAATACTGTCCACTTTTCGACCAATTAGTGTTTCAAACTTGGCTCGGTAAGGTTCAAAATTTACGCCTCCGTAAATGAAAAGGTTAAAATTTTTAAAAAGTTCCCCTATTTTTTTTCCAGTCCTATCTTGAAGCTTTTCAAAATACATTTGCACCCATGATGGAATCCCGCTGATTACCGTCATGTTTTCATCTTTAGTTTCCGATACAATGGCTTCCACCTTATTTTCCCAGTCTTCAATACAGTTAGTTTCCCAACTGGGCAATCTGTTTTTTTGAAGATAGGCGGGAACATAATGGGCCACAATGCCGGAAAGCCTTCCGTTTTTAATCCCCTTTTTGGTTTGCATTTCGGGGCTTCCCTGAAGAAAAATCATTTTACCATCCACAAATGCAGCTTTGCCTGTTTCGTGAATGTAACACAGAATGGCGTTTCTGGCCGCTTCAATGTGATAGGGCAGGGATTCTTTGGTTAAGGGAATATATTTGGCTCCGGAGGTTGTGCCGGAAGTTTTGGCAAAATAAAGTGGTTTTCCGGGCCATAAAATATTTTCTTCACCCAACACAATTCTTTCTACATATGGCTTTAACTCTTCATAATCCCTTACGGGCACTTGTTTTGCAAAATCTTCAAAAGAATGGATTTCGTTAAAGTGATGGTCTTTCCCGAATGAGGTATTTTTCGCTTTCGAAATTAATTGCGCAAATACTTTTTTCTGTGTTTCCACAGGTTTTGATGCCCAGGTTTCGATCCTATTCACAACAATTTTGGCAAAAATTTTGGCAGCAAAGGATTTTAAGGACATAGGCAATTAATCAAAATCAATGAAATTTGTAGGATCTATAGGATTGCCATCCCGCCACAATTCAAAATGGAGATGGGGACCGGTAGTGTATTCGCCCGTATTTCCAACGGTGGCAATTATTTGCCCGGCCTTGACAAGTTCCCCTTGTTCCTTGGTAAGCACCGCATTGTGCTTATAAACCGAAATAAGATTGTTGGTGTGTTTGAGGATTATTACATATCCCGTCTGTGCTGTCCATTCGGCAAAAATTACGGTTCCGTCCGCTACAGCTTTTACTGGAGCATCCTTTATGGTTACAACATCTACGGCATAGTGTTTTGTTTTTGAGTTAAACGGTTCCGAAATGGTGCCCTTAACCGGCGCAAAGAGAGTATATTGTTGTTCCCTAGAAAAAAGAAGCGGGTTGTATTTGTCTTCTTTTGCCACTTTTTCCCTTAATAAAGAATCCTGTGGGGAGGTTCTAATCAATATAGATGGGTCTACCTTGGCTGCTTCTATAATTGAATCCTTATTGAATTCGACCGTTTTAACGTCTCCTGTGAGTACTTTCTTGATGGAGGCAAGGTATTGTTCATTTACATTTATTATCTGTTGCAGAGAATCAGTTTTATAAGAAAGTGCAGTGGCTTTGCGTTTAAGTGTAGTGGAGGAATATCCGGGAATATATTCGCGCAGGGGCGTGAAGGCTATTATAAATGTAGTGGCCAAAACAAGGAACAAGGCAAAGAGGGTACTGAACACAAATACATTCAGCCTATTTAATTTGAATGAAAAACGTTCTTCGAAGGTTTCTTCATTAAGGATAACCAGCCTGTACTTATGCAAAAGTTTTTTTCTAAACTTAATGCCCCTTTTTTCTTTACTTATCATTTATTGGATATTGCTGTTACAAATATAAAATAAACAAATGCCCTATGCGCTAAACTTAACCCAAAACGTTTTTTTATAAAGATTTCTTGTTACCTTTGTTTAATTAAATCATAAAATTATGAGTGCATTATTTATTCCCTTAGCCATCGGACCATGGCAGATTGTATTAGTCGTACTAGTTGTATTATTGTTGTTCGGCGGTAAAAAAATACCCGAACTTATGAGAGGCTTAGGTAGTGGTCTTAAAGAATTTAAGGATGCTTCCAAAGATGAAACTGGCCCTACTACCAATTCAACTACAGAAAAAAATATGGACGATAACAATCCAAAGTTTTAATTAAAGCTTAAAATAAAAATCCCTCTTTAACCTGAGAAAGTTAAAGAGGGATTTTTTTATTAATAAGTATTTCGGTTTACTGAGATTATTTTATTTTGGCAGTTGTCAAGATAGATTCCAGTTCAAACTGCAAGTCCCGTTTCTGAACTGATGGGGCGTAGGTAAAGCCTTCAAGTATTAAATACCTATTGTTTTTCTCATCCCTTACCGCATAGTTTAAAAATGGCCCGGCCATATATTCGTCCTTTACCTCCCAAGTTCCCTTGGTTTCATAGGCAAATTTCCCATCTATAGTCGTTTTAAAAAGATAAGGAGCATAAGCTTCTTCGGTAATAAATTTACCTTCATCTTCCACGGGTAATAGCTTGCTGCCAATAGAGTCCCGAATCTTGATAATATCGGCTATGGCAGAGCTGTCGTTGCTTATCATGCTCAAAGGGACTTGATAGATAAGTATGTTTGTTGTGCCGTCCTTTAGATCCTTTCGAAGCCAGAAAAAGCTATCCGTTGCTTTGGCAATTCTATAAGCTGAAGGAATTTTTAAATTCACACCCATCACTTTCGAAAGTGAATCTGTATCCATAAGTGAAATTTCGATTCGGCGTTGCCGTTCTCTCAATTCGGTATTATGAAAGGCTTCAATAATTTTTGGGGCATTTTGGTTTATAAGCTCTACTAATTTTTCTTCGGAAGTGGCCGTAATTATTGCTCCTGTTTGTGGTTTTGCAAATTCATCTGTGGCCAAGGAAACTTTATCCTCACTTCCCAAGGTAACATGAAGAAATAATCTACTACTCCGTGCGAAATCTGAAAAGGTCTCAGGGGGCATCTGGTTCATGGAAAATAAAGGCTCATCCTGTGGAAGTCCATCAGTAGGAGCGGCAAATTGATTGCGAATGGCCTCTCCAACCACACCATTCCATAAATCATTGGGAGTAATAATCTGTAGAACATTAATGTTGCCTACTGATTTGGGCAGCAACGAACGGTCTTTTTTGCCGTTTTCATTACAGGAGATTAAAATGAAAAACGACAAGAATACAATGTAAAATGGTTTCATGAAAAAGGATGTTAGCTGGAACTATCCTTTATATATTTTGAGTTTAGTTCCGGGTTTCAAGTTAGAGCCACTAATATCGTTCCATTTTTTGATATTCTGGACTGAAACCCCGGGAAATTTTTGTGAAATGCTCCACAACGAGTCTCCGTTCCTTACTGTATAGGTTTTTTCAGAGGTTGAAGAAGATTTGGATTGGGTATTAATTGCAATATCGCTATTGTTCTTTTTGGGATAGATGATCAGGTTTTGCCCTACTTTAACGTTCGAGCTTCGCATCCCGTTCCAGTTTTTTATCTGGCTTACTCCAACTCCGTATCTCTCTGCAATTCTTCCCAAATAATCGCCTCTTTTAACGCGATATCGAATTTTTTCAGGTTGTTCAAATAATTCCGGTAACGCCTTTTCAGCTTCTTCGTGCTCTTCCTCAGCAAAAGCATAAATAGCGTCCTCATTATTAACAAACATTCCAACTGCCGTAACGGGAAGGCGTAGCATATAGTTTTCGTCCTTTATAACAGGAATGATCCCCAGTTTATAGGAAGGGTTTAAAAATTCCAGTTCTTCCTTTTCAATATTTGTAAGCTTTGAAACTTGATCAAAAGTGAGTTGCCGCTTTACTTTTATTGTATCTGTAGCTACGTACGGAATTCGGGAAGCCCCTTTTTTAAATCCGTGTTCTTCTGCGTATTCGAAAATATACATGGTAGCCAAAAATGCGGGAACATAACCGGCTGTTTCACGTGGAAGATAACTCCTTAAATTCCAATAATTGGTTTTCCCGCCTGATCTACGAATGGCTTTGGAAACATTTCCTGGACCAGAATTATAGGCCGCCAGAGCCAAATCCCAATCATTAAAACTATTGTTAAGACTTTTTAAGTATTTACAAGCTGCTTCAGTAGCCATAATTGGATCTGAACGCTCATCCACATAGGAACTTACGTCTAAACCGAACATTTTGCCAGTTGTAAACATAAATTGCCAAAGACCCGTGGCCCCCACTCTAGATTGGGCTTTTGGATTTAATGCAGACTCAATTACTGCAAGATACTTAAGCTCGAGAGGTAGGTTGTTTTTGTCCAATTCCTGCTCGAACATCGGAAAGTAATATTCACTTAAACCCATCAATCTTTCCAAAGTGCCTCTTCTATTTTTTAAATATTGCTTGATCACACTTTCAAGAGAAGCATTGTATTCAACTTTAAAGGGAGTTCGGGCATCCAGTTCCTTAAGCCTTTGTTTTAAAAGCTCTGTAGGTAGTTCATCATAATCAACAGTTTCGAAATTCTGCTCGGCCACACTGTTGTAAACATCGTCAAAAAGATCCGATTTATATAATTCCTTTAACCAGAGACTATCTTTTTTTCTGGCAAAGGCCATGTCCTTTAAATCATAGACCAAGGTATCTTTTATGGTTGTAGCCACAAAAGTAGAAGGTAATTCTTCGGCTATCTTGGAAACCTTAATGGAATCCACAACCTGTATTTTTTTAGTTTTAAGTTTTTCTGAATGTTTTTTGCCTTGTTGGGCAAAACCAATACTGAAGGCCAGCAACAGTAAAAGTGGGAGGTTTCTTAATTTCATCAGCTATTTATTGCTAGGGGATTAAATTGCATTTGCCAAATTACTATATTCTATCAGCGTGCCTTTTCACATTTTGTCTAAGATGAAACGACATTTTTGTCAAAAAATTTTGTCAAAAATAACGAATGTGTAAAATTACGCAAATTTTTAACTTTTCGCTTCTAAAAGCCTGATTTTTAAATCTATTGTAAAAGTGCCTTTATCCCTGGCAATTCTTTGCCTTCGAGCATCTCCAACATGGCCCCACCTCCAGTGGAAACATAGCTTACTTTATCTTCCAAATGGAATTGATGAACCGCTGCAACAGAATCGCCCCCGCCAACTAAAGAGAATGCGCCTTCCTGGGTTGCTTTTGCAATGTTAGCACCAAGAGTTTTGGTACCTTCCGAAAACTTTTCCATTTCAAAAACACCCACAGGACCATTCCACAATATTGTTTTGGAAATGGCAATTACCTCCCCGAAAAGTTCATTTGTTTTTGGTCCGGCGTCTAACCCCATCCAGCCATCAGGAATGTTATCTATAGCTTTCACCTGTGTATTTGCATATTCTGAAAAACTATCTGCAATTATAGCATCTACCGGTAAGTGAACCTGTACATTTTTGTTTTTGGCTTCTTTGAGTATTTCCAATGCCAATTCTTGTTTCTCATCTTCAACCAAGGAATTGCCAATCTGGCCGCCCTGAGCTTTTATAAATGTAAAGGCCATGCCTCCGCCAATAATTAAATGGTCTATTTTATCAAGGATATTTTCAATAATGGTTATTTTTGAAGAAACTTTAGCCCCGCCAATGATTGCTGTTACTGGCTTCGCGCTTTCTTTAAGAACCTTGTTTACATTTAGTATTTCCGAAGCCAAGAGAAGCCCAAAATACTTTTTATCAGGAAAGAAATCGGCAATGATGGCTGTGGAGGCATGGGCGCGATGCGCTGTTCCAAAGGCATCATTCACATAAACATCGCCAAATTTCGAAAGTTTTTCTGCAAAATTTCTATCGCCTTTGGTTTCTTCCTCATAATAGCGAAGATTTTCAAGGAGCAGTATTTCTCCAGGTTTTAAATCTGCCACGGTTTTTTCTACTTCATCACCTATACAATCCTCAACAAATTTCACCTGAACTCCCAGAATTTCCGAAACCGGTTCAACCAAATGGGAAAGTGAAAATTCTTTTTCTTTGTTCTTTGGTCTTCCCAAATGCGACATGAGCACACAACTTCCGCCATCTTCCAAAATTTTCATAATCGTAGGCTTAGCGGCTTTAATACGAGTGTCATCCGTTACATTAAAGTTGTCGTCAAGAGGTACGTTAAAATCTACACGGATTAATGCCTTTTTATCCTTAAAATTAAAGTCGTTTACTGTTTTCATTACCCTTGTTTTAGTATACAAATATAGTTTTTTGAATTTTTAAAACAACATATGTGAAAGGGCTCAGACAAATAGACTTTTGAAAAAAATTCAACCGTATTCACATCTAAAATTTGTTTAGTTTTGCCTATGGATTTTTCAGAAATTATAGGCAACCAGCATATAAAAGCACACTTGACAAAGACTGTTGAAAATGGGAGAATTCCCCATGCACAGTTATTTACCGGAATTAACGGAAGTGGATTATTGCCCATGGCCATAGCTTATGCCAATATATTATTGTGCAATAAATATGAAAAGGGAAGTCCTGAGTTTTTAGCCTGTGAGCGCAAAATAAAAAAACTTGCCCATCCAGATTTACACTTTGTTTTTCCTGTTAATACCAGTGATGATGTAAAGAAAAACGCAGTTTCTGACAATTACTCAGCGGCATGGCGGGAATTTGTTTTAAAAAACCCCTACGGTTCCCTTTTTGAATGGCTCCAAAGCATCGGAATTGAAAAAAAACAAGGGAATATCAGCAAATTTGAAGCTGAAGAGATGTCGAAAAAACTTTCGTTGAAATCTTATGAAGGTGGATATAAAGTGATGATTGTTTGGATGGCAGACAATATGAATGCTGAATGCGCCAATAAATTACTCAAAATGGTGGAGGAGCCTACGGATAAAACCGTTTTGCTTTTATTGACTGAAAAGGAAGAACAAATTATAACCACCATTCGGTCCCGTTGTCAACTGCTTCAGTTCCCTATGCTTTCTGAAGAAGATATTGCCGAAAATTTAATGAAAAACCATCAAGCTTCTGAAAATCTTGCCCGACAAACTGCCCGACGGGCCCAAGGTGATTATAATAAAGCACTTCAACTTTTGGAAAATTCCGGAGAAGACGAAATTTTTGAAAAATGGTTTATAAGTTGGGTTCGCTCTGCCTTTCGCGCAAAAGGCAATAAAAGTTCAATAAACCAGCTTTTGGAATGGAGCGATCTATTGGCGGGCCAAGGCCGCGAAACGCAAAAGAAATTCCTTTTTTATTGTATTGAAATTTTTAGGCAAGCCCTCTTGAAAAATTATAAGGCGGACTCCCTTTTATATTTTGAAGCTTCCGATGATTCATTTTCAATTGATAAATTTTCACCTTTTGTCCATCAAAACAATATTTTTGAAATTGCAAAAAATATAGAAGATGCTTCCTATCATATTGAGCGGAACGGAAATTCAAAAATTATATTTACTGATCTTTCCATTAAACTTACCAGGCTCATTCACAAAAAAGAAGTAGTATAGGCATCAGTTATGGCAGAAATAATTTTTTATAGTAATTCTTTATAAAAAACGAGGCTGAATTAGACTCATTCCAAAGTTTTCTAGCAAATGAAAGCCTCAATAATAGCTTAAAGGCAGAAACAGCCTAAAACGGCTTTATTTGGCTTATTCCTTCCTTTTTAGGACATAGATAAGTGAAGAATACTGTTTTGTTTGAATAGCTTTTAAATTTGACATTAAACCAATCCAAATTGCATTAATTGAAAATGAATTGGCAGTTTTATATTTTTCAGATAGAAGTGAAACGTAAAAAGAATCAAAAATCAATGGCTTAATTTTTTGAAGTGTAAATTCTTTTGAAAAAAGCATTTTTATTGATTTACTGGAAAAATGCCACAAATGTCGAGGAACGTCGAAAGCAGCCCAAAATTTTCCATAATATTCTGCATCATAACTTTTAAAGTTAGGTACGGCAATTATTAAAACTCCGTCTGGCTTCACCAAATTTCCAAGTTGCTCTATTGTTTCCTCTAAATTTGGAACGTGTTCCAAAACATGCCAAAGCGTAACAACATCAAATTGATCTGAACTAAATTCTTCAATTTCCTTTCTTAAACAAATACCTTTGGATTTTGCCAAATCTATGGCGCTAATATTTGGTTCTACTCCCTGTACACTCCATCCTTTTTCTTTAGCAACTTTTAAAAAATCTCCTGTTCCAGCACCAATATCAAGTAGAGTCCCAGCGCTGTTATTTTCTTTAGTGATTAAGTTTACTTTTTTATTTAACGACCATTTTTTTACAGTTTGATACAGCCATGCCAATAATCCTTTATTGGAATCAGTGTGTGAAATGTAATCCTCGCTTTGGTAAAAGTCGGGAAGTTCTTTCTCATTGGGTTTCGGAAATGTTGTTAGCATTTCGAATTCGGAATCATATTTTAAATCAAATGACCTATCGGTAACCAAGAAATCTCTTGTCGATAAATAAGGTTTTTCAGAATAATTCACTGATATATTTTTAGAGATCTATTTTGTTCCACGTGAAACAATTGAACTAACGCCCCATATAAACCAACAATACAGAAATATCGTTAGGAGATACACCGCTTATACGGGAAGCTTGGGAAATGGTGGCGGGCTTTATATTTGATAATTTTTCACGGGCTTCATAAGAAAGGGATTTTAATTTTGAATAATCAAATGTTTCAGGAATTTTCACACCCTCTAACCTATTTAATTTATCGGCATTATTTTTTTCCTTTTCAATGTAGCCTGAGTATTTTACTTGTATTTCAGTTTGCTTAAGAATTTCATCGTCTAAATTATTATCATTGATAAACTCTTCAACTGATTTTATTTTTCGCATATCGTCCATTGTAATACTAGGACGGGAAAAGGACTTGTACATTTTATCACTTTGACTAACCAATGCAGAATCCTTTGATTCCAAAATTGGATTTATATCTTCCGGAACAACACTTGTATCTTTAAAAAATTGGATAAAAGCATTGGACTTTGAAAGCTTATGTTCCATTTTTTTCAATCTATCTGCGCCAGCTAAACCAATTTCATGCGCCCTTGGCGTTAACCTAAAATCTGCATTATCCTGACGGAGCAAAGTTCTGTATTCGGCTCTGGAAGTAAACATTCTATAAGGCTCCTCGGTACCCTTTGTAATAAGGTCATCAACTAACACCCCAATATAAGCTTCATTTCTTTGTAGAATAAAGGGATCCTTTTCATGAACTTTTAAATGAGCATTAATTCCAGCCATCAAACCTTGTGAAGCGGCTTCCTCATAACCGGTAGTGCCATTAATTTGTCCCGCAAAGTAAAGACCGGAAACAAGTTTGGTTTCTAAAGTATGTCTTAATTGCGTGGGTGGGAAATAATCGTATTCAATTGCATAGCCAGGACGGAAAAACTTTACATTCTCAAATCCTACGACTTCCCGCAATGCCTTAAACTGGATATCCTCGGGAAGTGAAGTGGAAAATCCGTTTATATAGTACTCAACGGTATTCCATCCTTCGGGCTCAACAAACAATTGATGTCTATCCTTATCAGCAAACCTGTTTATCTTGTCTTCAATTGATGGGCAATAGCGAGGACCCGTACTTTGAATGGACCCATTAAACATGGGAGATCTATCAAAACCTTCCTTCAAAACTTCATGTACAAGAGGACTTGTATAACTCATATGGCAAGACCTTTGAACTTTCAAAGGCTGGGTAACATCAGAAAAGGAAAATTTA
>JBBQQN010000033.1:0-29352 GCA_038215845.1 Flavobacteriales bacterium | reverse complement strand
AAAACCGTAAATTTATCCTATAACTTAAAAGCAATGAAAAACGAAAACCTCTATAAATTGCCCTTCGCAAATGTATATCCATACTACATAGCCAAAGCAGAAAAAAAAGGTCGCACAAAGGAAGAACTGGACACCATAATCTGTTGGTTAACGGGCTATAACCAAACACAGTTGCAGCAACAACTGGATAACAAAACTAGCTTTCAAAACTTTTACGAAGAAGCCCCACAACTAAATCCAAACGTTTCAAAAATAACAGGCGTAGTCTGCGGCATTCGCGTAGAGGAAATAGAAGACCCATTGATGCAAAAAATTCGATATTTGGATAAGCTGGTTGACGAGCTGGCAAAGGGAAAGGCTATGGAGAAGATTTTAAGGGAATAACATATACTAGAACCAAGAACCAAAAACCAAGACTAACAACTCACAACCCACAACCCACAACTGAAAACCATCAACTAACAACCAATTCCCCAAAATAGAGGTATATTTAATGCTTAATTTTTAAGATATTCCCTGTTGTAAATGAGAGAAACCCTCCTTGCATTACTAAAAAAGCTAAAGGCATTTTTAATTCGCAATTTTCACGAGTACAATAACAAACTACCTTATATAATTACGGTTGTGGTTGCCCTGATTGTTGTTGTAGGAAGCATCAACCTGTTTATTGAACTTACCGAGGGATTAAAAAATGAATTGCTCCCACAATATGACCAAGCTATAACCGATTATATAATTTCCTTTCGTAATCCCGCGCTCACCAAATATTTTGTATTCGTAACCAATGTTGGTGATTTTTATGGCTACCTGATTGTAGTGGCTATTTCTACTTTTATAGCCATTGTAGTTTTTAAACAATGGAAACCCGTAGTGCAAACCATTTTGGTTTTGCTGTTGGCGTCCGTTTCCAATATGATTTTAAAACGGTTTATAGACCGCGCAAGACCGGGCATAGAACATTTGGTCTCGGTAGAGACCTTGAGTTATCCCAGCGGCCATGCTATGAGCGCCATGGCTTTTTATGGCTTTGTGGCCTATCTTTTTTTTAAGTTTAAACTGAACAGATTTTTAAAAATAAGTATAATAGCATTTCTAATTTTCCTAATTCTGAGCATTGGGATTAGTAGAATATACTTGGGCGTTCACTATCCGTCAGATATTGCGGGCGGGTATATTGCCGGATTTATTTGGGTGATTTTTTGCATCCTCATTTTTAATTTGGTTGAAGTATTCCGAAGGGATCCCAATAACTAAAAGAAGCTATACTGCTTGCACAGGTAAGAAGTGTGTGTCCATTATAATATATACCCGAAAACATATATTTCTTTAAATAAACTCTGTTTTCCCATTTTAAAATTTTGCCTCTAGGGCTGAATATTAAAGGCCGTCATTTTTCCATATTCACACTTCGATTCAATATTTTTGATATTTCTATTAACAATTTTCATAAATTTTTAATTATCTTTAACATTACTCCTCACTTTGATACCTGAATAGTATCAAGGCGGGGCTTTTTATTTATAGAGAAATCTCATTTTTTTAATCTCTCTTTTTTTGGGGAATAGTTTTAGGAATAATAAGTAAACATACTATCGCGGATGGCGAAAAGCGCATAGAGTAGCCAAAATCTTCTAATTCTAAACAAATGAAAAAATTAATCACAGTAATTTCAATTATGGTTTTTGTTGTTTCCTTTAGTACCACAGCAACCGCACAGCAGTATTTTACCTATGACGGGAGCGACTTCAACGTGTATTTAAAAACCAATTCAGACAATACCCAAGTGCTGGAAGTGTCCTTTACCGATACGGCAAAAAGCCAGTGGCATAAATTCAGCATTGTAGATTATTACGACGTTTCCGATGGTTTTGGATATGTTGTAGATGACGGCGTTGGGCAACAGTTTGGCCTTGACTATTATGGCTATGGCGACTATATTGTTGTGCGAAATAACCAAACAGGAGACGAATGGACACTCTATAGAAGAGGATAATACTTTTTCTAACAAAGGGAGTTCAATGCAATGACTCTTTTTTATAAATCGGTGCACTTTTACACAGTGTGCCGGTTTATTATTTTTAACCTTTATGAGAATGGGCAGCTTAGGCCACAAAAACCTACTTCCGCTTCCTAAAAATATAGCTCATCCAAACGGGATCGTTATCATCCGAAACCACAGATTGGCGGTCCAAAAATTCCCAGTTGTGGGTATTCATATAATTGAGCAAAGTGGATGTTTCTTCGATATCCTCAATTTCTTCAATTGAAATATCCTTTCCAACCAAAGAAGTCTGTTCTTCCACTTTTATACGTTTAACCTTTCCACGGTTGTTGGCTTTTTGCACTACTATTATTTCAAGAAAATCGTATTTGGTGATTTCTTGGGAATGGCATTCCACAGTGAACACAACAAGAGAGGCAAATACAATAAATGCTATATATTTTTTCATAGTAACGGTATTTTATTTAAAAGTACAATTATAATTTTTGGAAGGCACGCCAATCAATTTTGAGCAAATGATTTTCCAATATTTAAATTGCACTTCTGCCAACCTAAAATTATATATTTGATATGCTACAACACTAGTTATGAGCGATATTGGAAATGTTATTCTTTGGGCCGCCCTAATTCAAGGTTTACTCTTGGCGTTGCTTTATATGTTTTCCAAAAAGCACCGAAGTTTTGCAAATTTCCTCTTGGGCTGTTTTTTAATTTGTATTATTCTTGAAGCGCTTACTACTATTTTGCCCTTCAGTTTTCTTGGCGGTTATTCAATTGATGGTTATTTTTCTTTGCCCGAAGTGAAACTTTTTATCCCCCTGTTCTTTCTCCATTTTGCTCTCGAAAAAATAGGCAATTCGGCAAAATACAAAAGGTTTTTAAAAATCAATTACACTTTGGCCTTCGCGGTTCTTTCGATAACACTATTTAATATTTACCTATTTCTTTTTCATTCTTCTTTGCTCTTTGCGCAATTTGGTTTTTCCACGGTTGAAAAATTTCATTTGGCGCAACAAATTTATGCGTTCGTCTTAATGATCATCGCCTTCGTGATTGCCATAAAAGAAACATTGGCGTACAGAAAATTAGTGAGGGACGAATATTCAGATTACAACATGCTGCAAATAAATTGGTTGTGGCAATTTATTTTTATGCTCTTGCCTGCCGCAATTTTATGGGGTTTGGAGATAGTGAGAATCCTATTTATAGGGCCAAGTGAAAATAATTTTGAAATGATTATCTGGGGTTTTGTGGCGGTGTTTCTGTATTTCTTGAGTTATAAAGCCTATCAGCATAAAAATTTATTCGAAAAGTTTCCCGAGAGTACATTAAAAATTTCTACTGAAAAATCACCCGAGCTTGAAAACCATAAATGTGATGAAAAGCAAAGTGAACGCATTCAGAAATTAATGAAGGAAAAATCACTTTTTTTAAACCAAGATCTTACGCTCCACGCTTTTGCGAACGCCATAAATATTTCGCCACGGCTTATTTCTACCTGCATAAACCAGAATTTTGGTTATAATTTCAATGAATGGGTGAATGGTTATAGAGTTGAAAAAGCACTGGAACTGATTGAAGCCGATGTTAAAAACAAACTTTCCCTTGAAGGGATTGGTGCTGCTTCCGGATTTAAATCGCGCTCTACCATGTATTCCGCTTTTCAAAAAAAAATGGGCCATTCTCCCGGGCATTATAGAAATATGTAGTGTCCCAATTTCAGTAATCTTCTATCTACTTGTCCTGATTTCGGTATCTGGCACACCCTTTATTTTATTGCTTCGCTTTGCCATCCTAATTTTGTCCCATCAATCAATATTAAATCAAATCAATTAAAAATTCAAATTATGAAAAAGTCATTTTTTTTAGCCCTGCCTATAATTCTCCTTTTATCGTCCTGTTCAAACGACGATAACGTTTTTGGATCCGGTAGGTTAATTTCTGAAACAAGGAATGTAGAAAATTTCTCAAAAGTTAAAAGTGAAGGAGTTTTTGAAGTTAGCATCACCCAAGGAAATTCACAATCTGTTGAAATTACCGCAGATGACAATATAATTGCTCGAGTAAAAACCACTGTAGTTGATAATGAATTGCGTTTATTTCTGAAAAATGATGGCTACCATCACCTTACTTTAAAAGCGAAGATTACCGTTTTAAACCTCAATGGATTGACTAATTCCGGCACCGGAAGTATGAACGTAAAACAAATTGCTGAAAACGGGCACTTTAAAGTAGTAAATTCCGGCACGGGCGATATTAGGATTGATGGAAATGCTAATAGATTATCCGTTTACAACGAGGGAACAGGACATTTTCGCGGGTTCGAATTTATTGTGAAAGACGGCGACGTGGAAAATCTAGGTTCGGGAACTGTTGAAGTAAATTGTTCCGATAATTTAAAAGTTGATATTGAAGGCAGCGGAGATGTATTTTATAAAGGCAGCCCAGTTTTAGAAGTAAAAATTAAAGGTTCTGGCAGTGTGGTAAAAGTCAATTAGCCAAATAAGTTGCCTTCGTGTGCTTTTCTAAATCACTTCGAAAAATTATCTTTGGAGACAAAACCATACAGAACATGAATAACAAAGCAGCAGAAGAATTAAAAGACGGGGACCAATGTGAAGTTGTCGGGGGAACCCACAAAGGAAAATCGGGTACAGTACGGGATATAAATACTAGCAAAACAGGACATATTACCATAACCGTGGAACAGGAAAACGGAGTTAAGTTTAAGACTTTGGGCAAGAATGTGCACGTTAGAACCAGTGAAGGGGCATAAAAATTAGTTTCCCAGGTCATTGCAATATATAGTTGCAAAAAAACCTCCACCAGCGTTTTTTCCGTAATTTTAATTCTCTCAAAATAAACAAAAACGCTATACTCATGTCCACAAAAAAATCCGGTAAGTACAGCACTCGGAAATTTAATGATTTTGGCTTGGGCGAAAAAGCCACTGCTGGGGTATATAGGTCGTTAAATAAGGATGGTTCCTTCAATGTAAAAAAGACGAATATTCCATTTTTTGAAAAAATAAATTTTTTTCACGCACTTGTTTCCATGTCTTGGCTGCGTTTTTTTGCCATCGTCCTGTTATGCTATTTTGTAATAAACCTTTTGTTCGCTACACTTTATTTGGCGGTGGGCTTGGACCACTTAACCGGTATAGATGGCATCACGGATTTTGATAGGTTTGTGGAAGGTTTTTTCTTTAGCGCCCAGACCATCACCACCTTGGGCTATGGTCGGGTTGCCCCCATCGGTACGCCCGCAAATATTGTGGCTGCCGCTGAGTCTATGCTGGGCCTGCTTGCCTTTGCCTTGGCCACGGGACTTGTTTACAGTAGGTTTTCAAAACCGGCCGCCAAAATAAAATACAGCACCCATGCGGTTATTGCACCGTTTCAGGATATCAACGGTTTTATGTTTAGGGTGGTAAATCCCCACGCCAATCAATTAATGGAAGTAGAAGTAAGTGTATCGCTTTCCGCGAAAAGGGAAAACTTAGATCTTCGCGAATTTTTTCAACTGGAACTGGAGCGACCCAAAGTGGTCTTTCTACCTTCCGTTTGGACCATTGTGCATCCTATAACTGAGGTGAGTCCATTTTTTGGGCTTAACGCAGCAGCGCTCATGGCAAAGGATGTAGAAATTATAGTTATGATGAAAGCCTTTGATGAATCCTTTTCGCAAACCGTTTATTCTCGTTCATCCTACAAGGCTTCAGAAATAAAATGGGGTGAAAAATTTGTGTACCTCATCAGCCATGAAAGAGATAAAATTTCGGTAGATGTAAGCAGAATTGATGAAACGGAAAATGCCAAATTGAATCTATAGACACTTTAAAATATCAAAGATGAAATCCCATTTTGAACTTTCCGATGTCGAATTCGAACAGCAATTTATTAATTGTGAATTAGATGCAAATGCATTTTCGCACGAGGCACATTTACGGCTGGCCTGGATCAATATTGATAAATACGGGATTGAACAGGCTGAAAAAAACCTGAGCACCCAACTTCAAAAATTTGTTGAATTTGTTGGGGCAAAAGATAAATATAATGCAACCCTAACAATTGCCGCCGTAAAAGCAGTTTACCATTTTTGGCAAAAATCCACTTCAGATAATTTTAAGGACTTTATTGTTGAAATTCCTCGATTGAAATATAATTTTAAGGAGCTAATGGCATGTCATTATGGATTTGACATTTACAATTCTCAGCAAGCCAAAATTGAATTTTTGGAACCAGATTTATTAGTGTTTGACGTATAGTAGTCCAACAATTTTCAAGAATCATTTTTAAGTAAAATCCTTTAACTTTAACCCTCCAACAATAAACAATAAACAATAAACAATAAACAATAAACAATAAACAATAAACAACAAACAATAATCAATGCAATCTTCAGCAACCAATCCAGACCAATATATAGCCGAACTTCCCGAGGACCGAAAGGAAACAATGAAAAAATTGCGGGAAGTAGTGAAAAAAAACCTTCCAAAAGGTTTTGAGGAAATTATGCAGTATGGCATGATTAGCTATGTAGTGCCGCACAGTATTTATCCCGATGGCTATCATTGCAAACCCACAGACGCATTGCCATTTATGAGTATTGCTTCCCAAAAAAACCATATCGCCTTCTATCATATGGGCGTTTACGGAGATCCTGTTTTACACAAATGGTTTACCGAGGAGTACCCAAAACACGCCAGTAACAAACTGGATATGGGCAAAAGCTGCGTTCGTTTTAAAAATCCCAAAAACATTCCGTTTGATTTATTGGGAGAACTTACCACAAAAATTTCCGTGAAGGAATGGATTGAAAAATATGAAACAATGCTTAAGCGATAAACCATTAAAACCACCAACCTTCTTAATACCTTTATTAAAGCTCCCGATTTAAAAATCAATTCGGGGAACTATCCCTTTGAGAACTTTGAATTTTCAGATGAAAAGGTAAGCGAAAATGATTTCAACTTCCCTAATAATTCAGTCCTTGGAATGCAAGCAGAAGCATGCTTTGAAGCATTCATAAAAAGTTCAAAAAATTTCGAATTGCTTGCCGCAAATCTTCAAATTCATACTTCGGCTTCGCTTAGTAACCATCGTGTCAAGGAAACTTTGGGCGAGTTGGATTATATAGTCCGAAACCTTACCACCCAAAAGATTATTCATATAGAATTGGCCTGTAAATTTTATTTATTCGATGAAAAAGCTGGCAAAACCGAAGAAATGAAGTGGATAGGACCGAATAGAAAGGACTGTTTGTTCGATAAGTTGGAAAAGGTAAAGCTGAAACAGTTTCCGCTACTTCAAGCTCCCGAGACCGTTCAAAAGTTAACAGAACTTGGTATTCCCAAACCAGCTTTACAAGAATTGTGCTTAAAAGCCTTTTTGTTTCTTCCGAAGAAAATGTCCTCGGAAATATTTCCGAAGAATATTACAGATTGCATCGTTGGCTATTATATAAAACCCAGTGATTTCCAGGAAGACAAAACAGCTCTTTACGCTATTCCAACCAAAAAAGAATGGCTCTTGCCAACAGATGAAATAACAGATTGGTATTCGTTTGTGGAAATCAATAAATTAATTGAAGAACAAATGCAACACAACAAATCGCCTTTAATCTATAAAAAAACGCCTAATAAAATTGAGCGCTTTTTTATAGTTTGGTGGTAATTCAGCATCAGAAAAAATTAATTTTTAATGATTTTATATTGCAATTATAAATTCAAACTGCAAACTGCTACTGCCCACTGAACACTGAACACTTATTTAGTTCCGTGCATATCGAAAAGATACACCAAGCTTGCCATGGTGGCCGCACCCAATTCCAGTTCGCGCTTACTTACATTTTCAAAAACATCATTGGCTGCGTGGTGATAATCAAAATAGCGTTGGCTATCTGGACGTAACCCGGCAATTACATCGATATTACCTTCCAAAGGACCAATATCTGAGCCTCCATGTCCTTTTTCAAAATAGTGGATTAAATATGGCTTAAACAAAGGTTCCCAAGATTGGGCCTTTTTAAAATTGGTATCATTTGTTTGAAAAGAAAATCCACGGGGCGTAAAACCACCGGCATCACTTTCCAAAGCAAAAAGGTGTTTTTCACCTTTGCGTTTTACCTCTTCGGCATATTTGGTTCCGCCTCGCAAGCCATTTTCTTCATTCATAAATAAAACTACCCTGATAGTATGTTTTGGTTTATAGCCAACCTTTTTAAACAATCTAAGCACATCCATACTCTGCACACAGCCAGCACCATCGTCTTGCGAGCCATCTGCCAAATCCCAACTATCCAAATGGCCGCCTACAACCATATATTCATTGGGGTTTGTACTGCCGGTTATCTCGCCAATTACATTATAAGATTGAACATCATCCAAAGTTTGACAATTCTGTTTAAAATAAAATTTCAACTGAGGTTGCAGTTTTAGAAGTTTGCTTAAATATTCGGCCCCATTGGTGCTGATGGCTGCAGCAGGAATGCGCATATTAGCTGGAGTATCTCCATAATTCATGGCACCCGCATGAGGCAAATCATCCAACCTTAAATTCATCGAACGGACAATTACTCCAACCGCACCGTACTTAGCTGCTTCCGAAGCGCCACGTGAGCGTTGGTCCACTGCGCCGCCGTATGCATCAAAAGTGCTTATCAAACTTGCGTCCATGGGTCTATTGAAGAAAACAAGCTTGCCGGAAAGCTTTTCCTTTCCGAGTGCGGCAAGTTCATCAAGACCTTTTACTTCAACTACTTCAGCTTTTATTCCAAGATTTGGAGTTGGTACTGAGCCGCCCAAGGCACAGATATCAGTAATGGTTTTTTCTCCCAACGCGGTTTCTATATAGCCATATTCCTTAAAGCCACGCGTCCATTTGGGGACCATCACAGGCTGAAGCCACACCTTATCCAAGCCAAGCTCATTCAGTTGGGCTTCTGTATATTTTACTGCAAGCTCTGCCTCCAGCGAACCGGAAAGCCTACCTCCTATTTCATTGGAAAGATAATCCAGCCATTCATAGCTTTTGCCTTCGGTTAGCGAAGCCGTGTAAAGTTTTTTCAGCATAATGGAATCCTGCACCGCGTTCTGCGAAATACTTATGGAAGAAAAGAACAAAAAGAAAAGTAGTGTGGGGAGTGAAAATATTTTCATTGTTTATTTTTTAAAAGATTGGTTTTCGACTGCGCTCGAACAGATAACATTTTTTAATCATTTTTAAGTCTTTCTCGATATTCGGAAATCTTTACCTTAATATCATCATCAAGTTCCGGTTCCTCAATATCCTTATATTTTTTGAGTTCCTGCAGCATAATTTCTGCTACAATTACCCGTGCAATGCGTTTGTCGTCCGCAGGAATAATATACCATGGCGCCTTGGGCTTAGAAGTACGGTTGATGGCATCGTCATAGCAAAACATGTATTTATTCCATAATTCCCGTTCGTCCAGATCTGCTGGAGAGAATTTCCAATTTTTTTTCTGTTTGTCCAACCGCCGAAGCAATCGGTTTTTTTGTTCCTCTTTGGAAAGGTTTAAAAAGAATTTGAAAATAATAGTTCCATTCTGTTGAACGGTTCTTTCAAAATCATTAATCTGCTGAAAACGTTGGTCCCAAAATTCATTATTAACATCTTCCAAACTGTTAACATCCGGCAAGTTTTCGCCTAAAATATAATTGGGATGAACCCTTGTTACCAAAACATTTTCATAATGCGTCCTGTTAAAAACGCCAAACTTTCCCCTTTCGGGAAGTGCTATATAATGGCGCCAAAGATAGTCGTGCCTTTTCTCCAAAGCAGTGGGTGTTTTAAAGCTATGGACAACCACACCGCGGGCATTGAAATCCTTAAAAACTTCCCGGATCAAACTGTCCTTGCCTGCCGTGTCCATACCTTGAAGGCAGACCAATACTGCATATTTTCCATGCGCATAAAGCGTATCCTGCAGTTTTCCAAGTTCTCTTCGGGTTTCGTGCAATTGGTCCTTAAGCTCATCTTTGGAAGCATCAAGATCCCAAGTAGTATGTTTGCCTGTAATTTTTACCGGGGTGTAAACTTTGAAATCTTCAATTTTTATGTCTTTCATATTCGATCGAATTACTTACTCGCAAAAAGCTTTACATCTTCTTCACTTATTTCTTTCCCGCCAAGAATAATCAAGCGTTCCACCACGTTGCGAAGTTCCCGGATATTTCCGGTCCATTCATATTCCTGCAAAAGCTTAAAGGCTTTTGAAGAAAACTTTTTTTGTGAAGTACCGTGCGATTCAGCGATTTTAACAGCGAAATATTCAACCAACAATGGAATGTCATCGCGCCTTTCGTTGAGCGAAGGCACTTTTATAAGAATAACTGCCAATCTGTGATAAAGGTCTTCGCGAAAGCGGCCTTCTTCTATTTCTTTTTTTAGGTCCTTGTTTGTCGCGGTTATAACGCGTACATCAACTTTAATATCTCTATCACTACCTACTCTTTGCACTTTGTTTTCCTGTAATGCCCGAAGCACTTTCGCTTGCGCGGAAAGGCTCATATCGCCTACTTCGTCAAGAAAAAGGGTTCCGCCATTTGCAGCTTCAAACTTTCCTGCCCGGTCTTTATGAGCAGAAGTAAAGGCGCCCTTTACATGACCAAAAAGTTCACTTTCTATCAGTTCGCTGGGGATAGCAGCACAGTTAACCTCTATCATAGGGCCACTGGAACGTTCACTTTTTTGATGGAGCCAGTGGGCAACAAGTTCCTTTCCGGTTCCGTTGGGGCCCGTAATTAAAACCCGAGCTTCAGTGGGAGCTACTTTTTCGATCATGTCCTTGATTTGCTTAATCTCGGAAGACTCCCCTATCATTTTATAATTTTTGCTTACCCTTTTCTTCAGCATTGTATTTTCCACAACCAATTCCTTTCTATCCAAAGCAATTCTGACGGTATTCAGTAAACGGTTTAGGTCGGGTGGTTTTGATATATAATCAAAGGCCCCCAAACGCATAGTGTTTACGGCGGTATCCAAATCTCCATGCCCAGATATCATGACCATGGGGATTTCGGGTTTTATCTTTTTTGTTGCTTCCAAAACCTCAACCCCATCCATTTTGGGCATTTTGATATCGCAAAGCACCAAATCGAAATCTTCCTTTTTGATGAGTTCCATTCCTGCCACGCCATCTTCCGCTTCAAACACTTCGTAGGATTCGTTTTCTTCCGAAAGTATTTTTACCAAGACCCGCCTTATGGACGATTCATCTTCAATTATAAGTATTCTGGGCATTATTTTTTAATATTTGAATTTTAAACCAGCCCTAAAATAAGGCGAATTTTCCGTATTAATTTTATAGATTTTGTTTCCATCAGCATCTTCCAAACGGAAATCGTTATAAACCGAATAGGCACCATAACCATAGAATAACAAGTGTTTTGTAAAGAAATGCTCATAGCCCAAACCTAAAAGGCCCAGCGTTTCTTGAATGCTTTCTGCAGCTTTACCATCTCCGTTTTGGTCGGAAATGGGAACAAAATTCTGCTGAATATTTGCGTACACATTATCCAAGGTTGCAAAAGCTTGAAGGGCATCTTTATGGTTATCATTTAAATAATGTCTCACATTTGTTTTGGGCACACCTAATGTGTAAGTCCAGTTGGGATGAAATTCTTTATAATAATTTATGATGGGAAGTGGAAAATTTCTACCGGGCGTGTTTGAATAGGAAAGACCCAATACCAATCTGTAAGGTTTGTTTCCGTCCAAGGTATCATGTTTTTTATCCTTGATGGCATATACCGCTCCTTCATACAGCACATCATCGCTTTGTAGTCCCTCTTCAAAATCACTTTGGAATTTAGGGCCGAATTTTAAGCCAAATCTCCAATCATTCTTGGCGGTCCAGGTATATCCTATATACGCATCAATCTGCTGGACTGAAGTTACAAGATTGGTCTGACTATCTGAATTGGGAAGAATAGGATTACTAAATGCAGAAACGTCTTCCATATCCTTTATATTTATATCTACATAACGGTACTCCAGACCTATAACCAAATAGTTTTTCTTTTCTTTATTTATAGGAATTGGAGCCTGTATCAGAGCGCGGTAACGACTTATGGAGTTATCTGATTTCCCAAAAGGCAGGTATAAATATTCAACACGTGCCAAATCTGTTGATTGTGCCGATACTGCCGCAGTAATAATTAACAGCAAAATTAATATTAGGTTTCTTTTTTTCATAGCTTGTTTTTTCTTTTTAAATTAGTTTTCATCCAAATTTATATCATTGTTCTTAAGCAATTCTTTATTATAAAAATGTAAATCTCGTTGCGGGAAAGGAATGGTAATATTGTTTTCACGAAATAACTGGTCAACCTTGAAACGTATATCGCTTTTTATCTTTGGATCTGAAAAACTATCGTTCAAAAAAAAGTACACCCCAAAATTTAAAGAGGAATCCCCAAAATCTTCAAAAAACACAAAAGGTTTTGGGCTTTTTAAAACTCCTTTTTGTTCGGAAGCAGCTTCTATCAATAATTTTTCCACTAAGCGTACCTCGCTTCCATAAGCAACGCCAACTTTTACCGATTCACGGGTGGTACTTTGGTTTTGGGTGTAATTTAAAATAGTATTGCTAATAAATTTATGGTTGGGTATAACAATGATTTTATCATCCCGGGTAATGGCCCGGGTTGTTCTTAACTTTATTTCAATTACCCGTGCTACTCTATCGTCCATTTCAATAACATCGCCTACCAACAGAGATTTGTCAAGGATAATAAACATACCGCCAATAATATCCTGGAACAACTCCTGAAGGGCCAATCCCAATCCCACAAACAACGCAGCGGAAGCAGCTAAAAAAGGAGTAATATTTATTCCCGCTAAGCTTAATACGGTAAAGATTACTATAATATAGGTTATGTATTTTATAAACTTAAATACACTTACAAATTTCCGCTTATCGTTTGCATCCATTTTCCGGGTGAAAAGCATTCGTAAGCCTTTTAGTAGAAAGCTGGCTATTATAAACGAAATAACAACCAGAATCAGAATTCCTACGGTAATGCTCACGCGTTTATCGCCTTCACCAATATGAAAACCAAAATTGAGAAAATCCTGTATAGCTCCCCATACATCTTCCTTTACTACTTCTTCTATTTTATCTGAAACCTGTTCCTGCAACCGCTTTAGTATTTAAGCCATTTGAATATTTCTTTATACGTCGGCTTTTTCCCGTACATAAGTATTCCCACCCTATAGATTTTTGCGGCAAACCAAACCGTTCCCATAAAACTTAGAAAAAGGATAACCACGGATAGAATCTGTTGCCAGATGGGGACACCAAAGGGAATCCGCATCAGCATTACCACGGGCGAAGTAAATGGGATGTATGAAAACACCTGCGAAACCATTCCATCGGGATTATCGATTACCGTGAAGAATCCTACATACACTGCAAGTATCAATGGCATCAAGATAGGCATCATAAATTGCTGTGTATCTGTTTCACTGTCTACGGCCGCACCAATAGATGCATATAATGAGGCATACAGTAAATATCCCCCTACAAAAAAGAGAATGAACATTATAATAAGGTTTACCACGGGCAGATTGTGGATTTCCAACATCACCTCTTGAATTAACTGCTGGGTACCTCCGTCCATTGTTTGCGCCATAGCTTGTTGCTGTGGCGAGATGGAGGCGGGATCAATTCCAAATAGGGAACTTACCACGGAAGATAAAATCCCGATCAAAATTACCCAAACCATAAACTGTGTAATACCCGCCAGGGTAGTACCAAATATTTTTCCCAATAAAAGTGTTCTTGGTTTTACGGAGGAAATTATTACTTCAATTACACGACTTGTTTTTTCTTCAATTACGCTCCGCATGATCATGTTCCCATAAATAATGATGAACATAAAGAGCAAGTAGCCGGCCAATCCCCCAAAAGCAAGTTTTAAACCAGAACCCAGTTTTGAGGTTTCCTGCCCTTTAAAGGTTTCTTGGTTGGCCCTAATGTTAACATGCAGGTTTTTAATGGTTTCAGCATCTATTCCTGCATCTTTTAGTTTAAGTGTATTGACCCTTGTTTCAAGTATATCATTTAAGTCTTCCATCACCGAAAGCGACGGCGAATCTTCAGAATAAAACGTTATTCCATTGGACAGGGTTTCAAGATTATCAATTTTCGGGATGTATAAAAGCCCGTACAATTCAGAAGTTTCAGCATTATTTTTAGCATCAGTGAGGGAAACACCATTAATCACAGTATACTGGGTATGAGGTGTACTTAAAAAATCGTCAGTAAAAAGACCACTTTCATCAAGTATTGCAATATTTTTTACTGTATCGTTATTCAAGTTGGATAGATACGCCACTAAAGCAAAAATACCCACAAAAATGAGTGGGCTCAAAAAAGTCATAATAATGAAAGACTTATTGCGTACCTTGGTTAGGTATTCCCTTTTTATTATAAGTGGAAGATGGTTCATTTTTGCTTAATTATTTTGGATGGTTTCAATAAAAATATCACTGGCCGAAGGGATAACTTCTACAAAATGCGTTAATTGCCCATGAGAAGTTAGATAATTCACCAAATCATTTGGTGATGCTCCTTCCGGAATTTTCACTCTATATTGAAGCTCATTGTTGATGCTTTTAAAAGATGCAGGTGAAATTTCAAATTTTTCCTTTAACGATGCCCCTATTTCCGTAGGGTGTGTAGTAATCAAACCTATTTCAAAAGTATTGGATTTATAAGCGCGCTTAATATCCAGAAGTTTTCCATCTAGAATTTTATTTGATTTATGGATCAATGCAATATGGTCGCACATTTCCTCAACAGACTCCATTCGGTGCGTAGAAAATATTACTGTTGCTCCCTCATCCCGCAATTTTAGTATTTCATCTTTTATAAGATTGGCATTGATAGGGTCAAAACCACTGAACGGCTCATCAAATATCAACAGCTTTGGTTGATGCAATACCGTAACCACAAATTGAATTTTTTGTGCCATCCCTTTGGAAAGTTCCTGTATTTTTTTGTTCCACCAGTCCCCTATTTCCAACCGATCGAACCAATATTTTAAACGCTCTTTTGCTTGCTGGTGGGTCAATCCTTTTAATTGGGCCAAGTAAAGAGCCTGCTCGCCAACCTTCATTGTTTTGTACAATCCGCGTTCTTCGGGCAAGTACCCAATCTGTTGGATATGATGTGGCTGAAGTGGCTCTCCGTCCAAAATTACGGAACCCGAATCGGGCATGGTAATTTGATTAATTATACGTATCAGTGTGGTCTTTCCGGCTCCGTTTGGTCCTAAAAGACCAAAGATGCTTCCTTTTTCAACCTCTATGGACACATTGTTAAGCGCTTTTTGTCCAGCGTAGGATTTGGAAGCATTGTTTACCACTAAAAGTTTTTCCATAAATTATTTTTGAAGTATGTAAATATATTGATTTGGGTGCGAAGCTCTATTAATATTAAGAGTATTTTAAGGGCTTACGGAGTTACATTCGTATGAGTTTTGCCAAATATGCGCAGACTTTCCCAATAGGCATTAAAACAAAACCCACCCACAATATGAATTGTGGGTGGGAAAAAAAATTGCTATGAAAAAGAAAAATTATCGCTTTCGGAAAAGCGATATTCAAATATATACAAAATATTTAAATTAACGTTTACTTAAGAAAACATATCTTTTACTTTTTCAAAAAAAGATTTGTCTTCTTTTTCAGGTTTTGGCTGAAAATGCTCGTCATCACTCATTTTTTCAAAAAAGTCTTTTTGTTCTTTTGAAAGTGATTTGGGCGTCCAAACGTTTACATGTACCAATAAATCTCCGGTTCCGTAACCATTTATGCTTGGTATTCCTTTGCTTCGGAGCCTCAAAATCTTTCCACTTTGGGCACCGGCATCAATTTTAATTCGCACTTTTCCGGTTACTGTCTCAATTTCTTTTGAAGTTCCCAATACAGCTTCGGAAATGCTGATATAAAGATCATAATGAAGGTTATCTCCCTCTCTTTGCAGCTTATCATGGGGTTTTTCTTCTATGGCTACCAATAAATCTCCCGGAATACCTCTACCCGGGGCATCGTTCCCTTTTCCGGAAACCTTAAGCTGCATGCCGTCTACCACACCTGCAGGGATTTTGATGGAAACCGTTTCTTCAGTAACCACCATTCCATCTGCATCAGCATTGGCAGGCTTTTGATCAATCATTTGGCCCACACCACTGCAAGTACTGCATGTGGCGGAAGTTTGCATTCTACCTAAAATTGTATTTTGAATACGGGTAACCTGCCCCTGTCCGTTACAGGTAGTACAAGTTTTATAGGTAGTACCCTGTGCGAGTTTTTTTCGTTTTACTTTTATTTTCTTTTCAACGCCGTTGGCAATTTCTTCTAAAGTTAGTTGAACGCGGATGCGTAAATTACTTCCTTTTACGGTTCGTTGTCCGCCGCCGCCGAAACCTCCGCCAAAACCATTGAAGCCTCCGCCGAAAATATCACCAAACTGGCTGAAAATGTCATCCATATTCATACCTCCGCCGCCGCCAAAACCGCCACCTTCAAAAGCACGGTGACCATATTGGTCATATTTTGCACGTTTATTTGGATCGCCTAGAACCTCATATGCTTCAGCGGCTTTCTTAAAAGTGGCCTCCGCGGTATGGTCTCCCGGATTTTTATCGGGGTGATGTTCAATCGCTTTTTTTCGGTAGGCCTTTTTAATTTCAGCTGCAGATGCACCTTTTGAAATACCTAGAATATCGTAATAATCTTCCTTCATAATTACTGTCCTATAACAACTTTTGGATATCGTACTATTTTGTCTCCCAATGAATATCCTTTTTCCAGCACATCCATAATCTTACCCTTTAATTTATCATCCGGAGCGGGTATTTGAGTAATTGCTTCGTGCACATCGGCATCAAAAACATCACCAATTTTGGTTTCCATGGTTTGCAATCCTTTTGAACGAAGCGTTTCTTTCAGCTTACTACTAATTAGTTTCACGCCCTGAAAAAGAGAATCGTCATCGCTCTTTTCAATTTCCTTTAACGCTCTGTCAAAATCATCGAGCACTGGCAACATGGCAACCATAAGTTCCTCACCAGCAGTTTTGAACATTTCAATACGCTCGCGAGAGGTCCGTTTTTTAAAGTTTTCAAATTCGGCAAAAAGGCGCAAATATCTGTCCTTTTCCCGTTCAAACTCATCCTGTAGCGATGCCAATGTATGGTTTACATTATCCTCTGCAGTTTCCTGTTCAGATGTTACTTCCTGTTCCTGCAAATTTATTTCTTCCTCCTCCATATTTGGGGTTTTATTTTTTTTGCTCATAAAGGCTTTTTCTTTTTTTTCTAATGGATGCAAAAGTACTGCCATTTGTGGGAAAATGTCAAAATGTCACAGTTTTAATTTAATATTAATTTAAGAACCTTTCAGTATCTACAACCTATTTTTGCGAATTAATCTAAACCAATAAAAATGAAATCAACAATTTTGAATTTAGCCCTAGTGGCAATGATTAGCGCAGGAGCAATTTCCTGTAAAGACACAAAAAAAGAAACAGATCTAGAAGGCGAAGAAGCTGCAATGGCTTCAGAAATGGCCATCGAGTATAAAGTTGATGCTGCTGCATCTCAAATTATGTGGGAAGGTTCAAAACCAACAGGAACACACCACGGGACAATCAATTTAACTTCTGGAACAATTGCAGTAAACAATCAAACTGTAGAAGCTGGAAACTTTGTGATTGATATGACCTCCATAACTGATGAGGATCTTGAAGGTGACCAAAAAGCAAACTTGGAAGCGCACTTAAAAGGAACTGCCGAAGGAAAAGAAGGTGATTTTTTCAACACCACTCAATATCCTACCGCCACTTTTGAATTGACCGGAATTGAAAACAAAGAAGGTAAAAGTATGGTGAAGGGAAATCTTACCATTAAGGATAAAACTAATCCTGTTGAATTTCCTGCTACCGTAACAATGGATGGAGATAAACTAATGTTGAAAAGCGAAGCGTTTGAAATTGACCGCACCAAATGGGGCGTTAATTATGGTTCTAAATCTATTTTTGACAATCTAGGTGATAAATTTATAGATGATGCTATAAAGATTACCGTTTCTTTGGTTGCAACCAAAGCGTAATATTTTCAAGGAAAAAAATAAAAAGGGTGGCTAATTGCCGCCCTTTTTTTTTACAATAAATCCTGCAAGGCCGATTCAATATTATAAAATTTAAATTGGTAACCAAGCTCTTGAAGCTTATGTGAGCTTACCAATTGACCTTTGAGTGCCAAAATGGACATCTCTCCCATTACCAATTTTATTAAAAAACCTGGAATATTGGGTAGCCATAAAGGAGCATTAATTTGGGCCGCTATCTGCTTGGTCAATTTCTTGTTTATTACCGGGCTTGGAGCCACGGCATTATATTTCCCTTCCAATTGATTCTTTAATATAAAGAGGTAAATACCGGCAATGTCTTGAATATGTATCCAAGATTGCCATTGTTCACCACTTCCCAAAGAAGCACCTACTCCCAGACTAATTGGTTTTACTATTTGAGGCAAAGCCCCTTCATCTTTTGCCAAAACCATTCCAGTACGTACTTTGCTTACTTCCATCCCGAGGTTTTTGAATCGGACGGCAGCGGCTTCCCAAGCTACTACTACTTCAGCCAGAAAGGTATCGTCCACTTCCAGATTTTCTTCAGTATATAGTTTTGTTTTGGAATTGGGATAAATACTTACTCCACTTGCAGAAATAAAATGTTCAATCTGATGATCTATTTTTTCAAGGGTAGCATATATAAGATTCATGGAGCCCACCCTACTTTCCAAAATTTTCCTTTTATAACTTTTGGTCCACCTTTTTGAAATAGAAACGCCAGCTAGATTTATTATGGCTGTAACTCCTTCAAATGCCTTGAAGTCAATCTCATTTTTCCGGGGGTTCCAGTAAAATCCATTGTAATTTTGGGCATTCTCAATTTTTTCTTTACTGGTCGTGAGGTAATTAACAGAAAAACCTTCGCTTTTGCATTGCTTTACCAACTCGCTCCCAATGAGCCCCGTTGCTCCTGTTATCAATACTTTCTTAACCATATTAATAAAGTTAGAAATTAATAAAGGATAGCAATAGCTCTTAACGGAAGATTAAGAGTTAAATAATGTTTAAAGTTGTGCTGAAAAATAATGGTGACAAATTTCTTAAATTTAAGAAACTGATTTACGAAAATCAACTTTTTGATAATCAGGGTATTTACTTCACAGAAATTAATCTAGCCTGAATGGTTACTTGGTAGCCCGTAACATTTCTTTTTTCCCCGGAGGCCCAGGAAGTCTTTCCACATTAAAGCCTACAGCTTGCATCGCTCTTCTTGCATTGCCATTGGCCGCATACGTTACCAAAACCCCATTGGGTTTTAAGGCGGTGAACATGCTCTTAAAAATTTCTTCGGTCCAAAGCTCAGGTTGTACACGGATGCCGAAAGCATCAAAATAGACCAGATCGAAACTATTGTCATCTTTAATTTCTGAAAAGAATTTTTGCTGTTTTGTAAGTTTAAAATTTTCAGAAATCAATAATTTTTCTTCCCACGGGGATGTGTGCAATTTGAGAAACTCCTTTTCCGAACCTTTTAAAAGGGAAACATAATTGAGTTTTTCAACTTCGTGAAGTTCTACTGGGTAAGCTTCAATGCCACAATAATCGATTGAAAGATTATTCTTTTCGGTTTCAAGAAATGTAAGATAGGCGTTGAGACCAGTTCCAAAACCAATTTCCAAAATGGAAAGAGTTTTCAATTTATTTAAAGAAAGCCAGCGGTAAAGCCCTTCTTTTATAAATACGTGTTGGGCCTCTACAATTGCTCCGTGTTTTGAATGGTACTGTTCATTCCATTCGGGAAGGTGTATTGTTAAGGAACCATCTCCTGTGGTTAGAAAAGTACGCTTCAAAATTATTGTTTTTCGGTTTCGGGAATCAATACCCCTTTGGCCTCAAAAGCTATTGTACGTTTTGGTTCAGTAATGGCGGCTATTTCTTCTGCGGTTTTTCCTCCATCTTCAGCATAATGCCTTTGATCTTCAACGCTCATTTCTTCTACATAGGCTTTGCCTTCTAAAATCACCTCTTGTCCAGCAATGTCCTTCGGCATAAAAAAACCGTAATCCTTAAAGCGAACCATCGCTTCGTCCGCCCCCATGTCCATCTTCATCCAGCAACCCTTATTTTGGCAAACTTCTTTGACTTGGGAAGTAAACTTCAGATTTACAGTATCGCCAGGTTTTAGGTTTTTGTATTTTTCAACCATTTCTTCTTTGCCCATAACATCTTTATCTGTTATTTTATCGCCAAAAGAAATATAGTTTATCGCTGATTTTTCCGCATCGGCCATTTGTTTTTCATCAGACTTTTCGTTTTTGCAACTTACTACAATAAAGGATAATGCGAGAATAAGAATTATTTTTTTCATGGTAAGGGTATAATTAAATTATTGACAGATAATAGTTTGCAATTTTAATGATTTTTTGAATTTAAATTGGTCTAAATTTTACCTATTTTTACAAAATAAAGAACTATTCCATGAGCCTTTCCACATCACAAGCTATAGCCATTAAAAAAATTGGAACTTCCCGTATTGGCGAAGTTGATTTTGAACACTTAACCTTCGGAAGCACTTTCAGCGACCATATGTTTGAATGCGATTATAAAGGGGGCGAATGGCAAAACCCAACCATTAGGCCTTATGGGCCACTTACCATTTCACCGGCCGCAAAAGTATTTCATTACGGACAAGCTGTTTTTGAAGGCATGAAAGCCTATAAGGATAGTGAAGGGAAAATATGGCTTTTCCGCCCGGAAGAAAATTTTAAGCGTATAAACAAATCCTCTATAAGGATGGCTATTCCAGAATTTCCACGTGAAATTTTCTTTGAAGCGCTTACACAGCTTGTTAATTTGGATGGGGACTGGGTAAAACCGGGCTTTGGAAATTCTCTTTATATACGTCCGTTTGTTATAGCAACCCAAGTGGGTGTTGGGGCATCCCCCTCCACCGAATATAAATTCATGATTTTAATGTCGCCCGCTCAAGCATATTATACTGGTGATGTAAGAGTGGTAATTGCCGAAAATTACAGCCGTTCTGCCAACGGTGGTGTCGGCGCCGCAAAGGCTGCCGGAAATTATGGCGCACAGTTTTTCCCTACAAATTTGGCTCGTGAAAAAGGCTTTCAACAAGTAATCTGGACCGATGCGAGCGATCATAAATATTTGGAAGAAGCCGGTACAATGAATGTTTTTTTCAGAGTGAACGATACGTTGCTAACCGCCCCCATAAGCGATAGAATTCTGGATGGGGTTACCCGAAAAAGCGTAATTGCTCTTGCAAAACGCGATAATATTAAGGTAGAGGAACGGCCCGTACTAGTTTCTGAAATTGTTGAAGCTGCCCAAAACGGAAATTTAAAAGAGATTTTTGGAGCAGGCACTGCGGCGGTAATTAGCCCAGTAAGCGCTTTTAGCTATAAGGAAATAGTATATGACCTTGAGAAGCAAGCAGATGGTTTTGCCACTAAATTTAAAAAAGAATTGATGGATATCCAGTACAATCAAAGTGAAGATCCCTTTGGCTGGAGATACGCAGTTTAGCTCTCAATTATAGATTTGATATTTGGTTTAAAGTAATTTGGGCCTTTTAAAACCTTTCCATCTTCCCGATAGATTGGTTTTCCATCTGCACCCAACTTGCTCATGTTACTGCGTTGTATTTCGTTAAACACTTCTTCAATTTTGTGCTGCATTCCGTGTTCTATAATGGTGCCACAGAGAATATAGAGCATATCGCCCAAGGCATCTGCCACCTCTATCAAATCATTGTTATTGGCCGCTTCAAGGTACTCCTCATTTTCCTCGCGCATCAATTCATACCGCAATAGATTCTTTTTGATTCCCAAATTGACAGTTGGGCTTTCATTCATTCCCAGTCCGAATGCTTTGTGAAATTCTGCCACAGCAGCTATTTTATTCTTCATATTGTTGTTTTAAGGTTGTAAATTTGTTCCGTAAAACTACAAATTTATGTTTAGTACAGGCCAGCTTGTTTTTGCCTTTATCTTTTTTATCGGATTTATTATTGTTCTTGTGTACAGCTATCGCGGCGATCGAAAACTTCATAAAAAATATTATAAAAACTCACTGTGGATTTTGGCGGGTTTTATACTATTTATTGTTTTACTGACCTTGCTAAAATCATATTTAAAGCATTGATTATATATTCATTTACTACTATTCTTATAGCCTTTCAGAAATAGGTTTAACCTAAAAATATGCTTCATTAACTATTCTTTAGAATAAAGAATACATAAAAAAAGCTCTTCGAAATTAATCCGAAGAGCTTTTTTATTTTAGTGAATAATCCCTAATTTTTTACAGGAAGATTGCTATAGTTTTTTGAGTAATACAACATTTGCTCGGCAAAAGTTGCGGGTTGCTCAATGCTGAAACTTTCAATCTCACCCTCATCATTCATTTTTGGAACAAGCATAGGATTTACAAAACCACTATAAGGTGCGGAAGTAAATTGTTTGTTGCGCTCCAAAATTTCTCTGTGAAGATTTTGGTCCACTTTTACACCATAGGTTTCTACTAGATTTTCAACAGCTTTATAATCCCCTTCACTTTTAATACGTTGGGTTTCGCGAAGCAATTGGCCGAAAAGCTCGTGCAATTTTTCATAATCATTAATGTTATAATAGGTTTTGCCGTCCCTAGTTATTTTTTCAATCACATTATCTGCTTTTCCTTTTTCAAAAACCCAAGCAGAAACCCATTGTCGGTTACGCATGTGGGCTTCTTCAACATTATCGCCCAAGTTTAAACGAATCAATTGCGTCATCAAACCATTACGGATATAACCGTCATAGGCCGCCATTCCAACTTTTTTCCAATCGTCTACCAATCCCAATTCTTGAAGTTTTGGGTTATATAAATAATAAAGTCCCACTAAATCCGCACGGCCTTCTTCCAAGGTGGAGGCATAATTTTTAAGGGTTTCCTTAGTTTCGCCAACTCCGGGGTTTAATTGTCCGGAAGCATGGCCGATAACCTCGTGCAATGCTGTATGAAGTTTATCCGCCAATTGGCCGTATTCTTCTTCCAAGGCAAATTCGGTTGAATCGTTTACAAATTCTTTCAATCTTCCTGAGTTTCCTGCATTGTTATAGGCATCAATTATATTTCCCAAGGAAACAGATTTGCTACCTACTTCTGCGCGAATCCAGTTTGCATTTGGAAGGTTTACACCAATGGGAGTACTTGGGGAAGAGTCGCCGGCTTCACCTGCAACATTTACCACTTTATAGCTTACGCCCACCACACTATCTTTTTTGTGTTCTTCCATTAATGGGGAATTGTCTTCAAACCACTGTGCGTTTCCTGAAATAACGGACATTTTTTCAGACATATCAAAATCATTTATTTGTACAACCGTTTCGTAAGAACCTCTGTAGCCCAATGGATCGTTGTACACTTCAATGAAACTGTTTATATAATCTATGTTGCCTGCGGTTGCCCCGGTCCAAGCCACGTTGTAATCGTCCCAAGTTTGAAGATCTCCGGTTTTGTAATATTTTATCAATAGGCCAAGAGCATCTCCCTGTGCTGGGTTTTCGGCAACTCCTTTCGCCTTTTCAAGCCATTCGACGATTTTATCAATTGCTGGGCCGTAAAGTCCGCCAGATTTATAAACCAATTCTTTTAACTCCCCGTTTTCTTTTACCAATTTTGAATTTAAACCGTATGAAAGAGGTTTATTAGGATTGGGGGATTTCATTTTTGAATAAAAATTTTCCACATCTTTATTGGTAACATCTGGCCCGTAAAAGTTTACGGCGCTATTTGCAACGTTATCAACACCTTTTGCTAGGTTTACTTTTTTTGAATCCTTATCGTTAAAGATAACTTCAAAAGCTTCGCCTTCCAGTGTGGTGTTGGTATCGGTCAAAAGTTGTTTTAAATAATCCGAAGAAAATTGTGGCTTCAATTTATCATTTGAATAATGATGGTGAATCCCATTGCTGAACCATACTCTTTTTAAGTAGTTTTCAAAGTTTTTCCAGTCTTCGGTAGTTTTATCGCCTTTATAATTAGTGTAAACATTTTCCAAAGCCTTTCTTATTTCAAGATTGTGCCTGTAGTTTTGGTCCCACATAATATCTCGGCCAGCCAAACCGGCTTGGGTAAGATAATAAACCAGTTTCTGCTCTTTTAAGGTTAGCTTTTCCCATCCTGGAATTTGGTAACGCAAAACCTTAATATCGTCAAACTGTTCCACAACATAATCAAAGTCTGTGGTCTGTACGGTTTCAACTTTGGCAGTTTCTTTTCCATCCGTGTTGTCTTTACAGGAAAAGAACAATAAACCACTGAGGGCCATTGCAATAAAAAAGGTGTTCTTCATTTTAAAAAAATTTTGATTTCCGCAAATGTAATAAAATAATATCTGGAAATTTAGAAATGCAAAACCATTGCCTGTAACAGCCACTCGATTAAGCGCTACATTCCATTTTTAAAAGATTTATGTAGAGGAATAAAATTCATTACCTTAGCGTCACCAACCAACACTCCCAGCCAAATGAAAATTTTAAAATACTTACTTTTTCTTATTTTAATAGTAATAATAGGTAGCGCCATTTATTTCGGTACCAAGGAAGGCACTTATGACATCAGCGATACGATGGTGATACAGGCTCCTCCTGAAGTAGTCTTCAATAAAGTAAATGATCTTAAAAGTTGGGAAACTTGGGGGCCTTGGAAAAAAGAAGATTCAACCATGACCTTTAACTACGCCGAAAAAACCTCCGGTGAAGGAGCCTCGTATTCTTGGGAAGGCGAGATGAGCGGGTCCATGACCACTACGAAAGTTATTCCCAATAAAGAAATTGAACAGGACCTAACCCTACATACTCCGGCAGGAGTAAGGAACCCAAAAGTGTACTGGACTTTTGAAGAAGTAGAAGGCGGCACCAAAGTAACTTGGGGAATGAAGGGCGAGCACACTTTGATCGACAAGGCTTATTATTCAATTAGCGGCTACGATTTTGAAAAAGGAATGCACGAAATGAACCAACAAGGTTTGGAAGGCATTGCCGAAGAAGTAGCAGCGGACATGAAAAAATACACCATTAACGTAGATGGCGTTACCAAATACGGTGGCGGTTACTATATGTACACTACCACTGCCGCAAAACAGAACGAAATTGGGGAAAGAATGGCCTCGATGATGAATCAAGTAAAAGGTTTTATTGAGCAAAACAAACTTAATATGGCGGGAATGCCATTTACTATTTACAATGAAATTGACAATGCAACCGGAACGGTAATCTTTTCAACGTGCATTCCTGTTAAGGAACAAGTAATAACCCCGGAAGGGAGCCCAGTGGTTTGTGGATTTATGAATCCAACTTCGGCAGTAAAAACTTCTTTGAAAGGAGATTATTCACATTTGTCCGAAGCCTATGCCAAAGGAAGGGAATACATTGAAAAAAATAGTCTGAATACTGATCCAAATGCCAAAATGTTTGAAGTATATACTACAGATCCGGGAGAAGTGCCAAATCCCGCAGATTGGCTAACCGAGATCTATATACCGATAGTTCCCACACCCGAACCTGTTGAAAATGAAATGTAAATGAAACAATTGGCATTGGTATTTTTGGGCGGTGGTTTAGGCAGCACCCTTCGATATTGGCTTTCTAAATACTTGGACAGTTTTGAAAGCGGGATTCCTTACGGTACTTTTGCCGCCAATATTTTGGGGAGTTTATTGATAGGTATAATTCTCGGTATTTCTTTAAAAAATAATGTCCTTTCGACTAATACCGTTTTATTTCTTGCCACAGGATTTTGCGGGGGCTTCACTACCTTTTCTACTTTTGCTTACGAAAACCATGTTTTTTTAAGAGCCGGCGACTTTATGTCGTTCACACTTTATACTATTGCAAGTTTTGTAATCGGTTTTGCCGCAGTTTTTTTTGGCATGTGGTTGGTAAAACTCGTTTAGTGTTTTCCGAAATCCTTTACCCCCGCTTCTATTCGTACTAAAAGATCATTTTCCTTGGGAGGGATTGGGCAGGAATATTTGTGGTTATAGGCGCAATAGGGATTGTATGCCTTATTGAAATCTATAACTATTGTCTTCCCCGTGGGAATTCTCATATCTATAAAACGTCCACCCCCGTATGATCCATCGCCGCTTGTTAAATCTGTAAACGGCAGAAAAAGATAATCTTCATATCCTGGTTCGTCATAAGGTTCAGTGTTTTTATAAAGATTGAGCTTTAAATTTTTCCCATTAATATTGAAATGCGCTTCCCCATATTTTACATATTCTGGCAAACGTTCCGTTGTTGTGGGCATTAAGAATGGTTTTTCGTTGGGTGTTCGCACAAATTTCCCCTTCACTCTATATTTTAAATCAATTGCATAGAACTCCAATCCTTTAAAATTTTTAAAATCCTCTTCGGTTAAAATAGTGGTTTCAGCATTTGTAAATTCCTCATTAAGTTCCGCTTGTTTCGCTTTGTTTTCTTCTATATATTTTTTTTGGGCAGAAACGTTGCAAGTAACTACAAGTATTAGGAGGAAAAGGAAATATTTCATGAGTAATTATATTTCAATAAATATAGTAAACAATTTGATTCTTCACATTTAATCCTATTTTTGGGCAAACTAAAAAATTATGGCCCCAAAATTATTTCTGAGTTATGTATTTATTTTTTTCAGCACACAATTTTTTTTCGGACAACATATTAAAATCGATAAGAAAGAACTCTCCATATTGGCTTCACTGCAAAAAGTAAATGTGATATTTACTTATGAAAAAGTTCTTTTCAATGCAGATAATTTTAATGAAACAGATTTTCTGAGTTACATAAAAGAGAAAATAGAAAACAAGTTAAACTTCGAAGAAGCATTGGAATGGGAAACACGCCATCTTTTAGCAAAAGACTCCATTTATCCTAAAATTTTTGTGGCAGCTTTAAACAACCGCATAAAAGATTATGACGATCCCTTAGAATTTGTTTTGAATGACACCTCTTTAAGGTACACAATGAAAGTTCAGACCAGTTGGATGTACTTTGGTTATGATGCTGGAATAGTGAAGCAACCCGCAAAAGCAAATCTAAATATTTCATTTTTCGAAACTTCGGAGCCGGCAAATATTATTTCCGAGGTTGAAGTAAATAGAGCTGAGGGATTAAATGTTATAGGAAACCTATCCTTTATTTCCAATGATACGCATGGGTTATCGGGAATATCATCAATAGATTGGCTTGATGAATTTTTAAATGCAAACGAAGATTATCCCAGACCAAGTTTAGTAAGAATGGGAAACATGTATGACAAAGCAGCCGTTCGATTTGGAATGACATTGAAAAGGGTATTGGATTAATTAAGCACGGAAACGATTTAAAATTGGACTAATAAAAATTTGACACTTCCCTAAAAAAATAATTAAGCAATAACTTTTTTCACTACATTTGATTTTAAATTAAACCAAAAATGAAAAATAGAACATACACCTGTCCGCTAAACCAGGTCGTTTCTGGAAAGAAATGTCGGCGATGTATGTATTGATTATATAGAAATAAACTAATTCAATATAAAAACGTCCCGGCTAAAACCGGGACGTTTTACATTTATACCTCATCCATAACCAGCCATGAAAAGCATTTATATCAACTACCTTAACAATTTCCGCGGACTTTCGCGGGAAATCTGGTTATTGTCCTTGGCTACATTTATTAACAGGGCTGGGGCTATGGTAATACCTTTCTTGTCGCTCTACCTGGTTAATGCCAAAGGGCTTACCCTACCGCAAGTGGGCTGGATTATGACCTGTTTTGGGCTTGGTTCTTTATTGGGCACTTTTATCGGGGGAAGGTTGACAGATACTATTGGTTTCTATAAAGTTATTATTTACAGTCTACTATTGGGTGGGCTGGGGTTTGTATTGCTTCAGTTTATTGAAACTTTTTATGGTTTTTGTTTGGCCATTTTTCTTTTAATAATGGTTGCGGACGCAGGACGGCCTGCAATTTTTGTTGCCGCCGAAACCTATAGCAGACCAGGAAATGTTACCCGAAGTATAACGCTTATCCGTTTGGCCATTAATTTGGGATTTTCCATAGGTCCGTTGGTTGGGGGTTTGATCATTGCAAAAATTAACTATACATCCCTTTTTTGGATTGATGGGCTTACTTGTATTATGGCTGCCTTCGGAGTTTTTTTACTATTGAAACCCAAAAAGCAAAAAGACAGCAGTTCCGAGAAAGTGATAGTGGTTAAAGATGGCGTTCCACCCTATTTAAATAAACTGTTTATCCTTTTTTTCATAATAATGGTAGCTCAAAGTATAACGTTTGTGCAGTATTTTTCAGTAATGCCGCTGTATTACGAAAAGGCGCATTTTCTTTCGGAAGATCTAATAGGCTGGTTATTGTTCATAAACGGGGCAACTATTGTAATTTTTGAAATGCCCTTGATTGCTTGGCTAGATCGGAAGAAAATTTCAAAAACCATGGCCACTTTTTGGGGGATTTTCTTTTTGGGATTGAGCTTTCTTGTGTTGAATTTTAGCAATTGGACAGGTATTCTGGTAATTGGGATGTTGCTGATGACGCTGGGAGAAATGATTGGATTTCCTTTTTCAAATGCATTGGCTTTGGAAATGGCACCAAAAGGAAGAAAAGGAAGTTATATGGGAATGTATAGCATGGGCTTTTCCATGGCGCATCTTATAGGGCATAACGGGGGGATGAACTTGGTGGATACCCTAGGATTTACAAATACTTGGACAATTTTTTCAATTTTCCTTTTAGCAGTTGCGGGAATAACAATATGGTTATATTTTTTATTAAAAAAAGAGGGAACTGAAAAAATTTAGGTCAATTTTTTTTGTTTTCCTGTTTACGATTTTTTCTTTTTTTTCTTACAACAATCACGGCGTCTAGACAGGAAATCATAAGTGCTATTCCTGCGAAAAGGCATAAAACCCGTACTGCCATTTCGCCGGGAAAATGAAATCCCATAAATCCGAAGATTCCAGCTAGTATTGTAATAATTAAAAAATGGAGAGTATATTTTTTCATTGCAATTTTATTAAGATTCAATATTCATGGGAAATATAGTATTAAGGAAGTATAGAAGTCTTAAAATAAATTTAATTGTCACATTTTTAACAATGTTATTTCAATGGTTTTAATTCGTTGTTCTTTACAACATGTGAGAGAACAATTTGAGTTTTACTTTCCCCATAAACTATTAACTGGTCTATAAAGGCCT
>JBBQQN010000032.1:0-29947 GCA_038215845.1 Flavobacteriales bacterium | reverse complement strand
TGAAGGGTTTCCTGTTGCGCCGAAATAGTTGACGTTATCCATAAAAAAAATAACAATAAAAGAAGAAATCTATTATTCACCCCGGGCCTTATATTCTTTACTTTTTTTCTGAAGAAACTGCATGAGTTGCATTTCATTTTCGGGTTTCAACAAGCGTTGTTCCATTCCGTTTTCTTGCGCAAAATAAAAAAAATCTACAACTTTTTCTTCTGGAATATCAAAGGTGGAGGCTATAAAGTTTCTGCTGAATCGCTGTTGTAGATTATTGTTCAAAGCATTGCCTGTTTCCAGTCTTTCGGCCGGAATGGTCTTGTCTTTTTTGGGAAGCAATAAGCTAACCGCACCTGCCAAGATGCCTAAAATATTGGCACCGTTCGTCAGTGTTTTTCCATTCAGAGCTTCCTCTGCAGCGTTTCCAGATATTTTTGTTTTGTCGTCAGGATTTAGATCACTACCATATCTTAAGTTGTAATTGGAAAGTCCCAAATCTTTATTAACAGTATAAGTATGTATTTTTTTTACGTCCACGTTAATATTGCCCGAAAGATCATAGGGTCTAACCACCACTTCATCCAACTGATTGATTGATGGATTCATAACAATGTTCATACGCTTTTGTGTTATAATACCTTTATCAATAACTACAGTAAAAGATTGGTATTGTAGTGCGGTTATCTGTACACGGTCGTTATCTGCAATTTCAATTTCGAAGGTTCCATCGGGATTTGTTACGGTTCCTTTTTGGGAAGAAATGTTGTAAATATTGATGCCCTCGGCATCATCACCATTGGGAACATGGATTTTTCCAGCCACTTTTGTGCGCTCCACATCCTGCGCCATAAGCGTAGTGGAGAGAACTATAAATATCAATAGAAGTAGTTTTTTTGCCATTCTTTAAAAATACGGTTTTGTTTTGTTAGTGAAAACTTAAAGTTTAGCGGAGGGGGTGTTAAAGTTGGAAAGATTGAAAGTATAATGAAACTTAATGCTGCTCTTTTTCGGGAAAATATTCAATGAGCCATTCATATATTTCTTTGTTGGCTGTAATTTCAATATCATCTTCATTTTTAGTAATAATCTTAAAAGAGATATTTTTCACACCTAATCCTTGTCCTTCAAATCGTTCAATTTTATCATATTTAAGTTTTTTTAAAATTCTCTTATTTTTGATAATAATTCCTGAAGCATTTAGAACCAGTATTGCTTTTTCATTTCGTCGAATTCCATTTAAAATACCTCCAAGTAATACTATAATTATTGAAATGAGTGTTGCTATATTTAATTCAATAGGAGCCATATCAACTCCCATCCATACATAGGGCGTCCTAAAAACACATAATACAATAAAACAGATTATACCGCAGGTAATCACTTCATAACCAACCCGATTTATTTTATACCTATGTATAATCTTTATATCAAATGTTTCTTCCACATTTATCCATTAAAATATTTTTTATAATAGCGCAATCTACAATAAAGAACTTCTTATAATAAATTCTTTATTATAAACCCGTAACTTTTACATTTACACATCGAAAATATATTAAAAATGAAAAATCTATTAATAGCAAGCACCAGCACCGTTTACGGCGGCGAATATCTGGATTATTTAACCGATGAAATAGCAGAAATTTATAAGGACACTGAAGAAGTAATCTTTATCCCCTACGCCCGTCCCGGCGGAATCAGCCACGATGAATACACTGAAAAAGCTGCAAAAGCTTTCAATAAAATTGGAAAAAAACTGGTTGGATTGCACACTTTTGACAATCCAGTGGAAGCTTTAAAAAATGCAAAAGGAGCATTTATAGGTGGTGGAAATACCTTTGTTTTGGTAAGCGCGCTTTATCGTTTGGAGTTGATGCAACCGCTTCGCGAAGCTATTTTAAATGGAATGCCTTATATGGGCACCAGCGCAGGAAGCAATATTTGTGGCGTTTCTATGCAAACTACTAATGACATGCCCATAGTTTATCCTCCTTCATTTAAGACCTTGGGCGTAATTCCGTTTAACCTCAACCCACATTATTTGGATTCGGACCTAAACAGTAAACATATGGGCGAAACCCGCGAAACCCGCATTGCGGAATTTCATACGCAGAATACGGTACCCGTTGTTGGTTTGCGCGAAGGAAGCTGGTTGCGTGTTAATGGTAAAGAAATTATTCTAAAAGGCGAACTAACCGCACGTGTTTTTGAGCAAGGAAAGGAGCCGTATGAAGTGGAAACCGGAATAACACTTACTGGTCTTTTCGAATCCGCTCAATGACCGACAGAGCTGTGATTGAGCGCAGCTAAAGTCACAACTCCTTTACAAAATGATATCCCTTAGCCACAAAACCTTGATTGTAGAAAAATTTATGAGAAGGAAAATTGTGTACATAGCTATTTAGTTCAACCCAATTGCAGGATTTTTTCTTGGCATAATCACTAATAAATTCAATCAGCATTTTACCAATTCCATGGCTACGGTAAGAATCGTCGATAATTACGTGATCCATTTCCACGCTCCTTCCAGCATAGTGGCGTGTTTGAAACCATAAACCACAAATTCCAATTAATTTTTCGTGATCATAAACGCCAAGGCATTCATAGTTTTGCTGCGCCATTTCCGGCAAGCGTTCTTTTAAAAGTTCTTCTGAAACCGCATAGTTTCCCAGCTTTTGCAACAATGGGATAATTATAAATATTTCAGAAGAAGGGATAATTCGGAAGGTAATTTTAATTTCTGCTGGCGTCATTATTCTATTACAATCATTTTAAGGGTTTTTGAAATTCCGTTCACCGAAAGCTTACAGAAATAATTTCCGTTGGCTAGATTCATTTCACTCAACTTCATCGGAATTACATATTTTCCATACCCTTTGCTTTCGTTGTCCATAATGGTGTAAACCTTTCTGCCCTGGGCATCAAAAATATCGAGACTTACCGTAGATTCTTCGTGGAGTTTAAATGAAACATAACTAATATCGCTAGCGGGATTTGGGTATTGAACTGCACTATTTGCTTGTGGAGCGCTGCTTTCAGTTGCAAGAATTTCAAATGGGGTTACGTCTGTCCAAATACTTAATTGTCCCCCGTCAAGCCTTGCCCATATTGGTCTAACAATATTGTCATAAACTGTAAGATTGGTATAATCGCCAAAGAAAACTCCAGAATTGGGAGTAAAAGGCGATTCGCTTATTCGTCTATTTACAAAGGTATTTCCGCCATCAACTGAATAGGCAAGGTACACATCGGTTTTTATATCTGTATATTCCCTTCTGTCGTAAAAAACAAAAAACAGGTTGCCAGTGGTTTGGTCAATATCCATCCAAGTGAAAAACTGCTGCTTTCCGGCTGGGTCGTCATTCACCCTAAGTGGCCCGCTCCAAGTATCACCTCCATCAGTAGATTTACTCATCCAAACATCAGTATCATTTGCACCATTGCGCTGGTCGCTCCAGTTCACATAAATAGTCCCGTTATTGGGACCTCCGCTAAGATCGCATTTAGTTATTGGCAAACCATTGGCGCGGTTAATTCCGGGAATGGAATAATCCCAACCCGTGGGCATCGGGTCAATAGCTATTTCTTCATTTAACCACGTTTCACCCTGATCCAAGGATTTATTAAAAACTATCCCGTTGGGACCTGCCCAAGCCACGTATATTTCACCATTTGGTCCAACCGCTGGCACAGCGCCTTCAACTGTATAGTCTTCATCCACACAATCTCCATCTACCACATTTATTTTTTTTGGGGTAGACCAAGTTTGCGCACCATCGGTAGATTTTGAAAATAAAATAATGGACTTATCGTTCGGGTTGCTACTGCCATAACTGTCAAACTGCGTCCAGGTTAAATAGATATTATTATTTGTTCTATCCACTACACTCCACTGTTTGTCTTGGGCTTTTGTTCCATTTAAGCCCGTAAAAGTTCCGCTGCTCCACGTATTACCGTTATCGGTAGATTTTTGGCAAACAATGCGATCAATCCAGTTTCCGCTTGCAGGGTTTGAAAGATGGAAATAATAAAAGTTTCCATCGGTATCTACATCAAAAGCTGGGTCTCCCCAAACCCCATAGGGCGAGGACATAGTCTGTTCGCTCCATGTATGCCCGCCATCGCTGCTGTTATAAACGTTATTCAGATTGGCTCCCGCCACAAGGATATCGGGGTTCAAGGGATTGATCTTTATGGAAGGCTCATTGGGATTATTATTGTCTGTAATCATCACATTTTGGCCAAAGAGTGATGTAACGGCGATACTTGAGAAGAGTAAAAGCGTATATAGTTTTTTGGAAATCATACTATTTCAAATTTTAAAAGGTTCGTAAATGTATGAAATTCCGGCTATTTTCTTTGGAAGAAAAACACATTCAATTCCCAAAATTGAATTAAAAAAGGAGGCAGGGGCTGACTTCTAAATTATTTTTAACGAATTTCGTAGGAGAAAAAAGTTATTCATTATTTAGTTATTGAGTTATTGAGTTATTTATCAGAAACACAATCCAAGAACCCAGTAACCTATAACCAGTAACTCATCCTATGAAAAGAAACAAATTCATCAAGATTTCAAGCATTGCAGGAATAAGTTTGGCAATATTACCGCAATTATCATTCAAAAATTTTATGGGCGAATTTTCCCGAAACCAATTGATAGGAAAGGGCAATGCTGACATTGTGGGCGATAGCTATACTTCAAAAATGCACAAAACCGCAAAGGAAGCCTTCCTAAAAATGAAGGCCGAAGCAGCAAAGGAAAATATAAATATTGAAGTGGTTTCGGCATATAGAAGCTTTCAGCGCCAAAAGGAAATTTATGAGGGCAAGTATAAAAAATTCACTTCGGAAGGACTTTCCCCTGAAAAGGCAATTCAAAAAATTATAGAATATTCAACCATTCCAGGTACCTCGCGCCACCATTGGGGAACCGATATTGATATTATAGACGCCAATGGCCCGCGTCCCTCAAATGTTTTGCAAACCGAAAACTTCCACGGAACTGGATCTTTTTGCAAATTGAAAACATGGCTGAATGAAAATGCAGAAAAATTCGATTTTTACGAGGTCTACACTGATAACGGCAACCGCAAAGGTTTTAAATATGAACCGTGGCATTTCAGCTATGCGCCCATTTCGATTCCCATGCTGAAAGAATACAAAGAAAAGATTGATGTGAAAAAAATGCTTTCCGAAGAAAAGATATTGGGCAACGAGCATTTTTCGGAAAGCTTTGTTTCAAAATATGTGAAGGAGAACATTTTGGATATTAATCCAAAATTGCTTTAAATTAAGAAATGGAAAACACAGAAAATATAAACTCATAGACATATCGACTCATCAACTAATTATCGACTTATCTTTGCACCATGAATAAAAAAGTTCTTTTAATGATTCTCGACGGTTGGGGAAATACTCAAGACCCGGCCGTTTCAGCCATCGCACAAGCAAAAACACCGTTTATAGATTCTTTGTATAAAAAATATCCGCATGCCCAATTGCTTACTCACGGAATGAACGTAGGCTTGCCCGAAGGACAAATGGGCAACAGCGAAGTGGGCCATATGAACTTGGGTGCCGGAAGAATTGTCTATCAAGATTTGGCAAAGATAAATATGGCGGTTAAAAAAGGTACATTGAATAAGGAACCCGAGCTTCAAAAAGCATTTCAATATGCTAAAACCAATAATAAGAATGTCCACTTTTTAGGACTAGTTTCCAATGGTGGAGTGCACTCGCATATTAACCATTTAAAAGGCTTGCTTACTGCTGCCCACAATGAGGGTTTAAAAAATGTGTACGTTCACGCCTTTACCGATGGCCGCGATGTGGATCCACATTCCGGGAAAGGTTTTATTGAAGAACTTCAAAATCATCTGGAAAAAACCGGCGGAAAACTGGCTTCCATTATCGGACGTTATTTTGCCATGGACCGGGATAAACGCTGGGAACGCGTTAAAAAAGCTTATGATCTACTAGTTTTTGGAAAAGGCAAACCTTCGCAAAATGCCGTGAAAAGTATTGAAGAAAGTTATGCCAAAGGAATTAGCGATGAGTTTATTGAACCCATTGTTATGACGGACGTCGAAGGAAAACCAATCGCAACAATTGAAAAAGATGACGTGGTTATTTTCTTCAACTTCAGAACGGATCGCGGCAGGCAACTCACGGAAGTTTTAACGCAAAAGGATTATGAACAATTCGGGATGAAAACGCTTCCCCTTTACTTTGTAACGCTTACCAATTACGATGATTCCTTCGGAAATATTCATGTGGTTTACAACAAAGAAAACCTGCACGATACCTTGGGAGAAGTTTTGGAAAAGAATGGAAAAAAACAAATCCGAATCGCTGAAACAGAGAAATATCCGCATGTAACCTTTTTCTTTTCCGGTGGAAGGGAAATTCCTTTTGAGGGAGAAAAAAGAATCCTATGCCCCTCGCCCACCGTTGCCACCTATGATCTAAAACCCGAAATGAGCGCTTATGAATTGCGGGATATGATTCTTCCAGAGATAGAAAAGGAAACGGCCGATTTTATCTGCTTAAATTTTGCGAATGCAGATATGGTAGGTCATACCGGTGTTTTTGAAGCAGCTGTAAAAGCCTGTGAAACCGTTGATAAATGTGCCAAAGCAATTGTCGAAAAAGCATTGGAAAGCCACTATACCACTATTATTATTGCAGACCACGGCAACAGTGAAATGATGCGCAACCCAGACGGATCGCCAAATACAGCACATACCATCAATCCTGTTCCCATTATTGTGGTGGATGACGATATTAAGTTTGTTAAAGATGGTATTTTGGCAGATATCGCTCCGACAATCCTTCATTTAATGGGAATCGAAAAACCCGCAATAATGACTCAAAATTCTTTACTATAAAATTATGAAAAAGCTATTTATTATACTTTCAGCAACGTTTTTGGTTGCCTGCAATTCTTCAAAGGAAAAAACAAAAATTGACGAAAACACTTCAAATGAAATAGTTTCGGAAACCGAAAATCCTAACACAAAAAAGGTAAACGACACCGTTCCATACGAAGAATCTGTGATGCTTTTGGGCAAGGCCAACAGAAAAGGATTGGAAATGGACGCCTTTAAAGATTGGTTCCGCCCGGGTTATGAAGATTATAAAACGGATTCGGAAACTATCGAAAAACTGAAACCTCTTTTAAAAGATGTAACCGTCACTGTATTTATGGGTACGTGGTGCGAAGATAGTCAACGCGAGACGCCACATTTTTACAAAATAATGGATGCTGCCGGATTCGACGAGTCAAAATTGACACTCATAACTGTTTCCGAAGAAAAAACCACGCCGATGGGTTTTGAAAAAGGAAAAAATATTACTAACGTACCCACCTTTATTTTTTATAAAGGCGACAAAGAACTCGGCCGCATAGTGGAATACCCTATTGAAAGCCTAGAAAAGGATATGTTCGTGATTTTAAGTGGAAAGGAATACAAACACGCTTACGCAGAATAATCCATTGGCATCGGTATAATTCTTTGTAATTTTGCATTCTCAAATTTTCGATGATGCATGATACTTACACTATAGCAGTGGATTTTGACGGAACCATAGTTGAGGATGAATATCCAAGAATAGGCAGGCCCATAATTTTTGCTTTTGACACCCTTAAAAAACTTCAGGAAAGAGGCCATAGATTGATTCTTTGGACGTATAGAAAGGGAAGTTCCTTGGAGGCTGCCGTAAAATTCTGTGAAGAAAATGGCATCGTTTTTTACGCCGTAAACAAAAGTTTTCCGGAGGAGGAATTTGATGCTTCATACAGTAGAAAAATACATGCCGATCTTTTTATTGACGACCGAAATATTGGCGGGCTTAAAAGTTGGGGTGAAATTTACCAAGAATTACTTGGCGAGGAGAAACCCCAAAACAAACAAGTAATTACCAAAAAAAAAGGATGGCTTTCCTTTTTGAAATAGGACTATGATTATACCAAAAACAAGAGAAGAAATAGAATTAATGCGCGAAAGTGCTTTAGTAGTTTCCCGCACTTTGGGGATGCTTGCGAAAGAAGTAAAACCGGGCGTAACCACAAATAAACTTAACCAAATGGCGGAAGATTACATTCGTTCCCAAGATGCCATTCCGGGATTTTTGGGATTGTACGATTGCCCTTCCACCTTACTTACAAGCGTAAACGAAGCCGTTGTTCACGGGCTTCCTACCGATATTCCACTAAAGGAAGGCGATATAGTTGCCATTGATTGCGGAGCCATAAAAAATGGCTTTTACGGTGACCATGCCTATACTTTTGAGGTGGGCGAAGTTTCTGCCGATCTAAAAAAACTTCTGAAAATAACCAAGGAATCGCTCTACGTGGGGATTCGTGAATTTAAATCGGGAAACCGTGTAGGTGATGTAGGTTTTGCCATTCAGGAATATTGTGAAGCCCAAGGTTATGGGGTGGTTCGTGAATTGGTGGGCCATGGTTTGGGAAGAAAAATGCACGAAGATCCAGAAATGCCCAATTATGGAAGGCGCGGCCGCGGTAAAAAATTTATTGAAGGAATGACCATTGCCTTAGAACCCATGATTAATATGGGAACCCACAAAGTAAAGCAGTTAAAGGACGGCTGGACTATTGTAACCCAAGACGAGCAACCAAGCGCGCATTTTGAGCACGATATTGCTTTGGTAAATGGCAAACCCGAATTGCTTTCCACGTTCGCCTATGTTTACGAAGCTTTGGGAATAAAAAGCGACGAAGAGAAAGAATTCCGGGAAAAAGAGTTCGTGATTTAAACAATGCAAAAAGTTTTCAAATTTTTTTTGAATTTAATTCCACGACCACTGCTAATTAGGTTAAGCATTATTGGTAGACCTATCCTCGCGTTTTTTTTAAAGGGAAACAAATATACCGACCCCATAGACGGAAAGTCCTACCGAAAATTTCTTCCATACGGTTATGAAAAGGTACGTGAAAATGTGCTTTCACCCGGCACGCTTTCTCTAGAAAGGCATCGTTTATTTTGGCTTTATCTTAAAAATGAAACTTCATTTTTTACAGAAAATTTAAAAGTACTTCATTTTGCTCCCGAGCAGGCTTTCTACAAAATTTTCAGAAAAATGAAGAATTTAGAATATACAACCACCGATTTAAATTCACCTATTGCAGATGTAAAAGCTGATATCTGTAATCTCCCCTTTCAAGATAATACTTACGACTTTATAATCTGTAACCACGTTTTGGAACACATTCCAGATGACACACAAGCAATGAAAGAAATTTTTCGGGTGCTGGCTCCGGGTGGAGTTGCAATATTACAGGTTCCCTATAAAGCCAGTTTGGACAAAACTTTTGAAGATAATACCATTACCGATCCCAAAGAACGCGCCCGCATATTTGGGCAGTATGATCATGTTCGGGTTTATGGCATGGATTATTTTACAAAATTGGCTTCTGTAGGTTTTAATGTAGAAGCCGTAGATTATACCAATATGCTCACCCTAACGGAAGTTGAAAAATATAGATTGCCTAAAGGCGAATTGATTCCGGTTTGTAAAAAACCACTTACTTCCCCAGCCGTTTCTTAAAACCTTCCGTAATAAAAACCTGATGCTGGTTTAAGGAATTGTTATAGGTAAGGTATGCTTCCACACCTGTTAGATTTTTTAAAAGCTCCTCCGATTTTTTTAAACCCAAAGCCATAAAGGAAGTTGCATATGCATCTGCCACGCCACAAGTAGGAGCTATAACCGTCGCGCTGGTAACATCACTTTTTTCTGCAGAACCTGTTAAGGGATTAAGAGTGTGTACATATTTCTGGCCCGTTACCGAATCTAATCTATATTTCCGGTAGTTGCCCGAGGAAGCCATACCGACATCCTTTAACTTTACCGTGGCTTCAAAAGTGCGGTCTTCCAATTCAGAATCTACAGATTCTATGCCCACTACCCATTCTTGGTTTTTACTAATATTTTCACCTTTCGCAAGTATTTCGCCACCCAATTCTATTAAGTAATTACTTACACCTTCAGCTTCTAAATAGCGACCAATACAATCAATTCCATAGCCTTTTGCCACGGCGTTGAAATCAAAATATATCTGAGGGTATTCTTTATGAATGGTACCGTTTGAATTTAATTTCACTTTGTGAAAACCCACATATTTTAATAAGGAATCCAACGTGGTACTGTCAATTTTATTAAGAGGTTTCACATCTCCAAAACCGTAAGCATTTCGCAGAACACCAATGGTTGGATCAAAATAGCCATTGGTTTTTTTGTTCACTTCTTCCGAAATTTTAAAAACCTCCCGGAATATAGCATCTACAATTACTGTGGAATCGCCACGGTTTATTTTCGAAATGTCGCTGTTGGGAATATAAGTGCTAACGGAATTATTGACCGCAGCTATAACTGAATCCAACCCTTTTTGTGCGTTAAAATCTTTTTCAGAATAAAACTGAATATTATAAGTGGTGCCAAACGCATTGCCGTTTAAAACTTTGCTTGTTGGGGTTGTTTTTCCGCAAGAAACCAATAAGGTTGCAAGGGCGATAATTATTAATTTTTTCATTTTATTTCCTGTAGCCCTTTATAGACCATTGTGTAATCCTCATCTTTTAAAACGGGCTTTCCGTAATCTGAACCGTGGCCTAGGCCCACACCCGCATAATAGGTTTTTGCTTCAAATTTTAGAGCGTGCTCCTTAATTGTTTTCATAAATAAAGGATCATAAGCATGGGCATCCCGCGGAAAGGATATTGCCCGAACAATAACAAAGTGAAGATTTTTGTCCTTTAAAACTACAAATTGGGGATCTCTTTTCAAGGTGGAGTTTACACCCAAAAACTCATACCCCTGAGCCTCAAGTTCTTTCCCTACAATATTCATTGCAAGGTTATGTAGTTCTTGTTTGGTTAGTTTTTCGTTCATAATATAATTCAAAATTACGTAAAGAAACCTTCGAAGAAAAAAATGACACCAATATTTTTCTGAATAATTTTCAATTTTTTATTACAAACAGGCTTTGTGTATTTGTAATAAATATTATTAAAAAAAAACCGCACCTTAAATTAAGGTGCGGTATAATTTAATAAATGTTTTAAATTCTTATTGTTTGATAATGCGTTTTGTTAACGTGCCCTGTTGTGTATTTATCTTTACAAAATAAATTGCAGCTTGCAAGGCCGATATATCAAGTTGATATTGGTCTTTTTTGTAATCCTGAAGCATTAATTTTCTACCGCGAATATCATAAACCTCAACAGAATTTATGTTGATTTTCGGAGAAATTATGGATACAATTCCAGTGGTAGGGTTTGGCACCAAACTTATATTCTGAAGCTCGGTTTCGGTGTTTCCCAAAACAGTGCTTTTGAATAAAAGTACAAATCTATTATTGTACGCTCCTTGTTCGCTTTTAAAAATATAATCTGAATCCGTAAGATTATATTTTAGGTTTTCATGTCTGTCCAATAAATACACTACAACATCTGGCCACACTGTTCCATCTTGATTGCTGATGGAAATTTTAAACTCTTGGTTTTCTTCCACTTGACTGACGAAGCCCAAAGGAATTTCCTGATCAGTATTGAATGCGCTACGGCCCTGTATTCCCAACTCTTCTCCAGAATCCAACTTGGAATATAGGCTTACCGGTGTTGCCATTCTCTTGGCATCGTACTTGGCTTCGTAGGTATCAAGGCATTCCTCTGAAAAGCTTATCAAGGTTGTGCTCCGCAATTCGTAGTCTTCATTTGAAACCTGAAGCCAGATTCGCTCTTTTAAGGCTTGCCCTTTTCTATAGGTATCATTATTATCGTTTACCCGCATCGAATTATTGAAATGTGCGGTGCCAGCAGCGGTTGCCTTAAATCCAAAACCCTGCCCAGATGAAATATAACCATTGGGTTGGGTGGAACCTCCTAAATCATTCGCCGCAGGCAAACCACCCGAACTATTGTACATGGAAATATCGCCCATGTCGTAATTATTAGGTTTATATCCCGGATAGGTTGAAGTAGCTGCAGTAAGATGCTCCCAGAAATATAAGGCATTAACCATTGAGTTGTCATCCATAAATAAATCAGCATCTATCGCCGAAGCATATGGGTTTCCAACAATATTTGGGCTTGCATTTTGGGTTCCATTATAAAGGACATTAAAATCTACAACGCCATTGTTAAGAGTTCCCAAAGTATAATCTAGCGTATAAATACCACTTCCCGATAAGGATTGCTGTGGCAGCACCAAATAACCTTCCCCCGGATTAATGGTTCCCGAATAAAATTGCCAATTATCACCATTGTCATCCGCAAAATTTTCGGCCCCCGGATCAAATGCCTCTACGGCAGGGTCAGGGACAAAATTGGCTGTCAAATGGTTGCGCACTTGGACGGCATTTCCATAAACTCCAGTTCGTGTTTCGGCAGTCATGGGGCTTCCCAAAACCATAAAAAATAGGGGTTCTAAAAAAGGTGTAATTTTCCGAACAGTTATGCTTCCATTATTTGCCACGCTGGCAGTATCATCAATTTGAACCAAACTGCCTTCATGGTCTATAAAGAGATCGCCATTCACTGTAATATTCCCTGCAACATTTACATAGGTACCAGCTGGCACCGTCAAGGTTTTTCCTGAATTCACTATTAAAGAACAGGCTTCTATATTTGCTGTTGCCGTGCTGTAATCCTCATTAATAATAGCCAAGGTGTTCGAAGTAGGAGCCCCATTGGTCCAGCCGGAAGTGGTGTAGGTTGTTGAAGATGGACAGGTTGAAAAGGCAGTTGCAGGACCAAAAATATAATCTCCTTCCAATCCGGTAAAAGTTCCGGCTAAAGTAACATTACTGCCAAAAGAGCCAATACTTAATGCAGAAATTTCATTAACTCCTTCTCGGAAAGCTACCAGCTGGTCCCTCATTAAATTGGTAGCGGCTTCCCAACCCGCTATTTCCGCTTCTGTGAAATAGAATTTTATTGTACTGTCTCCAGGGCTTGCTGGGTTATCAACTATTATTCTGAAGTTTTTATCCATTACCAAATTAGGATAAATACTACCATTATAAGCTTGTCCTCCCGTTCCTGATCGAGACACAGAAACATCTGTACATCCATAATCATGGGCATCATTATTGGAAATATCCAGTATTAAATTACCGGTTGCAGCGTCTGAAGTATAAATTGTTCCGGCCTCAGCAAGATTTATTTGATCATTGGTAGTACCTGTATTCACTGCGGTTTGGATAAGTGTATTGGTAACTGCGGACACAACTATATCGTCAACCCCCATTCCATAAGCCCAAGTATTGTTGTCGTTATATTTAAATTGAATTCGAACGTTTGCTTGACCTATATATGATGATAAATCCAAACTTATACCATTTACCCATGGCGTGGTATATGCACCTCCTCCATTTGCGATAGATGTATTTGTCAATGTGGAAATAAGTGTAAATGGTCCGCCCGTACTTATTAGTACTTGCCCCGTTTCACCAAGATTGGCAAAAGCATGATTAAAAGTAAGCAAGGCAGAGGAATAAGCACCCACTAGACTAAAAGTAGTAGTGGTCAACAAATCATTCCCTTTGTTACAATTACATGCATCGTCATTTGTAAATGCGAAAATAGAATTATTGCCTGTAGTGGTCCAGAAAGGACTAGTAGCTGCAGATTTATTTCCTACTTTCCACAAATCCGACCCGGTATTTCCACTCGTTGTAACATTGTAAACCCCATCTTCAAAATCTTCAGAGTATAGATTCACAGTTTTGGTGGTGGAAGGAGCATTATCGTCATTTGTAATAGTCAATGTATAAGTATCTGCTGCAGGATCAGCGGTAGCATCTCCTCCATTCGCGTTTACAGTAAAATCTATAATCGCTGTTTCATTTCCTTCAACAAAACCATCACTATAAACCCTTAAAACCATATTTTGAGCTGTTGTGGTTCCTGCGGGAAAGGTCACGCTTGGTGTTAATAGTTCATAATCAGTTCCATTGTTGGCTGTGCCACCGGATACCGCAAAGTTTACATCAGCATCTTCTGATGCAGCAATAGCAATTGTTAAGGGGACGGTAATATCTAAATAACCACAATCTGTTCCTTCCACCGTATTTCCAGTTAGGGTTAAAAATGAAATAGTGGGTGTACAAGTATTGGCATATGGGGCACCCACTCCTACTGCATACCACGCATCTGTTACGGTCTGTGTTTCCAATGAACAGGCCCCGTATAAATCAGTTGCAGCTTGGATTGCAAAGGTTCTTCCGTTAGCGTAAGTAGAATTTGCAGATAAATAAAATTTCAAAGTATGGTAAGCAATGGCCTGTGCTTTGGCCATCCCAATTCCTGCTATATTGAATGAATCACCATTATCGTTGGTTCCCGTGCCTCCTACCACTGTAAGGTAGAACCAATAATTTAGCACGCCACTATTTGTATGGACGCCACAATAATCATTACCATTAGTAGGTGTTCCGCAGTCTGGGTTTTGCCAAAAAGTGCCCCCATAGGTATCCGGCTGACCCAAAGACTTAGGATTACTCATGGAACGAAATGCTGCAGATCCGGTACGCCTGTCAATTTCATCACCGATCAACCATATTTTTGCAGCAGGGTTTGTATCGCTTCCGTTTCCCTTGGCAAAATGTTCAATAGAAGCACCCCAAATATCTGAGAAACCTTCATTCATGGCTCCAGACTCTCTTTGATAAGCCAAATTAGCAGTATAGGTTGTAACAGCATGGCCGATTTCGTGACCAGCAACATCAATGGCGGTTAAAGCATCAAATCCATTGCAGCCTTCTGAGGCACCACAGGAACCATCACCATAGGACATTACGGAACCATTCCAAAATGCATTATTATAATTGGTATCAACGTGCACGTAACTTCTTATTTGCGCCCCGCCATCATCATAGCTGTCACGTCCATGGACATTTAACCAATAATCATATGTTTCCATTGCACCCCAGTGGGCATCAAGTGCTGCATCGTCCTTGTTGGCGCTATGTTCTGCGGTTGTCCAGTTATTATCATTATCTGTAAATTGCTGATAATTGGTTATATATGGATAGGTTGTGCCAGGAGCTTGGTGAAGGGCATCTCGGGTATAAAGTTTTCTGCCTACATCTTCCAAAATATAATTTGCTATATCAAACCGTGTTTCTATGGTTCTTGTTCCGCTGTAGCGTGTTTGGGCAGTTCCGCTAACCATTGCATCGAGATTGTTCTCTTCAATACGTTGGCAATATTCAATTTCACTTTCTACAGTTACAATAGGTTTTAGCTCTTCTCCAATATCTGTGGCATGTTTTATTATTGCATTATAAAAAAGTGGTTCTCCTGTATTTGCATCTATATAAAGATCCCCGCGACTGATTGGATAGGTGGCATATATATCATATCTATAAGCCAATCTAAATTCTGTTCTCACTTTTTCACTATTTCCAATATTATTAAAAACAGGAAGGATTACCAATTCGCCCTCTGGTTTTCTATAATTATCCATCTCTTTTGCTGCATCTGGATATTCCCATAAATAATGCTCTGCCCCTATATGCTCCACAGCAAGTTGAAATAAATATTCATTACTTAGGATGGGCGCAGTGTTAAAAGCTGAAATGGCGTAATATTCATCACTTAAAGTCAACAACTTTCCTTCTTTACTGTGAAAGATCACGGTTCCGAATTCTACTTTTACACCATTATAATACTGTTGATATTTTTGGTGAAGAAGGCCCTGCTTGTCATTTTCCTGTTTAATTATTTTAAAACTGGCGGCCGGGGGCACACTAAATACTTCTTTGAAAATCTCTTTTGAATTTTGTATAGAATACTGTTGGGCGGCATCAAAGACCACAAGCCCTGTCTGGTTTTGTATGACCTTGCTCTTAACGGGCTGTGCATAAGCATGCGCAATAGCCAATACGAAAATAGCGATTATGGTAATTTTTTTCATAATTATTAAATATTCAAATTCGTTATCCCCAAATTTTTTCTCTAAATAGTTCATTTAGAGGTTTTAAAATCTAAAAATAAGAATTTATAAATTTTTAATAACTATTTAATTTGATTTATTCCAATAATCATAAAAAAAGCCGTTTCATTTAATGAAACGGCTTTTTTATTAAATATATAATTTTAATTATCCTCCAAAATCATCAAAGCGAATGTTTTCATCGGGGATTCCAAAATCCTCGCCCATCTTTTGAACTGCTTGGTTCATCAATGGCGGCCCACAGAAATATAGTTCAATATCTTCCGGGGTTTCGTGATGGTTCAAGTAATTGTCAATTACCACTTGGTGTATAAAGCCCACAAAACCATCGCCTGCTTCATCGTGAATGTCTTTCTTTACTTTCCAATTGTCTTCTTCCGCAGGTTCGCTTAAAGCCAAATAGAATTTGAAATTTGGAAATTCATTTTCCAATTCCTTAAAATGATCCATATAGAACAGCTCTCTTTTAGAACGGCCTCCATACCAATAAGTAACTTTTCTTCCTGTTTTAAGAGTTCTGAAAAGATGGAATAAGTGTGAGCGCATCGGAGCCATTCCTGCTCCACCCCCAACATATAGCATTTCCGATTCAGAGGTGTTAATAAAGAATTCTCCATAAGGGCCAGAAATAACAACTTTGTCACCTTCCTTACAATTGAATATAAATGAAGATGCAATCCCTGGATTAACAGCCATCCAACCACCTTTGGCCCGGTCGAAGGGTGGGGTTGCTATACGCACGTTTAACATTATTTCGCGCCCTTCAGCTGGATAAGAAGCCATAGAATAGGCTCTTTCAACGGTTTCGGTATTTTTCATTACTAAGGGCCATAATTTAAATTTGTCCCATTCTTCTTGAAACTTGTCCGGTCTATCGTGCTCTTCAGGATGGGCTGTAATGTCCATATCTGCAAATTTCACTTCACAAGGCGGAATTTCAATCTGAATATAACCTCCTGCTTTGTAGTTCATATCCTCAGGAATTTGAACAACGAATTCTTTAATGAAAGAAGCCACATTATAATTTCTAACAACTGTTGCATCCCATTTTTTAATACCGAAAACTTCTTCGGGAATGTGGATGTTCATGTCCTGTTTTACCTTTACTTGGCAAGAAAGACGTGCTCCTTCTTTAAGTTCCTTACGGGTAAAATGGGGTGTTTCTGTTGGCAATGCTTCGCCACCACCGGAAAGGACGTGGCACTCGCACTGAATACAGGTTCCACCTCCACCACAGGCAGAGGGAAGGAATATCTTTTCACTTCCAAGGGTAGAGAGCAGTGTGCCTCCCGAGGCCACTTCAATTACCTTTTCATCATTGATGGTAATTTTTACTGGACCGGAAGGTGATAATTTTTCTTTGGTGAACAACAATAAGGCTACCAATAACAACGTCAATATCAATAGGGAAATGACTGTTACTGTAATAACTCCAAGAGTGCTTATTTCTAAAAACATGTTATTGCTTCGTTAGGGTTGAAACTTCGGACAAGGAAACTGTACTTGCAGTTTCTTCTGTACTTTCTGTTTTTTCTATTTTAATTTCTTCGTTTTTCATACCTACGTTTGTAGGATCTGAATCTAAGGAAGGTTTCTTTTCATCTCCACCTGTCAACATTCCTCCAAAACTCATAAAACCTATCGCCATTAAACCGGTAATTATAAAGGTAATACCCAATCCGCGCAAAGGTGCTGGGACGTTTGAATACCGTATTTTTTCACGAATAGCTGCTATTGCCAAGATGGCCAAGAACCAACCTATACCTGAACTGAAACCATAGTTAAGCGCCAAGCCCAAGGTTGGAATATCCCTTGACTGCATAAACAACGAGCCTCCCAAAATAGCACAGTTTACGGCAATAAGCGGTAAAAAGATACCCAAGGAATTATAAAGGGACGGTGAAAATTTTTCTACCACTATTTCAACCAATTGCACCATAGTAGCAATGGTTGCAATAAATAGAATAAAGGAAAGAAATCCTAGATTATAGTCTGCATATTCCGGGCCAAGCCATACCAATGCACCATCCTTCAAAATATATTGATCCAATAGCCAGTTGATAGGAACAGTTACAGTCAAGACAAATATAACGGCTGCGCCAAGCCCAACCGCAGTTGTAACTTTTTTGGACACGGCAAGATAGGAGCACATTCCCAGGAATGTGGCAAATATCATATTGTCTATAAAGATCGATTTAAAAAATAACTCTATATGTTCCATCTTAATGTTCTTCTATAAGTTCTTTATTCCTTGAACGCTGTACCCAGATAATAATACCTATAACTATTAACGCCATAGGCGAAAGCAACATAAATCCGTTGTTTTCATATCCTAGGGCATAAAGGCCTGTTTTTTCAATGGGGTCTCCCAAAACTTTGAAGCCCAAAAGTGTACCGGAACCTAAAAGTTCACGGAAGAAACCTACAATTATAAGAATCAAACCATAGCCTGCCGCATTCCCAATTCCATCAAGAAAAGAGCGCCATGGCTTGTTTGCCAGTGCAAAGGCTTCAAAACGCCCCATAATGATACAATTGGTAATAATTAAGCCGATGAATACCGAAAGCTGCTTGCTCAAAGAATATGCGAAGGCTTTCAAAACCTGGTCTACAATAATTACCAATGCCGCCACTATAATAAGTTGGGCGATAATTCTGATTTTTCCGGGAATCACATTTCGCAGAAGCGAAATAACCACATTTCCCATTGCCAAAACCACCATTACAGAAACCGCCATTACTATGGACGCTTTTAACTGGGCCGTGATAGCCAAGGCAGAACAAATACCCAATACCTGAATGGTAATAGGGTTATTATCCGCCAATGGGTCTAAGATTAACCTGCTGTCTTTTTTTGATAGAAGTGCCATACTATTGTTCTTTGTTTAATTTCTCCAAATATGGAATATAGAGATTTACATCTTTTTTTATCATTGCAGTAACACCATTTCCTGTAATGGTTGCTCCTGCAAGGGCATCCACTTTCTGGTCATCTTTTCTCTGGTTGGTAGGATCGTTATTTCCCTTGGCTACCGTAATACCTTTAAAGGCATCTCCGTTCATAATCTGTTCGCCCTCAAAATCGTCCATAAAAAAACGTTCTTTTATGTTGGCACCCAAACCAGGGGTTTCACCCTTATGGTCAAAGTAAACTCCTTGAACTACAAAATCGTTGTCGAGAGAAACAAAACCCCAGATAGCATCCCAAAGACCTTTTCCCCTCATTGGGATAATGTATAGAGTTTCGCCATCCTTTTCTCCTATAAAAAGAGGAAGCCTTCTTTTATAGTTTTCGTCTTCTTTTGCGTGCGACTCTTCTTTTTTAAGATCAATAAGATAGGCCTCAGGATTTTCGGTTACCGAATCGCCTTGGATAACCAATTGTTTTTTAATGTAGGTGTGAAAAACTTGCTCCACACTATCAGTAGGAATAAAGGTAACATCGCCTTGTCCCTCATTTTCGTTGATGCCCATAGCATAAAGGATGTTTTGCTGCTTTTCAAAACGTTCATTTTCTGAAATCTTGCCTCGCAAACCCTGTGCTATTCCGGCCAAAAGGCTTCCTACCACCACTACCATAATTACGGCAAAGAGTATTGTGTATGAATTTTTATCGGTAAATCTTGCCATGATTACGCTGTTTTAACTTTTAATCGTTTCATTCTCTTCTTTATATTTCCTTGTACTACGTAATGATCTATGGTGGGTGCAAATACGTTCATCAACAGTATGGCCAACATAATCCCTTCCGGATAGGCCGGATTAAATACCCGTATCATAATCCCAATAAAACCTATGAAAAATCCATAAATCCATTTTCCACGATTGGTCTGTGAAGCCGTTACCGGATCGGTCGCCATATATACTGCACCAAATGCAAAGCCTCCAATAATGAGGTGATGCCACCATGTTTCGTTCATCAACCCATAGAATTTGCTTCCCGGTTCTATCCAACCTGCGTTTACCACACCGTTAAAAACAAGTCCCATTACAATAGCTCCCACAACCGCGGATAGTATGATTCGCCAACTTCCTATTTTTGTGAATATTAGGAACAACGCCCCAATAATTATAAGGAAGGTGGAAGTTTCACCCACCGAGCCGGGAATAAAGCCCCAAAACATATCCCAAGTACTATATACTGGATGGCTGTTTGCAGCCAATGTTCCTAAAATAGTTTCTCCAGAAATAGCATCTGGCTGAGTGGACATAGCTTTTGCCCCGTGCACCCATACCTTGTCCCCACTCATCCAAGTTGGATAGGCGAAGAATAAAAATGCGCGGATGGTAAGTGCTGGATTCAGGATGTTCATCCCGGTGCCACCAAAGACTTCTTTTCCGATGATTACCCCAAATATTACAGCTACGGCCAACATCCAAAGTGGAATATCAATTGGCACAATCAACGGTACAAGCATCCCTGTTACAAGATACCCTTCCTCTACTTCATGTTTTTTGATAATGGCGAAAATAAATTCTACTCCAAGACCCACTGCATATGATACCACTACCAACGGTAATACCGTCCAGCAACCCATAATTAAGTTATCCCAAGTGAAGAAATTTTGAAGAGGTGCTGCGCGAAGTGTGTTGTCTATGGCTGCGTAATGCTGATATCCAGCATTGAATATACCAAAAATCAAACAAGGTATAAGTGCCATGATTACTGTATTCATGGTACGCTTCAAATCATCCGCAGCACGTACGTGCGATCCCGAATGGGTAGTTTCATTTGGCGTATATAAAAAAGTATGTAATGCGTTAAACGCTGGGGCCATTTTAGTGCCACTATACTTTTCCTTTAGCTTATGCAAATTCTGTTTCAATCCCATAGCGGTTATCCTATTTCTTTATACATTAAATCCAGACCCTTTCTGATAATTTGTTGGTGTGGCTGTTTGCTCACGCATACAAATTCAGTTAGCGCAAAGTCTTCCGGCGCTACCTCGTACATTCCCAAAGCTTCCATAGCGTCAAGGTCCTTCACCATACACGCTTTCAATATTTGCATTGGGTAGATGTCCAGCGGAAATACTTCCTCATAATTACCCGTTACTACAAAGGCCCTGTGTTCACCATTGGTATTGGTATTCAATTCAAATTTTTTATTGGGAGTTAACCAAGAAAAGGTTAAAGCCCGCGAAATCGATATTTTATTAAAAACCGGTTTGGTCCAGCCAAAAAAGTCATAATCATCTCCTTCTGGAATCACCGTAACCGTATTGTTATAAAAGCCAAGATGTCCTTTTGGTGAAGTTTTTTTCCCTATAAGCACATCGCCGTTTATTACACGAACGTTTTCTTCATCCAATCCAGAATCGTACAAAAATGTAGAAACTTCGCTACCAATACGCGTTCTATAATATTTTGGAGTTTTAACCGAAGAACCCGCCAGAGCAACAATGCGTTCTGCATTAAATTTTCCCGTCAGAAACAATTCCCCAATAATTACAAGATCCTGTGGACTAACGGTCCACACTACCTCGTTTTTGTTGACTGGGTCTATTTTGTTAATTAGCGTCCCCACGTTTCCTGCTGGATGTGGCCCAGAAACAGTATGGAGTACGATATCCTTTAAACCTTTAAAAAGTGAATTACCACTATCGCCAATTCCTACATGAACTTGCCCTTTGGTAAGTTTGCTTAAGGCCGTTACAGCTGCCTGTAATTCTTTTTCTTTTCCGGTAAGGGAAAAATCATAATCATTAGCTAGTGGTGCCGTTGCATTTGCAGAAATGAAAATGGATTTAGGCTCATCCGCTGAATCTGCAATTACGGCATACGGACGTTGGATGATAAAGGGCCAACAGCCAGATTCCAGTAAACGGGCCTTGATTGCCTCCGCACTGGAAGCGGTTGGGCTCATCACTCCAAAATCCTTAAATGTATCCTGCGCATCTGCCTCTATTACTATTTCCAAAATAACGCGTTTGGCGCCCCTTTCAATTTTGGTAAGGGTGCCACTAACGGGAGATACAAACTTGATCTCCTCTTTGGTTTTGGAATAAAAAATAGTATCGCCAGCCTGTAATTTCCCGCCTTCTCTAACCACCAATTTTGGGGTTATAAGATGGAAATCTGACGGCCTGATGGCGAATGTTCTGGATCGCGGTGCGCTGGAAAGGGTTTTTTCTGCTTCACCTTTTAACTTGATGGTAAGACCTTTTTTAATCTTAATGTCTTTGGACATACAACTATGAGGTATTAATAATGTCTTTTTAGTTCCCTTTCGGCATCCTAAATGTATAAACTAGGGGAAAAGGGAGTGCAAATTTATAAATTAAATACACCATTGCACAATAAAAGGGTATAATTTTATGTGTTAAAAACATGGGTGCGAGACAACGGGAATTTCAGGCACTTGTTTTGAAATGGCAAAGGGAAGCAGACCGTCCATTTTATTTCTTTTAAATAATAAATTACATTGGGGAAGAACTAGTTTACAATAGAGCATAATGAATGCACAGCACTTAAAATCAGACTTAAGCCGTATAAAATAATTGCACATTACATGCTAACCCTAATTACACTACTACTTTGGTACATTTTATTTTCTGCTAAAAATACCCGTACACAAACCCCAAATTATTCTTCTCTATCCGTATCCCGTCACGGAATATTCCAATACTGTAATATTTTATATCTTTAAAAAATATTTGCCTTTTTATCTAGTAAGAAAAATTAAGTATTGCTTTAAAGACAAATAACAACTAAACAAAACACGATGAAATTAGGAGCATTTTCAGTCAGTCTTAATGTGAAGGACATTAAAACTTCAAAACAATTTTACGAAAACCTTGGCTTTAAAGTTTTTGTAGGGGACATGGATAAAAATTATCTCATAATGAAAAATGAAAATTCACTGATCGGACTCTTTCAGGGAATGTTTGAAGGTAATATTTTAACTTTCAATCCGGGGTGGGATGAAAACGCCAAAAACATTGAAGATTTTGAGGACGTTAGGGAAATCCAAAAACAACTGAAAAATAAAAGTATAAATTTGACGACCGAAGCAAATGAAAACACTTCTGGCCCAGCAAGTATTGTAGTAACGGACCCCGATGGAAATTTAATTTTAATCGATCAACACCGTTAAAATATTTTTCAAAAGTGGGCAAAGAATTTGCATTACAAGTTAAAGCCTCTTACTGTTCCAACCGTGCTAAACGTTGATGTCACAATCCCCCTTTTTCCCCTCCCTACTTTTGGGAGCTTTCCATTCTTAAAACAACCACACAATGGGCACAAAATTTGTTTATCTTAGCTATTTAAATACCTACTATGTTTAGATCACAAATAAGCTGTCTCCTTTTCTTAATAGCCATCTTTCCCACATTCGCCCAAGTGAGTGAAAAAGTGGAACCCTCCTTCATCAGCACCATACAATTTAGAGGAACCACCCAACAAAGCCAATTGCCAATTATTCGTTTGGGAGAAAACCTTCAACTTTCCTTTGATGCCCTTAACGGCGAAGAAGAAGATTATTATTATACCATCACCCATCATAATTTCGACTGGACCCCTAGTGATCTTTCAAAAAGTGAATATTTGGATGGTTTTGATGACGTGCGGATTGAAACCTATGAGAATTCCGTAAACACACTTCAAATATATTCACATTATAAACTCATAATTCCCAACCGTGAAACCCGCGCAATACAGAAAAGTGGCAATTATCTGTTGAGCATCTTCAATAGCGATGGGGAAATTATCTTTTCGCGAAAATTTCTTGTTATCGAGAATTTGGCAAATGTAGGGGTAGAAATAAAACGTGCCCGGGATTTAAAAGTTATTGATGAAAAACAAGTAGTCCAATTCAGTATAAACTCGCCAAACCTGTTACTGATAAACCCGAAACAAACTGTAAAAACCCTCGTACTTCAAAACAGCAATTTAAAAACTGCCATCACCAATCTGGTGCCGCAATATACACTTGGCAGCGAACTTATTTATAGGTATGACAAGGAAGCCTCCTTTGGTGGGGGAAATGAGTTTTTGGCCTTCGACAATAAGGACGAAAGATCGGCTACCAATGGTATCCGCTCCATTGAATTGACCGATGTTTATGAAAATTATCTTTTTACCAATATTCCTCGGTATGATAGACCTTATACCTATAATCCTGACATAAACGGGAATTTTGTGGTCCGGAATATAGATTCCGATAACCCCGATATTGAAGCCGAATATGTGCGCATGCATTTCAACCTTCAATATTATGACGATATTGGTGATAAAGAACTTCATCTTTATGGTAATTTTAATAACTGGACAATTGATGGCAGCACTTATATGAAATATGATTCCAAAAGCGAATCTTACCGAAACACAAGACTTTTCAAACAAGGTTTTTACAACTACAAATACGTTTTGGTAAATCGGGACGGAAGTATTGACGAAGGGGCCGTAAGTGGTGATTTCTGGGAGACGGAAAACGATTATACTGTAATTGTTTATTTCCGTGACTTGGGCGCACGTTACGATAGAATTATCGGGATGGGCTTTGCCAATTCAACCAATATTACAAGTAATTAATAGGCAATAGATTATAAAAAAAATCGGATTCTTTTTATTTTAGTGGGTAATGAAGAAAAAAGAACCTCAACTATCTAGCAGAAAATCGTTGCGATACCGCGGCACTCAGTGCCTAAATTGTGGGCAACCCCTGGACATTAGTGATGTTTATTGCCCCCATTGTTCCCAGGAAAACAGCACCAAACAACTTTCAGTAAAGGATTTTTTTGAACAGTTTTTAAGCAGCATTTTAGTGTATGATTCGCGTCTGCAAAGTACCTTCAAAGACCTGCTCTTCCGTCCCGGAGTAATTACCAGGAACTACGTAAGCGGGCAACGTTTGCGGTATGCCAACCCTTTTCGGTTTTTCTTGAGTGTATCCATTATTTATTTTATAGTTCAAGGCTTGCTCGGTCTATCCGATTCTTTTGGAGATGACAAACTTATGAATGTAAAAACCGACACCGAGAATGAATTTAACTTGGATTCGCTTCAAAATGCAATAAAAACAGAAAGTGGCGGGAGGGACACCGATATTGCTCCTTTTTTCAAGTTGGATTCGCTATCAAAACAAAAAATGGAAAATAAAATAGATTATGTTTCCGAAGCCGCATTGGATACCATGTCTTCCTTGGAAAGCTATTACAAAAGATTGAAGTTATATCAAGAATTTTATTCGGCACATAAAATCAAAAATCCAGCGGTAGCATTGGATAGTTTGAAGCATCAAAACACACGCTTCAACAGATGGATCTATTCAAAAAACAGGACGTGGGAAAAAATAAAGGAAAACCCCGGAGAATTTTTGAATTACTGCATGTCCAAAATTCCTTTTTTCCTCTTTTTCTTTACTCCCTTTTTCGCCCTCTTTTTTTGGATACTGTATTCCAGAAAACGCTACACTTACTTGGAACATATGATTTTTATCTTTCATATTTTTAGTTTCGTATTTCTGGCAATGCTACTATTTACCGTTCCAGATCTGTTGTGGGAGAGTCAGTTTTTTCTTGGTGCTTTATTTCTTTTTATTGGGCCATTTTATTTTTATAAGGCATTACGAAATTTTTACCAGCAAAGCAGGATTATTACATTGATAAAATTTGTATTTTTAAGCACAGTATTTACAATAGGCCTCTCAACAGCTACCGTGTTGTTTGTGGCCATCACCGCTGCAATGTATTGATTATGGTACAACAGGTTACACAGGGTATAAAAATTTCGGTAAAAACCGAATTTGAAGGCACATTTTATAAGAACCATAAAATGCAGTACGCCTTTGCCTATACCGTAACTATCGAAAACCAAAGTAAGGATACCGTTCAGCTTACTTCCCGGCACTGGAAGATAAAGGATTCGTTAAATCATACCGAAATTGTGGAAGGCGATGGTGTTATTGGCCAAAAACCCATTTTATTACCTGGCGAAAAACATGCCTATACAAGTGGCAGTTTATTGGTCTCGCCCTTTGGAGCCATGCGCGGGTATTATAATATGGTCAACTTTGCAACTACCCGAAAATTTAAGGTTTCCATCCCACTATTTAATTTAAGCGCTTCCTTTGCAATAAATTAAGTTTCAATTTTCAGGGTTGAAATGAATGAGAATGGATTGTTTCCGTTTCCAAATCCTCATATTTCATTATTACTTCATTTTTACTTTTCTTAATTTGGGTGATACTTTTTGTTTTCACAAAGCCCCTGTCCATAATTAGGTTACTGTTTACATCTCCTTCTCCAGCATTTTTATGGAATGAAAGAAGTTCCTCTTCGGAAGAATTTGGGTTTTTAAGCAGAAATTCTGAAAACCAACTTTCCCTTTTTTTCTTTAAAAGCTCGGGATAAAGCGGAGAAGACGACCAAATATGTGGGGCAAGTGGTTCTTCTGAAAAGTGTGAATTGGTCCCATCCCAGACCAATTGAAAAAGCCGAAGGCCATTTCCCCAATCAACCAAAACTACTGTAAAGGGCTCTATTCCTTCAAAATTATAATTTTCAATTTCTTTTATTATATCTACTGAAATCAATAATTCCTTTACTACCAATCCCCTACTTTTTCGATATGAGGATTTTCGTTGGTGTGCTACAAAGCCACCGTTCATAAGGCAGACTACTCTTTTCCTTTCACTTATACCAATCCAACTACCACCTGCGAGCGCATCTTTGGGATACAAAAGCCTCACCCCTTCTTCAAGGTAAATCTTGGGGGGAAAGGTTTGTCGCCCCGGGGCTTCGTCCCGGTTGGAAGTAAGAATAAAATCCTTGTCTGATTTTGGAACAAAAGTGATTGTACACATTGAAAAAAGTATTCAGTATTCGGTAGCAGTTTGCAGTATAATACACAGTTGCCACCTAAAATATTTTAGATAGGAAACTTACAAAAAGCGAAGGAATAATTTCATATAAAAAAAGAAATAGATTTAATCACTTCAATCTCAAACTGCAAGTTTTCGTCCCTGACTGAACACCAAAAAATTTGTACCTTTGCCATCTTCATAAATTAAAACAAAAACAATTATGGGAAATGGATTTTTTGAGGTACCGATAGCCGTAAACGAACCAATTAAAACGTACGCGCCCGGCACTCCGGAACGAAAAGAAGTGTTGGATACATATAAAGAAATGTACGACAGCAAGGTAGAGGTGCCTTTATACATTAACGGAAAAGAGGTTAAAACCAAGGAAACAGGTACCATGTCGCCACCTCACGACCATAAGCACATTTTGGGGACCTACCATAAAGCAACAAAGAAAAACGTAGAAGAAGCAATTGAAACGGCTGTGGAAGCCAGAAAAAAATGGTCCGTAATGCCTTGGCAACAACGAGCCGGAATTTTTCTTCGTGCCGCCGAATTAATAGCAGGACCTTACCGTGCAAGGATAAATGCAGCAACCATGCTTGGGCAATCCAAAAATATATATCAGGCCGAGATTGATTCAGCCTGTGAGTTGATTGACTTTTTAAGGTTCAATGTTCAATACATGACCGAAATCTACGCTGAACAACCCGAATCTACTTCTGGGGCATGGAACAGAGTGGAGTATCGTCCTTTGGAAGGATTTGTGTATGCCATTACGCCTTTCAATTTTACAGCCATTGCCGGAAACCTTCCCGCAAGTGCTGCCTTAATGGGCAATGTAGTACTGTGGAAACCCAGCGACAGCCAAGTGTATTCTGCAAAAGTGATTTTAGATGTTTTTAGAGAAGCTGGTGTACCGGCCGGAGTAATAAATATGGTAATGGGCGATCCCGTTATGATTACCGATACCGTATTGGCAAGCCCTGATTTTACCGGAATTCATTTTACTGGCTCAACCAATGTTTTCAAAGGTATTTGGCAAAAAATAGGAAACAACATCAACACATATAAAACTTACCCTAGAATTGTAGGCGAAACCGGTGGGAAAGATTTTATTGTTGCCCATAAAACGGCCAACCCAAAACAAGTAGCAACTGCCATTTCAAGGGGTGCCTTTGAATTTCAGGGACAAAAATGTAGTGCGGCAAGCCGCTGTTACATTTCGGAAAGTATTTGGGAAGATGTGAAAAATGATTTGGTAGCCGATATAAGTTCTTTTAAAATGGGTTCTCCGGAAGATATGAGCAATTTTATAACTGCCGTAATCCACGAAGGATCTTTTGACAAACTGGCAAGTTATATAGACAAGGCAAAAACAGACAAAAATGCAGAAATAATTGCTGGAGGTAATTACGACAAAAGCAAAGGTTACTTTATTGAACCTACCGTAATCGTTACCGAAGACCCTAATTATACTACGATGAGCACCGAATTATTCGGTCCCGTGGTAACCATTTATGTATTTAAAGATAAAGATTGGGAAAAAACCCTTCATTTAGTTGACGAGACAAGCGATTATGCCTTGACCGGAGCAGTTTTCAGTGAAGACCGTTATATCTTGGAACAAGCGGTTACGATCCTTGAAAATGCTGCAGGTAATTTTTACATCAACGATAAACCTACTGGTGCCGTTGTTGGGCAACAACCTTTTGGCGGTGCGCGTGCCAGCGGAACCAATGACAAGGCAGGAAGCAAACTAAACCTATACCGATGGATTTCACCACGGATGGTAAAGGAAACTTTTGTTACACCTATAGATTATCGTTATCCGTTTTTAGGATAAGCATTCCAATTCTATAAAGAAAAACCCCGACTATGAAAGTCGGGGTTTTTTTATTCCAAAATATAAATGTTTTTTTTATTCGTAATTTTTATTCTCGGTAAGCTCAGCGTGCTGTGAATTTTTAGCGTTGTTATCCTCCTTTACCACCATTACCACAAAACTTAGGTTTTCTGGGTTATATTCCGGCGGAATGGCAACTGTATAGTTTTTCGTGTATTCTTGAAAGGCTGGCGTTTCAGGGATGTTGTCCCCAAAAAGACCCGAGATTGATTTTCTAAGGGCATCGTTGTGTACATAATCTATTATTGGATCGCCCTGGCCCTCGTAAGGATGTCCTTCCACATGATTGAAATAATTGGCCTGTGGGGAAACAATTCCGCTTTCTACCAAATAGACCACTAATTTATCGCCTACTTCCGAGCCGTTTTCATATATAACCTTAACCTCTACTGAAATATTTGACCCTGTTAATTGTGAATTAATGGCAATGGAAACGTTGGTATCACTACCCGCCATGGAAGTTACATTTTCTTTTAGGAAAGGATCGTTCCACGCAACGGTTCTATTCAATTGGGCCTTGGGAAACCCGTTTCCTATTCCAAATTCAGCCTGAAGTTCTAAAATTTGCGGGAAATCCATAGGCTCTGGAATGCTTCCTGCTTTTTTATGAATGGCGACCACCGTAATATCATTGGTTACTGTTTCAACCTCCTCAATTGCCAAAATTACTTTTGGGCAATAGCCACACCAAGTACCTGTATAATCTTCAATAACAACCTTTCTTTTGGGAATAAACACTTCAATATTTTTTACTTCTGAATTTAAGGTTTCACCTTCTAAAATATAAGAAGCGTATACTTCAAATTCACCTGGGGTTGCTGATGTATATGTATTACCCGAAATTGCTTCACCATTTATATAAAAAGTGGCCTCAGAAGCTGTATTATTTCCATCAGAATCAAACAACCCGAAAGTTATAGTTTGATTGCGAAGGGCTTTTGGAAAATCAACTGTAAGCACTCGCTCTCCAATACCAATTACTTCAAAATTCAAAATATTACTGGTAATATCTTGGTAAACAGCTTTTACCTCATAGGTACCTTTTGTTGTGAATGTATATGAATTGCTTGGAATTTCAACGTCGTTTACAAAATATTTTGCGGAAGTGGTATAGTCGGTACTATCACTTCCGGTAAGGGTAAAATTCACTTCTTCATTTACCGATAATACTTCCAGGGCTTGTGAGCCCACATCGCTAGTTAGAGTTAGTGAAATAGCTGGACCAGTTACAAGTATTGGGTCTTCATTTTTACTGCAAGAGC
>JBBQQN010000031.1:0-30062 GCA_038215845.1 Flavobacteriales bacterium | reverse complement strand
CCCGATGATATTTGCAACCAATACGGCGCAGATACCTTAAGAATGTACGAAATGTTTCTCGGTCCGCTGGAACAAGCAAAACCTTGGAATACTGCCGGGATTACTGGCGTACACGGTTTCCTAAAAAAACTTTGGAAATTGTACCATTCGGGCGAAAACGAAAGTTTTTATCTTTCCGAAGATGCAGCTTCCAAAGACAGTTTGAAAACGCTTCATAAAACCATCAAAAAAACTCAGGAAGATATTGAGCATTTCAGTTTCAATACTTCGGTTTCGTCTTTTATGATTGCGGTGAATGAGCTTTCTGCTCAAAAATGCAACGCACGCGAAGTTTTGGAACCGTTGGCAATTCTTATTTCGCCTTACGCGCCACACATTGCCGAAGAACTTTGGCAGAAATTGGGGCATTCGGAAAGTATTTCAACCGCTCAATTTCCAAAATTTGATCAGCAATATTTGGTTGAAAGCAGCAAGGAATATCCAATCTCCTTCAACGGAAAAATGCGATTTACTTTAGAGTTGCCTTTAGATTTAAGCAAAGAGGAAATAGAATCTGCCGTAATGGCACATAAGAAAACAGCCCAGTATTTAGAGGGACGAACACCTAAAAAAGTAATCATCGTACCTGGAAAAATTGTAAATATTGTTGGGTAAAAATTTGCACGCTTTTTGATTAATTTGAAGAAAGAATTTAAAAATTAAAAACCATGTATGGATACTATATAATTGCAGGTCTCATTTTTTTGGTAAGTTGGTTAGTAAGCAACAAACTGAAAAGCAAATTTAAAAAATACAGCCAAGTCCATCTTCAAAATGGAATGAGCGGGAAGGAAATAGCCGAAAAAATGCTCTCCGACAATGGAATTACGGATGTAAAAGTAATTTCAGTTGCAGGTCAATTGACGGATCATTACAACCCAGCAAATAAAACAGTAAACCTAAGTGAAAGCGTATATATGCAACGCAATGCTGCTGCGGCTGCAGTTGCTGCCCACGAATGTGGGCACGCACTGCAACACGCTACAGCTTATAGTTGGTTGAAATTGCGCTCCACCATTGTTCCGGCGGTTAGCGTTTCCAGCAAACTTTCAAATTTTGTAATTATGGCTGGTATTATTCTCTTCGCAACCGGTTCTGCTTTTGGAACTTGGATTTTCGGAGTTGGAATTGTGCTTTTTGCTGTAACAACAATATTTGCATTTATAACGCTTCCGGTAGAATTTGATGCCAGTAAACGTGCCTTGGTTTGGTTGGAAAGCAGCAATATGGTTACACCGCAGGAACACGAAGGAGCAAAAGATGCATTAAAATGGGCGGCCCGAACATACGTGGTTGCAGCTATAGGATCCTTGGCAACCTTATTATATTTCATCTCCATTTTTATGGGAAGAAGATAAAGATTGACGATTGTCGATTTTTGAATAAAACAAAACCCGCAAATTTGCGGGTTTTGTTTTATTCTCTAATAATTAACCAAGATGGAGATTCTCTGGGTTATAGCCCAAATACTTCACTTCTTCTTCTCTGAAAATTACGCCATTTTCCTCAAGTTCTTTTAGTATAGGTTCGTAAACCTCTTTAGCAATGGGACGTTGAACTCCGGGTGTGCTAATTTCGCCATTTAGAATTTTTACTGCGGCAATTGCAACAGGTAACCCCACTGTTTTCGCCATTGCCGTGTGGGTTTGGTCTTCACCAATCAAGGCCATATGACTGTCTATTTGGTGTTTTTTACCATCTAATTCGTAACCGAATTTGTGATACATCACGATCATATCTTTATCTTCGGGCGCCAAGGTCCATTTTTCCTCCAATATTTTTTGGAGTGCCATAGCAGGTGTTGCATTCTTGATGCCAATGGTTTTTTCACTATTGAAAATATCTAATTCCTCCAATTTTTCCCACATCAAATCGTCTTGATCTATTTTTAGTGCGTAGCGAAGTTTAAGCTCCACGGTATCTGTTGGCGAATAGGCCAAAAATAAGTTCACAAACTCACGATAGGTTAGGTTTTCAGAATTTGGAATTGTATAGGTGTCATCTGTCATTCCTAATTGAACAAACATATTCCAAGCTTTGCTAAAGCCAACTCTTCGGATGGTTCCACGGTATAGGGTAAGGATGTTTTCAAGTCCGTAAACAGATTGATATTGTAAGGAATTTCTATTGGCTAATACTTCAAATTTGCCATAACCTTTTATATTGATGAATTCTGTTCTACGGAAAAGTCTGTGATACGGAATGTATTTAAATTTCCCTTCCTGTATAAATTCGGCAGCACCGCCTTGCCCAGCTAATACAACGTTACGGGGGTTCCAGGTAAATTTATAATTCCAAAGGTTGTTGTCACTTTCCGGAGCGATCAAGCCACCGCAGAAGGATTCGAAAAGTAGCATTTTGCCGCCTTTGGCACGAATTCTATCTATAACTCGCATAGCGCTCATGTGGTCTACTCCTGGATCGAGGCCTATTTCATTCATAAAGACCAAACCCTTTGATTCGGCTTTATGGTTCAGAGACTGCATTTGGTCACTTACATAGGATGCTGTAACCATATGTTTTCCAAATTCAATACAATCCCTTGCAACTTCAATATGGTAGCGGGCAGGGAGCATTGAAATTACCAAATCGCTGTTTTCCACCGCTTGTTTTCTTTGAACGTCGTTAAAAACATCCAGCATAATGCCGCGGGCATTGGGATGGTCTGCGGTGTATTTTTGGGCTGATTGAATGGAGATATCGCCAATAGTTATAAAAAGTTCTTCTTCTTCGCTTTTATCCAGTAAATAACGGATTAAACTGGTAGCTGATCTTCCTGCGCCTATAATTAATATATTTCTCATTGGAGGGTTTTTCGTTAACTTTGAAGCTTGTATTCGTGAATGACGAAATTACTAATTCTACCTTTTATTTATGAACGTTTTCGATAAAAATATAGTTGTTACCGCATCTTTGATTATGGCAGCAACAATTGCTTTGGGTGCATTTGGGGCTCATGGTTTAAAGAATATTCTGGACACTACATCTTTAAACACCTTTGAAACAGGGGTCCGCTACCAAATGTACCACGCTTTGGCCTTACTTGTTTTGGGCTTTGCCACAGTAATCCCGTTAAAGGTGAAGAAAATAGTTTTTTGGTTATTTATATTTGGGATCCTATTGTTTTCTGGCTCTATTTATCTGCTTTCTATGAAATCTATTCTGTCTTTTGATCCGCCAGCGATAGGTTTTATAACCCCATTGGGCGGCCTGCTTTTTATAATTGGTTGGTTTTGTTTGGCTTATGGAATGCTAACGTTAAAGAAGCGATAAATCTTTTTTAATTTCCACAGTCTGTGGAAGATTTGCTATTTTTGTACTCTACAAATTTAAAATAAGTTATGGTAGGCAATAACCAAACTACGAAAACGATTTCAATTGAAAAATACGGAATCAAAAACGCAACAGTAAGGTATCAACTTTCTTCGGAAGAACTTCACAACGACACCCTTCAAAAACATCAAGGAAAAGAAGCAAAAAGCGGCGCTTTGGCCATTGACACCGGGGAATTTACCGGCAGGTCGCCCAAAGACAGGTTTATCGTGAAGGATGATGTAACCCGCGACAGGGTGTGGTGGGGAAATATCAATATACCCTTTCCTCCGGATATGTTCGATGCACTTTATAAAAAAGTGGCTGACTATTTATCAGAAAAAGAAGTGTTTGTTCGGGACTCTTACGCTTGTGCAGACGAAAAACATAAACTGAATATTCGAGTAATTACTGAAACTCCGTGGTCCAACATGTTTGCACATAATATGTTTCTACGTCCCACTGAAGAAGAATTACCATCCTTTGATCCTGAATGGCTTTTGATAGCTGCTCCAGGATTTATGGCAAACCCAGAAGTAGATGGTACACGGCAACATAATTTTGCCATTCTGAACTTTAGCAAAAAAATTGCTTTAATAGGAGGTACCGGCTATACCGGCGAAATTAAAAAGGGAATTTTTTCAGCATTAAACTTTATCCTTCCCGTTTATCAAAACACCATGCCCATGCACTGTTCAGCAAATGTGGGTGAAGACGGCGAAACCGCTATTTTCTTTGGACTTTCGGGAACTGGAAAAACCACTCTTTCCGCAGATCCTAACCGTAAGTTGATAGGTGATGATGAACACGGCTGGACCTCAGAAAATACCATATTTAATTTTGAAGGTGGCTGTTATGCCAAGGTTATAAACCTTACTGAAGAACACGAGCCGGATATTTTCCACGCAATAAAACCCGGAGCTATACTTGAAAACGTAGTGTTGGACAAAAACGGAGAAGTAGATTTTTCCGATACTTCCATCACTCAAAATACAAGGGTAAGCTATCCAATTTACCACATAAAGAATATTCAGGTGCCTTCCATAGGGCATAATCCCAAAAACATCTTCTTTCTTACCGCTGATGCTTTTGGTGTGCTGCCCCCAATTTCAAAGTTAACACCGGGGCAAGCGGCATATCATTTTATTAGTGGTTATACCGCAAAGGTTGCAGGTACAGAGGAAGGCGTTAATGAACCAACCCCAAACTTTTCAGCCTGTTTTGGAGCGCCTTTTATGCCACTTCACCCAACTGAATATGCTGAAATGCTAACCGAAAAAATGAAGGAGGCCGGCGTAAATGTTTGGTTGATTAATACCGGGTGGACCGGTGGACCTTACGGAATAGGAAGCAGGATGAAATTGAAATATACCCGAGCCATGATTTCTGCGGCGCTCGAAGGAAAATTGAGTGATGTGGAATATGAAAAACATCCGATCTTCAATTTGATGATGCCCAAGTCCTGTCCAAATGTTCCTTCTGAAATATTGAACCCTAAGGGAACATGGAAAAACAAGAAGGCTTACGATATTCAGGCAAAGGAACTTTCAAATTCATTTAAGGAGAACTTTATGAAATTCGAAACCTATGCAAACGACGAAATACTGTCGGGTGCGCCAGTGTGTGAATAAACCGTTTTGTTTATAAAATCAAAAAAGGCTTGCCAAGTGGCAAGCCTTTTCTTTTGCAATTAACTAAAGCTTATTTTTTGTGGTTTACTTCTTTAATGTATTTCTCCAAGGCCATGGTCATGGAAGGAGTTTCGGGAGTAGGAGCCTGAATATCCACACGCAAACCTTGTTCTGTAGCTGCTTTAACTGTGGTATTGCCAAACACGGCAATGCGGGTGTCCTTTTGGTCAAAATCGGGGAAATTCTCAAAAAGGGATTCAATTCCGCTTGGGCTGAAAAACACCAAAATATCATAGTATACATCTCGTAGGTCAGAAAGATCGCTGATTACGGTTTTGTAAAAAGTAGCTTCTTTCCAATCTACCTTAAGTTCATTGAGTACAGCGGGAACTTCTGGTTTAAGTTTGTCTGATGTGGGAAGCAGGAACTTTTCATTTTTGTATTTCTTTATCAAAGGTGAAAGTTCAGCAAAGGTTCTTTTACCCACATAAATCTTTCTTTTTCTATAAACTACATATTTTTGAAGGTAATAGGCAACTGCTTCGCTCAAGCAAAAATACTTCATAGTGTCCGGAACCTTAAAACGGAGTTCTTCCGCAATCCTAAAATAATGGTCCACGGAGTTGCGGCTGGTCAAGATAATGGCTGAATATTTTGTAAGATCAACTTTTTGGGAACGTACGTCTTTGCCTGATACGCCTTCAACATGTATAAAAGGACGAAAATCTATTTTCACTTTTTGTTTTTCGATAAGATCGAAATATGGGGAATTTTCAATTTTAGGTTCAGGTTGAGATACCAAAATAGTTTTCACTTTCATAAATACATCAATTTTTTAAATATTATTCTCTTCAAACAAAGGTTTTGTAAAGGATAATATAAGGTGAAATTTCAAGTGCGCAAAGATACAAAATAAAATAAGAGAAATTACCTAATACGATGGTTCCCCAATTTTTATAACTATTGAACAAGGCCAAAGCATTTAATATAAAAACAATCAAAACAAAAATAAGTAACGAAATGGCCGTGGGGGGATAGCCATAGAAAAAGAATAAGTTGCCCATAAACAGTAACACCGCGATGGAATTTCTGTAACTCAGTTTTTGATATAAATACTGGTTAATAAGCGTGTCCATGGAAAAAACATTCCCTATAATTTTCTCTATTGAAAACTTTATGAGCACAAAAACTGTATATCCTGTGCTTATTTGAAGAAACAACCATTTGTTATCAGAAAACTCCGTGGTATTGAACACTTTAAAGAGCAATAAGGCAAATAGGGAAACCGTGATTATCTGCCCGATAAACAATAGCACGTTAAACGGATGCCATATCTTATCGTTCTTGCCATGGACCAAAAAATATTTATTGGATATAATAAGCAAGATAAATTCATCAAAGCGTTTGGGGTAAAAGTATTTTGCCGCTGCAAAAAGAACAAAGCAGCCCAAGAGCAATACGGTAGCCAAATCTGCAGAAGGGTTAAGCCTTTCGATGAATTGCATGCTCATTTTTGAGTAAAGGTACATCAAAATTAATTTGCTTTAAAGGCTCTCAAAAGGATTTTACATCCTATTTATTTCTTCAAAAAAAGGTACATTTGCGCTAAAATAACCAAATGTCCAAAGCTGTAGTGGTAATCCCCACTTACAACGAAGTTGAAAACATAGAGCGCCTGCTGCGTACCATTTTTTCGTTGCAACGGGAGTTTCATATTTTGGTAGTGGATGATAATTCGCCGGACGGTACCGCAAGTGTGGTGGAGTCATATTTTTCAAAATATCCGGAAAGGCTCCATTTGCTGAAACGGGAAAAGAAAACGGGTCTTGGCACGGCATATATAGCTGGTTTTAAATGGGCGTTGGCACGGGATTACAAGTATATTTTTGAAATGGATGCCGATTTTTCGCACAACCCCAATGACCTTATCCGGCTTTACAACGCATGTCAAAAAAACGGCAACGATTTAGCCATCGGGTCTAGATATGTGAAAGGAGTAAATGTGGTAAACTGGCCGATGAGTCGTGTGCTAATGTCTTGGTTGGCCTCAAAGTATGTTCACTTTGTAACCGGGATGGATATTTATGACACTACGGCCGGATTTATTTGCTATAAAAGAAGTGTACTGGAGAAAATAAACTTGGACAATATCCGTTTTGTGGGCTACGCTTTCCAAATTGAAATGAAATTCAAAGCGTACCTCCAGAATTTTAAGATAAAAGAAGTCCCCGTAATTTTTACCGACAGAACAAAAGGAGTATCAAAGATGAGTTCAGGCATTATTTCCGAAGCTATTTTCGGGGTGATTGCAATGAAAATAAAAAGTGTATTTAACAGGAAATCATTTAATGAAAGCAGTTTTAATTAAGAACGCATTTATTGTCAACGAAGGCGAAATTATAAAGGGCGATGTTCTGGTTCAGGACGGCCGTATTGCAGAAATTTCAGAAACTATAAGTATGAAATCTGCTGAAACAAAGATTATCGACGCAGATGGCTATTATCTTTTGCCAGGAATGATTGACGACCAAGTCCATTTCCGCGAGCCGGGGCTTACCCACAAAGCCACTATTGAAAGTGAGTCCAAAGCTGCAGTTGCTGGGGGCATCACTTCCTTTATTGAAATGCCAAACACCATTCCGCAGGCTACCACTATTGAGTTGTTGGAAGATAAATTTGATATCGCATCAAAAACCTCTTGGGCCAACTATTCATTTATGTTTGGTGGTACCAACGATAACTTGGAAGAAATCCTCAAAGTTGATCCGCAAACCGTAGCTGGCCTTAAATTGTTTTTAGGTTCTTCCACCGGGAATATGCTGGTGGACGATCCAAAAACACTCGAGGAAATTTTCAGTAAAACCAAATTGCTAATCTCCGCACATTGCGAAGATGAAGCAACCATAAAGGAAAATCTTGCTAAATATGAAGCGGAATACGGGGAGAATATTCCAGTGGAACTTCACCCAAAAATACGAAGCGAGGAAGCCTGCTATATTTCTTCTTCAAAAGCCGTAAAGCTTGCCGAAAAAACCGGTGCGCGCTTGCATGTTTTTCACCTTTCTACGGAAAAGGAAACCCATCTTTTCAGCAATAAAAAACCACTTTCGCAGAAAAAAATTACCGCTGAGGTTTGTGTGCACCATCTTTGGTTTACGGAAGAAGATTACAAAACCAAGGGAACAAAAATAAAATGGAACCCTGCCGTAAAAACGCAAAAGGATAAAGATGGGCTGCTAAAAGCGCTGCTCGATGACCGTATTGATGTTATTGCTACAGACCACGCCCCGCATACTTTAGAGGAAAAAAATAACATCTATTTAAAAGCCCCTTCTGGCGGGCCCATGGTTCAGCATGCTTTGGTGGCGCTTTTGGAAATGTACCATAAAGGCAAAATTTCCTTGGAAAAAATCGTTGAAAAAACCGCCCACAATCCCGCAATTTTATTCCAAATAAACGAGCGTGGATTTATCAGGAAAGGCTATAAGGCCGATTTGGTCTTGGTAGATCTCAATTCCCCTTGGACGGTAAAAAAGGAAAATCTTCTTTATAAATGTGGTTGGTCTCCATTTGAAGGTGCTATTTTTAAATCGCGCGTTACCCATACATTGGTAAACGGAATTGTGGTTTATGAAAATTCAAAATTCCCGAATAAAAGCAACCCCGAAAGGCTAACCTTTAACAGATAATGAAAGGCGGTCTCCTGGTAATATTGTTTTTTTTATTTTTAATGGGATGCCAGGATGTGCACCACCCGGAGAAACCAAAGAACCTTATTTCAAAGGAAAAGATGATAGATGTTCTTTCCGAAGCCTATCTTGCCAATGCCGCCCGGAGCGTAAACAACCGAAAAATACTTGAAAATGGTTTGAAGCTGGATTCTTTGATATACGCTAAATACAATATTGACAGCCTGCAATTTGCGAAGAGCAACGCGTATTATTCAGATAATATGAATATGTATAACGATATTTTTCAAAAAGTGGAAGAGCGGTTCAACGGGATGCTCAAAAAAAGGGACAGTCTTGAAATGGTAAAAAAGAAACAGGACAGCATAAATGGAAAACCCGAAAACGTCAAAAAAATAGTGGAGGAAATTAAGGATAGCCTTATTTAGAGGAGGTTATTAATTTTTTTAATTATTTGGTGGCTTGCAATTCTTTCCAACGTTTTTTCTGTTTGTGTAAATGAAAAATCCAATTCCTTCTTAATTTTTGACGCTTCATAATACGAATCGGTAAACATAGACCTCACGAGGGTTTTGATCAATTTCCTTTTTGTTCCGAAAAGACTGCTAAAAAACCAATCCAATCCGCTTAAGAAAATCATAAGTCTTTTTGAAAGCTTTTTTGTGGGCGGCTTTTTCCGGAAATATTTTGCCAATTTTGTCAGCAATTCCTTATATGAAATGTTTTCGGCAACCAGGATAAACTGTTGGTTGTGCACGTTGTTTTTCATCAGTAAAACCATAGCTTTTATTACATCTCGCACATCTACAATTCCCATGGCTCCCGAAGGATAAAAAGGAATTCCCCTTTCGCTCAATTTTAGGATTAGGCCACTTCCATCCCCATCTGGAGAAGTGCCCAAAATGACGCCGGGGTTTACTATTACGGCATCAAGGCCTTCCTGTGTGCCCCGCCAAACTTCCATTTCGGCGCCGTATTTTGTTATGGCGTACACGCTGTTTTTTTCGTCAGGGTTCCACGAAGTTTCCTCGGTAATCATTTCGCCATTTATGGAGTGGCCAAAAGTAGCTACCGAACTTACATAACACAATTTTACAATATTGTTTGCCAGACAAAGGTTTACCACATTTGCCGTGCCTTCCACATTTGCTTTTTTGAGTATTTTATATTTGGAGGGGTCAAAATTTATAAAGGCTGCACAATGATATACGTGGGTAATGTTTTTAAAAGCTTTCGACAGTTCAGGAATGTCGATAATATTGGCTTCCATCCACTCAATTTTTTGGTATAATTTCTCGACATCATCTGTATATGTGGCAAAAACTTTTTTTACAGCCTGTAGATTGCTGCCTTTTCTATGAATAGCGCGAACCTGTTCGTTCTCCTTCAAAAGAGAATACAACAGATGCGAACCCACCAAACCTGTACCGCCGGTTACTAATATCATTCCACGAAAATACTCTTTTTTCAAATGAAATTAGATGTGGATTATATCTCACAATTCTGAATTCCGTATTCTTCATTCTAAACTGAGTATCCTATCTTTGCAAAAATTTAAAAAAATGAAACTGAAAAATTTCGTTGAAGAATTGAGATGGCGCGGTATGGTACACGACGTAATGCCCGAAACCGAAGCGCATCTTATGGAAACCATGCGTTCAGCCTATGTAGGGTTCGATCCTACGGCAGATTCATTGCATATTGGCAATTTGGTACCCATTATGCTTTTGTCTTTCTATCAGCGTTGCGGCCATAGGCCAGTGGCCTTGGTTGGTGGTGCCACGGGAATGATTGGCGATCCATCCGGGAAAAGCTCTGAGCGGAATTTACTTGACGAAGCTGCGCTTAGGCACAACCAAGAATGTGTGCGGAAACAACTATCACAGTTTTTGGACTTTTCTTGCGATGCCGAAAATGTTGCTATAATGGTCAACAATTACGATTGGATGAAGGAATTTTCATTTCTGGAATTTATACGAAATGTTGGTAAGCACATTACCGTAAACTATATGATGGCGAAGGATTCTGTGAAAAGCCGATTAAGCGGGGAAGGAGCCGAAGGGCTTTCATTCACTGAATTCACGTATCAACTGATTCAAGGGTACGATTTTCTTCACTTGTATAGAAACCATAGTTGCACGCTGCAAATGGGCGGAAGTGACCAATGGGGAAATATTACCACAGGTACCGAACTTATAAGAAGAATCGAAGCCGGGAAGGGATATGCATTAACCTGCCCCTTGATTACAAAAAGTGACGGCAGCAAATTCGGGAAAAGCGAGAGCGGAAACATTTGGCTGGATGCAGATAGAACTTCACCCTATAAGTTTTACCAATATTGGTTGAACACCAGTGATGAGGACGCCGAAAAATATATAAAGATTTTTACCTTTTTGGATAAGGAAACCATTGAAAGTTTGGTTGAAAAACACAAAGAAGCCCCGCATATGCGCTTGCTTCAAAAACGATTGGCGGAGGAAGTAACCGCAACGGTGCACAGTAAAGATGAATTTGAAAAAGCCGTAAAAGCTTCGGAGATATTATTTGGTAATTCAACTTCCGAAGATTTAAAAACCTTGGATGAAAAAACTTTTTTGGATGTTTTTGATGGGGTGCCAAAAGCTGAAATTTCAAAAGAAGAAATTAAAAACGGTATTGACATAATTGGCGCACTTGCTGAAAAAACAAACTTTTTAAAGTCCAACAGTGAAGCGCGTCGTGCACTGAAGGAAAATTCCATTTCGGTAAATAAAGAAAAGATTTCTGAAGATTTTAAAATTTCGGAAACCGATTTGATAAACGGTCAATTTATCCTTTTGCAGAGAGGAAAAAGAAATTATTTTATAGTTAAAGCTGTTTAATTTTTTAAAGTTATTTAAATGAAAAAATCCCCGCAAACTTTGCGCGGGGATTTCTCAATTAACTAACCAACCAAATATGAAAAATCTCCATCTTTCATGTTTATTTGGTCGTAAAATCCTACAAAAACTTACAGGCAATTTGATTAAATTTTATGCTAAAGAACCATCAAATTACAGCCTCTAATATCACTTGCGTCAAACCGGCCCAAAACTTCGAAAGTGCCATCAGCGTTAGTTTTGCCAAGATCCTGCGTTGCGATAAAGGAACAGGAATACAAATTTGCTAAGTCTATTACATTTATACCTCCCGTTTTGTCTTTAATATAGTTGAGGGCATTTTCGGTGTCGCGGGTAAGTATTTTCATCCATGGTGGACAAGAAAAAATTCCATCACCCTTTGAATAGGCTTGGGAAAGTAATTCGGTCATACCATATTCACTATGTATTTTTTCCACCCCGAACCCATTTTTTAGAACTTCGTGTAATTCTTCTTTAATCATTTCCTTCCTTCTTCCTTTCATACCGCCGGTTTCCATAATAATGGTATTTTTTAATTGAAAAGGATGCGTTTCAATCAAATCCAATAACGCATAAGAAACGCCAATTAAAATGGTTTTCTGGTTATTTTCTTCAAGCTTGTTGAGCTTTTCGATTAAGGCATCAGTTTCATAGAGATAGAAACCGCTGTGTGGATTGTTGCTTTTTTCAATAAGCTTTTCTACCATATAGATCAGGGAAGAGCCTTCTCTTTCCAAATAGGAGGGAAGAAGCGCTAAAATGGTAAATTTCGAAGGATTTCCGTATTGTATTTTAAAAGCTTCGAAAAAACTTTTTTCGTATAAACCAATATCCGAAACATGATGCTTGCTTGTTTCGCTTCCGGTAGTGCCGCTACTGGTAAATGTAATTTCTGATTGAAAATTTTCGGCGAGTACCGTTTGGCTTTTAAAAAATTGAATGGGCAAAAAAGGAATCTGTTCAATTTTTTTTACTTCGGAAGGATAAATTTTTAAAAGGGAACAAAATGTTCTGTAAACCGCTACGTTTTCGTGCTGAAACCTAAAAACTTCCAGCGCAAGACTTTCAAATTCCTTATCGGATTCAATTTTAAAAATTTCATTTTCAAGCATAATATGAGTTGCGATAGCGCATTCAAAAATAATGAAATAAAAAAGGCCCTTGCAAAATCAAGGGCCTTTAAAATTTATTTTAATAACCACTACTTAATAATGAGCTTAAGAGTAGCGGATTTTCTTCCTTCCTCAATTTTAAGTATATATATTCCGCTTCTTAGGGATGAAACATCGAGTCTTTGGGAAGTTAATGTAGTTTTCATTACCTGTTTGCCAAGTACGTCAAAAATAGTAATGTTTTTGGGCCCAGTTGTGTTTGATGAAATGTTCACATAACCCGTATCGGTAGGGTTGGGGTGCAATTGAAAGCTAGAACTGGAAGTATTAAATACTCCTAAGGGCTGGCAGCTATTTAAAGCACGTAATGTCGGCTCGGTGGTGCAGTATTCGCCGCTATTATTAAGCTGTAATGATTCTGTCTCCTTATTTCCGTTCAGGTCTTCGTCGTATTGTGTGGTTTCGCCAAGTCCTGCTAAAAGCTCAGGATCGTCATCATCATCGGTTCCGTAAACAATTGCATCAATTAGATTAACGGATGTAACTGGCGTATCATTTGGAAAATTTGACGCTAGATCCTGATATATGGCTACAGCATCTGGGCCATTTTGAATTTTATTACTGGCGCCCAAACTAATGTCTATGCCCGTAACCGCATCATCCCCAATTATAAAATAGCCTTCACCGTCTGTAGTGAATCCATTTAAATCTATGGTTTTGTAGCTTAAATCATCCGAGCCGTTATATAGAACTACTATATATCCATCTAAAGAAAAACCAGGGGTGGCAGAAAAAAGTTCAATAAACTCTTGAGTGTCTGTTCCCGTTTGATCTGAGTCAATTTCGTTTATGCTAATTTGTGAAAAACAAATAACATTTATAAACAAAATTGTTAAAAAAGTAATTTTTTTCATAATTTTTAGCTTAAAATTTGGCGTGTATATAAAATTAATAAATTATTATTTTATATACAATTATTGATTTAAAACGCATCCTTTTTAATTAATTCAATCTTATTCAGTAAAACGTTTTATTTTTGATGTTACCAAAAGGTTATGACGAGGTTAACAATAAGTAAGCCAAAAGAATGCTGAGTTTATTTAATAGTATCTTTACGGGTGTAAAACGCTAATATCTTATATGAAAAAAAAAGAGATTACAATCTTATTGGTTGACGATGAACCGGATATTTTGGAAATAGTAAGGTACAATCTTACTTCGGAAGGGTATAATGTAGTTACGGCTGAAAATGGGCTGGATGGAATTTCACAAGCTAAAAAGCACAAGCCCCAATTAATTATCTTGGATGTAATGATGCCCAAAATGGACGGTATTGAAGCATGTGAGAAAATAAGGAAGATACCCGAACTTTCTGAAACCGTTATTGCTTTTTTAACTGCCCGTGGGGAGGATTATTCCCAAATGGCTGGCTTTGATGCCGGTGCCGATGATTATATTACCAAACCCATAAAGCCCAAAATACTTGTTAGCAAGGTAAAGGCCTTATTAAGAAGATTTAAGGAAGGGGATGAAGGCGATAAAATTAAACTCGGAAATCTGGTAATAAACCGGGAAGAGTATAAAATAGTCCTAGGGAAGGAGGAGATGGTACTTCCCAGAAAGGAATTTGAGCTTTTGGCACTATTGGCCTCAAAACCCGGAAAGGTTTTTAAACGTGAGGACATACTAGATACCATCTGGGGCAACGAAGTAATAGTAGGTGGCCGCACCATTGATGTGCACATTAGAAAATTGCGCGAGAAAATTGGCGATGAAAAATTTAAAACCGTAAAAGGTGTGGGGTATAAGTTTGTAGTTTAATGGCTGAAGGATTTCCCAAAAAATATAGCTTTGCCGCTATCTCTTCGCTGTATGTTGCCTTATTGTTAACGCTTTTCGTAGGAGCATTCCTGCTTAGTTTTTCGGAGGCAAGTATATGGTGGGTGCTGCTTTTTGCCGTAACTTCTTTCTTTATTTCCTTCTTCATTATTCAATATAGAATAGAGAAATTCATCTTTAAGCGCGTAAAAAAAATATATGAGGACGTCCGCCTGTTGGATGAAACCAATATTTCCGAAGCGCCCATTACCACAGATATGAAGGTGCTCACCAGAGAGGTGGAACGCTTTGCGCGGGATAGAAAACTTGAGATTGAAACCCTAAAGGTTCGTGAAAATTATAGGAAAGAATATATGGGAAATATTTCCCACGAGCTCAAAACCCCTCTTTTTACCGTTCAGGGCTATATTCTTACCCTTTTGGAAGGAGCCTTAAAAGATAAAAAAGTACGAAAAAAATATCTGAAAAATGCCAGTAAAGGGGTGGAAAGGCTTATCTATATTGTAAAGGATTTGGATATGATTACCAAATTGGAAGTTGGCGATCTTAACCTGAACAAAGAGGATTTTGACATTGTAAAATTGGTAAAAAATGTTTTTGAATTGCTTGAGATGAAAGCGGGTAAAAAGAACATAACCCTCACTTTTGATAAAGAATATCCTGAAAAGATAATGGTTTATGCCGATAGGGAGCGTATTCAGCAAGTGCTTTCAAATTTAATTGTGAATTCCATTAAATACGGGAAGCAGGACGGAACTACGGAGGTGGGTATTGAAAGCTTTATAAAAAATAAGGTAATGGTTCGGGTTACTGATAATGGCGAAGGAATTGAAAAACAAAATATAGCCCGTGTTTTTGAAAGATTTTTTAGGGTAGACAAAAGTGGGTCACGAAAAGAGGGAGGAAGTGGTTTGGGCCTTTCCATTGTAAAGCACATTTTGGAGGGCCATAAAGAAAAAATTTATATAGAAAGCCAATTCGGCATTGGTTCTGAGTTTTCTTTCACCCTCGAAAAATCGAAAATAATTCCTGCAGATCCTGTTGTTGCTTAAAGGTTTTTAGCCCCTTGTATAGTATAACTTTATCCAACTTTTCTAAGGTGAATTTTTCCTGCTTACAAGATGGTACAATTCCTAAATCTTTAAGTCTTTTTGCCAAGTATTCCTGTTCGTATTGTCCAGGGGTGGGTATAAAAAAAGCTTTTTTCTCCAAAGCCGCTAGGTCCATAATTGTTGTGTAGCCAGAACGGGAGACTACAATTTCACTTTCATTGATGGCCTGTTCCAATTCGGTGCTCTGCATAAAATTGACCATTTCTATATTTTCAATTTGTTGCCATCTTTGCTCCGCTTCAACAATTCCTTGTACCAATAAAACTCGTTTTTCAGTATTTCCGAAGGAAGTTTTTAATTTTTCTTCCAAAAAAGTACGTTGTGGTTCGGGACCGGAAAGAAGTGCCAGAATATCATATTTCTTGGGAAGTTCTCTTTTCTGCATACGGCTTAAAATGCCTATATATTTTACAGTTGGAATAAGATCTTCCTCTACATGTCCCAATTTTCCACTGAGGTTAATAATCAAATCATCAACGTCCGGAACCCAGCAGGCATCGAACTTTTTGATTATTTTTTGATGCATTATACTACTGAAATAAGTTGTGTTTCCAGTTAAAACATTCAATTGGTGAGTAATAAAAACGGAAGGGATGTTTTTGTTCCGAATCCCAAATCTATTGTCACTGATTATGCCATCTATTTTACCTTCGGCAACAAGGATTTTTATTATTTTTTTTTCAGTTTTTATGGTTTTCTGAATACGGGGTATTTTCATCATAATCTTCCACTTAAAAAGCGAACCTTTTTTGGGATAAGTTATGTTGTAAGAAGGAAGTTCTAGGGATTGGAGTTGTGGAAATTCCTTTTGCAGCAGTAGTAAAGCCGGGCCATCTGAGGCCAAAAGCACATCGAAACCATTTTTAAGCAGAGCACTAATTAGGGGAATGCATCGCGTAGCGTGCCCCAAGCCCCAATGCAATGGCGCAACCAAAATAGTCTTCTTTTTCTGCATAAAACAAAGATACAGATAATTGAACCCACGGTTATTTCCTTAATTTTACCAAAAATTTAAATTTTGGGTAGCAAAAATAAACAGAAGCGTTTCCGGGAAAATGAAACTTTTACAAATGTGGTTCAACCTTCGCGCGAAGAAGTGATTGAAAACTCACTTGATTTGAAAGGAAACTGGAGCAAGAAATTCTTTAAAAACGATAAGCCCTTGGTTCTGGAATTGGGATGTGGGAAAGGCGAATATTCTGTAAACCTTGCAGGCGCCTATCCCGATAAAAATTTTTTAGGGATAGATATAAAAGGAGCGCGCTTTTGGAGAGGGGCAAAAACGGCTTTGGAAGAAGGGCTTCAAAATGTTGGTTTTCTCCGTACTCAAATTGAGCTTGTGGACTGTGTTTTTGGCGAAAATGAAGTAGATGAAATATGGATTACTTTCCCCGATCCACAGATAAAATACAAACGCACCAAACACCGCTTGACCAATGCGGAATTTCTTCAGAAATATAAAAAAATATTAAAACCCGATGGCTTTGTGCACCTTAAAACCGATAGCGAATTTATGCATGGTTACACCCTCGGTCTGCTTCACGGTTTGGCCGAAATTGTGGAATATGCACACCACGATGTTTACGGGAATGATTATTCTCCATCGGACGTTACCAACATTCAAACTTTTTACGAAACGCAATATTTAGGGGAGGGAAAAAAGATAACGTATATCCGCTTTAAATTCCGTTAGATTTTATTTTATTATATTCACACGAACAACCTGTCCTAAATGACACTTTTTTTCAATTTCCTTATAGGCTTTTTAGGAGCATTGGTAGGTGTTATTCCGCCAGGACTGCTTAATATGTACGCCGCCAAAACCAGCATGAAAGAAGGTAGAAAGCGTGCTTTTCTTTTTACTGCGGGGGTTTGTGTCACGGTAATGATTCAAACCTTTATAGCCCTCAATTTTGCCAGATATATTGAAATGCACCCTGAAGTGGTCGATCTGCTTCAAAAAGTTGCACTGGGTATTTTTATAAGTTTGACTATCTATTTTTTTTTTATTGCTAAGGACACCCGAAGGGAGATTCATAAAGACGTGCATCATTCTAAAACAAATCGTTTTTTTACGGGTATGTTTTTGGCAGCGCTCAATTTATTACCCCTTCCTTATTGGGTATATGTGAGTATTACCTTTTCAGTTTTTGGGTGGTTTTCCTTTACCCACCTCAATATCGCATTGGCAGTAATAGCATCTGGTTTGGGTACTTTTGCCACACTTGCAATCTATGTACAATTTTTTAGGCCGAAGGAAGAGCCTAGAAAATTCAAGATGAACATGAACTATATTATTGGCAGTATCACGTTGGCGGTTGCCATAATGACTTTGGTAAAGATTTTAAAGCAGTCCTAAAAAATGGCGAATGAAGGTTTTTTTGAAAAAGTTTATGAAGTAGCCCGTCAGATTCCTTACGGTAGAGTGACCTCCTACGGTGCCATCGCAAGGTATTTGGGAGCTGCTGGAAGTGCCAGAATGGTGGGCTGGGCAATGAATGGGAGTGGAAGCAAAGATGTTCCGGCACATCGAGTAGTAAACAGGAATGGATTGCTTACCGGGAAGCATCACTTTAAAGGAACCAATCTTATGCAGCAGTTACTGGAAAGTGAAGGTATAGAGGTTGTAAATCTCAAAATCCAGGAGTTCGAAAAACATTTTTGGGACCCCGTGAAGGAGCTTTGATTATTTTCCAAGTTTTTTGTCAAAAGAATCCCCCTTCCAATAATTAGCAGTCTTTTGATTGATTTTTATTTTTTTCAAAATATTTTTTTCAACCAAACTTTCTAAATCTGTTCGTGCGGTTTGATTGGTTATTGAAAATATTGTTTCTATTTCTTTTACAGTAAAATTTCGATTTGGGTTTTCTTTTATCCAAAAAAGTATTTGCGCTTGTCTTTCATTTGTATTTGGTTCTTTATGAAATTGCGCCAAATTACTTCCTTCTTTTTTCTTTAATGCAACGTAGCTCTTTAAATCTTCAAAAGCTTGTGTTAAAACTTTTACTTGATAATGAATAAAATAGGTTACATCCATATCATCAATCTCTGTGTATAAATAAGCATTTTCATATTGCGTTTTGCTCTTCATTATTACACGCGAAATTGAAAGATATTCTGTGAGCCAATAACCATTCTTTAAAAGATACCAATAAAATAAAGCTCTTGCTGTTCTGCCATTGCCATCTACAAATGGATGGATATAACCAATTAAAAAGTGAAGAATGCTGGCTTTTACAATTGGATGAATAAAATCTTCTTTTGGATTGTTGTTGAAAAACTCACATAAAGATTTCATCAATTCGTCTAATTCCTTAAAGGAAGGAGGTGTGTGAACAATCTCGCCCGTAATTTCATTTATTACATGAATTTCATCAGTATTCCGAAATACACCAACTTGATTCTCATCCAATGTTTTTTTGGTAACCAATCTGTGGATTTCATAAAGTTTTTCGATGGAAATTTCTTCTTCTTTATGTTCGCTTATGTATTGAATTGTTTCATAATTATTCAATATCATTTGCTCGCTTTTGTTTTTTGGAGTTTTGTTTTTACGGAGCATTTCCTTTGCCTTTATTCGCGTAGTACTTGCGCCTTCTATTTTGGAAGAATAGATGGACTCTTCCATTAATGCGTTAGTGAGATATTTTTGTTTGTCCAGTTCGTCGAGTAATTCTTTTTTTTGGATTCCTGCGCCGTAATTAAAATCAAGATAATGTAGAGAGTTCTGCATATATTGATTGATATTGTAATTAAGATCTTTGAGGTAATAATTATTAAAATTTGAAAAAGTAAATTTTCTTTCAATAATCCTTTTGGTTTTGGTGATGTTCCAAAGGTTGGTTGCTTCCAAAAGATCATCATTCAGATATTTAATTTTATCCCAAAACAAATAAGATTTGTCAATTTGTTTTAAAATATTGGAATTATACGTAGAATCCATTCCAGAACGAAACAATTCAGATAGCATATCTTCATCGATTAAATATGATGGCGCCTTCTCAATCATTATTTCCTAATTTTTAAAAAATTTACAATTATTTACAAATATACGTTTTTTGATGATATTTCCTAATTTTTGAAATATTTACAAATATTAAGAAGTGCATTTATAAGAAACTTCTCCTATTCTACCATAAATCATTTCAATCACACAGCTTCGTTTTCCCAAGTTTTACCCCTATATTTGCACTTTAGAATCAATCTAAATATTGTTGTTAAAAAATGAGCATTTCAAAAAAAAATATTCTTGAAGCCCTTGAAACTATTACAGTTTCTGGTGAAGGAAAAAATATGGTGGAGAGCGGTGCCGTACAAAACGTTGTTACCTTTGCCGATGAGGTAATCGTTGATCTAAAACTTTCAACTCCTGCACTGCATATTAAAAAAAGAGCAGAAGCAGATGTCATCAAAACTATTCACGAAAAAGTTGATGCCAATGCCAAAGTACAAGTAAACATAAAGGTTGAAGCTCCCAAAAAGCCTCAAAATCCAAATCTGATTAAAGGAAAACCCATTCCCGGAATTAAAAATATTGTAGCCGTCGCTTCCGGAAAGGGAGGTGTAGGTAAATCAACCGTAACGGCAAATTTAGCTGTCACACTTTCAAAAATGGGCTTTAAGGTTGGAATTTTGGATGCCGATATTTACGGTCCGTCCATTCCAATTATGTTCGATGTAGCTTTGGAAAAACCACTTTCCGTAACGGTGGATGGAAAAAGTAAAATGAAACCCATTGAAAGCTATGGCGTAAAAATACTTTCAATAGGATTTTTCACCCAACCGGACCAAGCCGTAATTTGGCGTGGCCCAATGGCAGCAAAAGCATTAAACCAATTGATTTTTGATGCCGCTTGGGGCGAACTCGATTTTATGTTGATTGATCTTCCGCCCGGTACCGGCGATATCCATTTGAGCATTATGCAATCTTTGCCCATAACGGGAGCCGTTATAGTAAGTACACCCCAAACCGTTGCCTTGGCTGATGCACGCAAAGGTGTGGCAATGTTCCGTCAGGAAAACATTGATGTTCCGGTTTTGGGTATCATTGAAAATATGGCATATTTTACTCCCGAAGAACTTCCCGAGAATAAATATTATATTTTCGGAAAAGAGGGAGCCAAAAATCTTGCTGAGGATATGGAAATTCCATTTTTGGGAGAGGTACCTTTGGTGCAAAGCATCCGTGAAGCAGGAGATGTGGGGAGACCCGCAGCGCTGCAAACAGCCACACAGACTGAGGAAGCATTTGAAGCAATTACTAGAAATGTGGTGGAGGAAACCGTTAATCGAAACGAAAACCTACCTCCAACCGAAGCAATAAAAATAACAACCATGGCAGGTTGCAGCGCCGTAAAAAAATAATATGACAACGCACGAATTAACAACAAAGGTAGAGGAAGCACTGGACGAAATACGCCCGTTTTTGCAAAATGACGGCGGCGATATTTCGCTTATTTCAATTGATAATGGAAAAGTGGTGAACGTGCAATTACAAGGGGCTTGTGTGGGATGTTCCGTAAACCAAATGACGCTTAAAAGTGGCGTTGAAATGACCATCAAAAAATACGCCCCACAAATTGAAAAAGTGGTAAGTATTTCGCAATAGTGATGAAAGTCATATTTAAAAATTCTTATTAAAACTATTTTTGAATTAAAATCCAGAGATAATCTTACATGATTAAAACAGATATTCTCATTATTGGCGCAGGCCCAACTGGGCTTTTCGCCGTATTTGAAGCAGGACTGCTTAAATTAAGATGCCATTTAATTGATGCACTTCCGCAACCCGGCGGACAGTGTTCCGAAATATATCCCAAAAAACCCATTTACGATATTCCAGCATTTCCTGAAATTCTCGCGGGAGATTTGGTAAAAAATCTGATGAAACAGATTGAACCCTTTGAGCCGGGATTCACCTTGGGGGAACGGGCCGAAACCATTAAAAAATTGGAGGATGGGTCTTTCATCGTAACCACGGAAAAAGGCACAAAGCACCACGCCAAAATAGTGGCAATAGCTGGTGGCCTTGGCAGCTTTGAACCCAGAAAACCGACCATTTCCAATATAGCTGCTTTCGAGGATAAGGGAGTTGAATATATAATTCGCGATCCAGAAATTTACAGAAACAAAAACGTGATTATTTCCGGTGGGGGCGATTCAGCCTTGGACTGGAGCATTTTCCTTACAGATATTGCCAAAAGTGTTTCCCTAATTCATAGAAGAAATGAATTTCGCGGCGCATTGGATAGCGTTGAAAAAGTGCAGGAACTTAAAAATCTTGCAAAAATTGAAATGATTACCCCAGCTGAGGTCATTGGCCTGGTGGGCGAAAATAAATTAGAAGAAGTTACCATCAAACGCGGCGCCGAAGTTTTTAATAAAGAGTGTGATCATTTTATACCTCTTTTTGGTTTGGCTCCGAAACTGGGTCCCATTGCAGATTGGGGATTGGAAATTGAGAAAAATGCCATAAAAGTTGATAATTCCTTGGATTACCAAACAAACATTCCCGGCATTTACGCCATTGGGGATGTAAATACCTATCCCGGAAAATTGAAACTGATCCTTTGCGGTTTCCACGAAGCTACCTTAATGTGCCAAAGTGCTTTCCAACGTATTTTTCCTGAGAAGCGTTATGTAATGAAATATACCACTGTTGGTGGTGTGGAAGGCTTTGACGGAAGTAAAAAAGAAGCTCCAAAAGCAGTTATAAAGTCTATTGATTAAGGAATGACTGATATAAAAATAACAATCATAGACCGGCAAGGGGTAAAGCATGAAGTGGACGCACCCACAGATATGAATATGAATCTGATGGAAATAGTTCGTACCTTCGAATTGGCTCCCGAAGGCACTATTGGTATCTGCGGCGGAATGGCAATGTGCGCTTCCTGCCAATGCTATGTTTTAAGTGAACATGAACTCCCTGAAATGAGCTACGATGAAGATTTAATGCTTGCCGAAGCCTTTAATGTAAAAGACAACAGCCGTCTTGGGTGTCAGATTTTTATCAAAGAAGAACTCGATGGTTTGAAAATTGAACTTGCTCCCGAAGTTTAGCGAAGTATTTGGGAAACCTTTTCAAACATCAATTCCACAAACTTTTTATATGCTACTTCCGAAGGATGTAAACCATCTTTGGATGCTACCAATTCTGGATTTTCCAAACCTTTTTGGGTTATTGGGGTAATGTTTTCAAAATACACCCCTTTTTCTTTTGAGATCTTTTCGGCAAAAGCGTTATAGCGCTTCAACTCTGTTGTAATTTTTTCGGCTTTTCCAGATTGTTGTCCGAAGGGAGTATAAGCGTAATCCGGAATTGAAAGTACAATTACGTTTTCTTTTTTCCCATTTGCAAAGGCGATTGCCATATTTAAAAGCTTTGGAAATTCTTCTTCATAAACAGAAAATGGCTTTCCTTGATATTGATTGTTTACTCCGATCAATAAAGTAACCAAATCGTAATTTTTCTCAGGATTTTCTGTAGCAATTGCTGAAAGCAAATCAGCTGTAGTCCAGCCGGTTTTGGCGATTATTTTTACCGAAGTATTTTCTTCTAACTTTTTATTTAAACTATCCGTTAATTGTTTTGGATAATTGCAGGTGCCGCAAACGCTTTCACCTATGGTGTAACTGTCGCCAAGGGCCAAATATTTATGAGTAGCCTTTTCCGGGGAGATATTCTTTTTTGAAACAGCACAGGAAATTGGAATAAAAATGAATAATAGAATCGCGATTTTAAAATGTATCATTTTTTAGTTTTTATTTAGGTACGTTAAAAAGAATTATTCAGTTTTATAATCAATCAATTTTTGTGGGCCTTCAAGCAAAACTTTGGATACTTTTAAAACACCATCTTCGGTGGTTGAAATTAACCATTTTATTAATGAAATTTCTCCTTTTTCAATTTCCAAGCCGGTAATACTTCGCGGGTGAACGCAACTGCCGTCGTTAAAAAAAGCAATCTCACCAGGTTCGGGAAAACGCGGCCGATGCGTGTGTCCGATGATTGTAAAAATATTCTTGTTTTCAACAATCCATCTTTTGGTCCGCCTTTCAACTTTTATAAGATTTTTGTAATTTTTTGCGGGACTTGTAGGATCTCCAATTCCAAATATCTGCAATTGGCGCCAAAGAACCCGTGCCATAAAACGGTTGAATTTCCAACCTACATAATTCATCCAATCGGCTTGATGGCCGTGCATCATAAAAAGTTCCTGTCCCGTTTGCTCGTGCTCTAAAATAAGACCTTCGGTAAATTCAATTCCCGGAAAAAGCGGCGCATCCTTTCCTGTTATTTTATCAAAAAAAGTGAAGAGATTTTTTTCAACATATTTTTTATTCGAATAAACCATATCGTGGTTTCCCATCAATCGGTAAAGCCTATTTTCAGCATAAAAAAGCTTCATCAGCTCGTAGACATTTTGATGTGCCTCAAAAATATCCTTAAAGAAAATATTTTCCCAAAGTTCGTCCCCATCCCCCAATTCACAATAAGTGAAGCCGTTTTTGTAGTAATCTTGCAAGGCGTGGAAATAGATGTTCCTGTTATTTGCAAAATCGTCCGCAAAGCTGTTGTCCCCGCGATGGCAATCGCTAAAAACTATAAATTTTGAATCATCGTTGAATGAAATTCTGCGCGCTGTTTTATAGGCGCGGGACATTCGGGTTCGGGAGGACATACTTCCAGTTTCTTTTTTTAAAGATACAATATGAAGTTGTTTTTAGGCTAGGGAAGTTTCTAAAATTTCATTGAGGATTCCGTCCCAAAGTTGTTCGCGCGCCTGTAATGAAGAAACAATTGTCTTTTCGGCTTCGCGCCATTTTTTGCCGTCCTTGCCGCATAAAGTTGAAACCATTTCCAAAGCCATCGGGCCGTGTTCATCGCCGTCCAATTCAATATGCCTGTCAAAATAATATTTGAAGTCGGCTAAATCCTCTTTTGGAAAATTTTCCTGTATTCTCTTTATAATGGCCGAAAACATTTCAGGAATCAAGTCTTCCCGGCCAAAAGTAAATGAAGTGGCAATTTTGTGATACTTCCCTTCTTCAATGGTTTTAAAGGTATACGTAAGGAATTTTTTCACTGCCTCCGGAATGTCGGCGGTATCGATTACTTTGAAAATATTCGGCTCCGTTTCACAGGCTTTTATAAAGGCGCGAATTTTTGAAGTATCTGCTTTTGCCTTTTCCATTGCATCGAGATACATTTCAAAATGGCTCTGTCTTTTTCCGAAACGGTTAATATCCGATTCCTCGGCCAAAACAATTTCATTTATCAAATAACCCAGTTCTGGATTCCCTTTTGGTTTCCACGGAATGGTCGTGCAGGTGAGTCCACTTTGCAACGATTTCAATAATGACATAAAGTCCCAAACTGCAAAAACGTGATATTCCATAAACACCTGAAGTTGTTCCGGCGTTTTTATTTCACTGTAAAGAGGATGGTTTAATAGGGTAGTACGGTAGGGAAGAATTCGTTTATTGATTTCGGCAATCATGATTTAATTTTCTTTCAAAAGTAAAAAGGCCTTACCATACGGTAAAGCCTTTAAGATAAGTTTATATATCTATTATTGAAAAGCGTTTAAGCCAGTAATATCAAGACCTGTAATCAATAAATGGATGTCGTGTGTTCCTTCGTAAGTAATAACACTTTCCAGGTTCATCGAGTGGCGCATTATGCTGTATTCCCCGGTGATGCCCATTCCGCCAAGCATTTGTCTTGCTTCCCGTGCAATATTTATTGCCATATCCACATTGTTTCTTTTGGCCATTGAAATCTGTGCGCTGGTTGCGGTTCCTGCATTTCGCATTACTCCCAAACGCCAAGCCAATAATTGTGCTTTGGTGATTTCAGTAATCATTTCGGCAAGTTTTTTCTGTTGCAATTGAAATTGTCCAATCGGTTTTCCAAATTGGATTCTTTCCTTTGAATAACGAAGTGCGGTATCGTAACAATCCATTGCGGCACCAATAGCGCCCCAAGCGATTCCAAAACGCGCTGAATCCAAACAGCCCAAAGGCGCTCCCAAACCAGATTTGTTTGGCAGTAAGTTTTCTTTCGGAACTTTTACATTGTCAAATATTAGCTCGCCCGTTGCCGAAGCACGAAGCGACCATTTGTTGTGCGTTTCGGGCGTACTGAAGCCTTCCATACCACGTTCTACAATTAAACCGTGGATTCTTCCTTCTTCACTTTTCGCCCACACTACTGCCACTTGTGCAAAGGGTGCGTTGCTGATCCACATTTTGGCGCCATTCAAAAGATAGTGGTCGCCTTTGTCTTTAAAATTGGTGGTCATTCCACCGGGATTGCTTCCGTGGTCCGGTTCGGTTAATCCGAAGCAGCCCATCCATTCGCCTGAAGCAAGTTTTGGCAAATATTTTTTACGTTGTTCTTCATTTCCGTATTTCCAAATGGGATACATTACCAATGAAGATTGAACCGATGCAGTACTCCGAACGCCACTATCGCCGCGCTCAATTTCCTGCATAATCAAACCGTATGAAATTTGGTCCAGTCCAGCCCCGCCGTATTCTTCGGGAATGTAGGGGCCAAAAGCGCCTATTTCAGCAAGACCGCTGATAATTTGTTCGGGAAATTCCGCCTTTTGTGCGTATTCCTCTATAATGGGTGATACGTCTCGCTTTACCCAATCGCGGGCAGCTTGGCGTACCAGTTTGTGTTCATCGGAAAGTAATTCGTCAAGATTGTAATAATCGGGAGCTTCGAATAAATCTGGTTTCATCTATGGATAATTTAAAGGAATACAAATGTAGAAATCACAACCCTAAACACCTACATTTTAAGATAAAAATCCGCTACGAGCTGTGTATATTCTTCAGTATAATGATGGCGGGAAGTTTCAATAACCAAATGTTCCACTTTTGGCAAAGAATTATTGAATGAAAATTCAAGCAAGCTTCTTTTTTCTTCGGAAGTTTCAGTGCCGCGAACTCTGCAAATTCTATTCGGAAATAGATTTACTTCCGAAGCCATTTTTATAAATTTTTCTTCTTCTTTCCGTGGAATGATAACGGCAAAAATTCCTTCATCGGAAAGTAGAAGCGAAGCGCTTTCAATTAATTCATCAAAAGGAAGGGCATCGCTAAAGCGTGCAATATCCCGAGATTCATTTGAAGTTTTGTAGTCTTCGGAATAAAAAGGAGGATTCGAAATAATAAGGTCATATTTATCCTCAATTTCTTCAACAAACTCATCCAGCGCCGCGTGATAACAAAAAAGGCGATCGCCCCAAGGCGAGTTTTCAAAATTGTCGACGCATTGTTCATAGGCCTTTTCGTCTATCTCAAGGGCATCAATCATTTCGGCATTGGAGCGTTGGGCCACTTGTAACGCTAAAATACCTGTGCCGGCGCCAATATCGAGTATGGAAAAAGGGTTGTTTTTTATGGAAGCCCAAGCTCCGAGTAATACCCCGTCGGTCCCAATTTTCATGGCACAGCGGTCTTGCTCAATGGTGAATTGTTTGAATTTAAAAGGCTTGTTCATTATTAATTTTGAATTCTGAATTCAGAATTAAAGGTACATTTCAATCAATCCCTCCGGAACATGTAAAAGGATGGTTTTGTTTTCCCTGTCCACATTTTTTATAAAATGGTCAATCATAGGAATCAAAATCTGTTTCCCATTGCGATCAATTTCAAACAAGGCCTGGGAAGTAGTATCGTTTACACCGGTTATTAAACCAATATTCCCGAAAGTTTCGTCTACTGCAGTAAAACCAATTATTTCGTGAAAGTAGAATTTATTTCCTGTAAGTTTTGGAAGAAATTTTAGCGGTAGGTATACATGTGCGCCAATAAGTGCATCGGCTTCCGCTTCGTTTTTAACGTCTTCAAATTTGACTCGGAGCAGTTCCGATTTGTGCAGGGAGCTTTCAACAATAAAAAATGGAATCAAGTTTTTGTGTTGTTCCACAAAAACCGATTCCATTTCAGTAAAAATTTCGGGTTCGTCTGTATCAAGTTTTATGAGCAGTTCCCCTTTAAAGCTATATTTTTTAACGATTTTGCCTAAGTAGAAACAGTTCTCCTTTTGCATCGTTTAAAAATTTACTCTTTAGTTTCTTTTTTAGCTTCTTCAGCTGCTTGATCAATAGCAGAAGTTTCAGGCGCAGTAGCTTCCTCTGTTTCAGCAGCTTCTTCAGTTGCTTCCGCTTCTTTAGTTACTTCTTCTTCTACAGGGGCAGCAGCGGCTGCGGCATCAGCAGCACGTTTGTCGTTTACGGCTTTTTCAGCAGCAAGCGCTTCATTTCTAACTTTTTGTTGTGCGTCAGAAAGTGTTGCTTTCTTGTGGTCAATGGCTCCAGTTTTGTGCTCTAACCATTCGTTGAATTTTGCTTCAGCTTGTTCTTCCGTTAAAGCACCTTTGCGAACACCACCAGCAAGGTGATTTCTCATTAAGGCTCCTTTATAGGAAAGAATAGCACGGGCAGTGTCTGTAGGTTGTGCTCCATTTTGAAGCCATTTTACAGCACCATCCACATCTAGTTCAATCTGTGCAGGGTTGGTTGTAGGGTTGTAGAATCCTAATTTTGCTAGGAATTTACCATCCCTTTTGCTTCGGCTGTCCGCCGCGATAATCCAGAAATAAGGTTTCCCTTTTTTCCCGTGTCTTTGTAGTCTGATTTTTACAGGCATATAAATTAATTTTTGGGGTTCCCGACCCCGGTTATAATTAAGGATGGCAAAGATAGTATTTTTTCTTTTTGAAATTCAACCATCTATGAATTTATTTTTCATTTGCAAAATTACTTCAATAATCTGAGTATGAATACGGTTGTCCTTTAAAAGATTGCTGCAGTCCTTTCCAAAGGGTTAAACCTTGTTAAATTCTATTAAACTTAGGTTAATAATTCGATGAAACGCCCTGTGTATGCTATATTAGGATATGTCCGAATAAAGTTAAATAGTGGTCTTTAGAGGAACGATGAACGAGGAAAACCACTTTCGAATTTAAAAGAAAAGATGATGAAGTTTACTGAAAAAATGTCGAACAAATTAAATGAACTGTTAGAGAAAAATTACGATGCCGAAAAGGGGTATAAAAAAGCTGCGGAAAAAGTTGAAAACACGAAACTGAAGCAATTTTTTAACGAACAGGCACAGAAAAGATACGATTTTGGTCATGAGTTGAAAACCGAAATCCGCAACTACGGAGAAACCCCCGAGAAAAGTGGAAGCACTACCGGAAGTATGCACCGTGCATGGATGGATATAGAAACTGCATTTTCTTCAAATAATGAGGAAACCATTTTAAGCGAAGTCCAAAAAGGAGAAAAAGCTGCCATTGAGGAGTACAATGAAGTAATTAAAGATACTACATTGCCGCCCACAACGCAGAAAATCCTTACCCAACAAAGGGATACTATATATACTGCATGGCAAAGTGCCAAAAACTTTGAAACGGTAGTTTCCTAAAATATTTTGATTGAGAAAAGTGAAAACCGTCCACAAAATTTATGTGGGCGGTTTTTTTTTGTGAACAACTCCTAATAATTTTACTTCTTGATAGGAGTCGAATTTTATATTTTTACTTCCTCATTCCAACCCTTGGAATGCGCTCGGGGGAAATTCATAAATTGGCAATCTTAAACCCACAAACATAAATCCAAATGTATTTAATCTTCGATACAGAAACCACCGGTCTTCCCAAACGTTATAACGCTCCGGTAAGCGATACCGACAACTGGCCGCGCTGTATACAGATTGCTTGGCAGTTGCACGATGGAATGGGGAATTTAATTGAGCACCAGGATTATTTGGTAAAACCGGAAGGTTTCAACATTCCGTATGATGCCGAAAAAATTCATGGAATTTCTACGGAATTGGCCACTGCCGAAGGACTTCCATTAGAGGAGGTAATAGAGAAATTCAAAACTGCGCTTTCCAAAACAAAATTCATTGTCGGCCAAAATTTGGACTTCGACTTAAATATTATGGGCGCCGAATTTTACCGTTTGGGAACTGAAAATCCCTTGCCCAACATAAAGGTTTTGGATACTTGTACCGAAATCACTGCGCAATTATGTCAATTACCGGGCGGACGTGGCGGAAAATTCAAGTTGCCAACCTTGACGGAACTTCACGAATTTCTTTTCAATGAGCCATTTTCAGAAGCCCACAACGCTACCGCCGATGTGGAGGCAACTACCCGTTGTTTTTTGGAACTTATAAGAAGGCAGATTTTTACGAAGGAAGAACTCGATGTTCAGCCTGATTATTTTGAAAATTTTTCTAAGGAAAACCCGAAAACCATTCAGCTTATTGGGTTGAAGCATATCAACCTTAAAAAGGCTTCGGAAAAAATTCGTCAGGAATTACAGGCTTCCGCAGAAACGCAGGAAATCTCTTCCGAAGAAATAAAGGAAAACATCGCCACGCTGGAGGAAGCACCTTTTGTGCACCTTCACAACCATTC
>JBBQQN010000030.1:0-30378 GCA_038215845.1 Flavobacteriales bacterium | reverse complement strand
TTCGGAGGTGTAACTATCAAAGTTTCCTGTAGCGGCATCAGATTTATCCAAAAAGCCAAAAGCAGTTGTGCTGCCGTCTATAAATAATTCCAAGGGATCGTCATCAGAAAATACAAAGCCTCCATCCAAAGGGCGGTAGGTTTTTGTGGCCGCTTCATTGGTGGCAGCTCTAAATATTTCCTGAAAGGCGCCGCCATCTATCGAGGCTTCAATTACGAAGCCATCGCTGGAAGACGATTCAAAATTGCCCATAGCGGCAAGATCGATAGTTATATCATGTAAAATAGCCGATCCCCATCCTGAAAAGGTAAAGACAGCATCGTTTACAGCTATTGCATCCATATCGTTTAGAGCAAAAAAGGCAGTAGTATTTTGCCCCGCTATACCAAGCTGATCAGTAGGAAAGCTTGTTCCTGCACCCCCGCCACTTACGTCGAATGCAGTGTCGTCGGCAACATCAAAAGGCATTCCTATGCCCCCTAACTGTCCGTCTACCCGGCCAAAAACATCGCCGCCAGTTCCACCTCCCGCACCGTAATCGGAAACGTTGGCAGTATTTGTTAAATTGATTTCATTTCCATCAAAATCCTCAAACCCAATGGTGGTTTGCGCATTTAGGTATGGAAAATACATACCCAGTAATAAAATGGTAATTAAAAAGTTGAGTTTCTTCATGCTTCTTTTTTTAAATATTTATTTAAATGATTGATAATAAACCCCTCATGAATAGCGAGGTATTTTTGACATTTGAGAGCGAATATACCTATGTTTTTTAAAGATAAAGAGGGCAAATAAAAAGCATTAAATAGATTTAACCTTTAGTTAAAGTTGGATGAAAAAAGCGCAAAAAAATACCCCCACAGAATTGTGAAGGTATTTGGTTGTTGATGTATATTTTAATTATCGGCGTCCCCTACTCCTATCGTTTCGGCTTTTGGCATGGGTATTTACCTTGGTGCCAGCATTCCGCCCACGACTGTGGCGCTGAGCTTTTTCACGTTTCTTTTCATCCTCGGCAGCTTTAACATCGGCCATGGTTTCGGTAGGTTTAAAGTCGGGAAGTACTTTTGCTTCCAAACGCTCCCCTATCAATTTTTCGATATCCCTTAAATAACCAACCTCATCGAGGCTTACCAAGGATAAAGCTTCACCACTGGCTCCTGCCCTTCCGGTACGGCCTATACGGTGTACATAATCTTCGGAAATATTTGGAAGTTCAAAATTGATAACATGTGGCAATAATGGAATATCGAGACCACGCGCGGCAATATCGGTTGCTACCAAAACACGCACCTTTCCAGCTTTAAAACCGGAAAGCGCTTTGGTTCGCGCTCCCTGACTTTTATTTCCGTGAATGGCGGCAGAAGTAATTTTCGATTTTTCAAGTTTTTCGCTCAAGCGATTGGCACCGTGCTTGGTACGTGTAAAAACAAGTACTTGTTGCCAGTTACCATCGTCAATCAGTTTTATGATCAGTTCCGTCTTTTGCGATTTATCAACTCGGTAAACCGTTTGTTCAATTTTCTCAACAGTAGTATTTTCAGGTGTTGCTTCAACCAAAACGGGATGATGTAAAAAGTCGCCTGCCAGTTTTTTTATTTCCTTTGAAAAAGTCGCAGAGAAAAGTAAATTCTGTCTTTTTGAAGGCAACAGTGCAAGTATCTTTTTGATATCGCGCAGAAAGCCCATATCGAGCATTCTATCTGCTTCATCGAGCACCAATATTTCCACTTTTGAAAGTGAAAGGGCACCTTGACTAACCAGATCCAGCAAACGTCCCGGTGTAGCTACTAAAATATCCACTCCATTTCGCAATGCTTTAATCTGTGGATTAGCACCCGCCCCACCAAAAATAACGGTGGAACGAAGGTCTGTAAATTCGCTGTATTCCCTAAACTCGTCTTGCACTTGGGCTGCGAGCTCGCGAGTTGGGGTAAGTATCAAGGCACGAACGGGACGTTGGCGCAATGGGGCTTCATTGTTTAATATTTGTAGCATGGGCAGGGCGAAGCCTGCAGTTTTACCACTACCCGTCTGTGCGGAAGCCAGCACATCTTTTCTTTCTAATACTAAGGGAATTGCTTTTTGTTGAATAGCCGAAGGCGTTTCATATCCTTTTTTGCTGATTGCTTTCAGCAGGGCATCGGACAGCCCAAGTGATTTAAATGACATATTGTATTTAGATTATTGGAGCGCTTCGCTTTTGGATTCTTCGATTTTTAGAATCCGGAAACTTTTCGCTTTGTATTTTTTTAGACCGCTGCGCTTGGAGATAGTATATCGCGGCGCTTTTAGAATTCGGCCTTTTTAAAAACCATTAAAACTAAGAAGACGGTTTTAATAAGCGGCGAAGATACGGCTAATTTTCTGCGTGGGGGATTATTTGTTAAAAGACCATCATAAATCTGTAATACAACGAATCATAAAATAGTTAACATAAATCTCCCTATATTTATATACAACTAATAATCATCCAAATACAATGAAACCACTATTACTCCAGGCAGTATTAGCTTGGGTTTCGCGGAGTAGTCTTCCCCAAGCTTCTTCCCAAACACAAGAAGCCATTCTTTTTGCAATCTTTAAACAAAAGGTTGCCCTGAAAAAAATACTTTTTTTACTCCTATTTCCTATCTGTGTACTCCAGGCGCAGGATAAACGGATAGATAGCCTTTCGCAATTGCTTTCCCAACCCATAAATGACTCACAGAAACTGGAAGTTCTCAGCGAAATCACTGACTTTTATTCCTTAAGGGATTTGGATAAAGCCATCATTTATGCACGTGAAGGAGTGCAATTGGCAGATAAGACCAAAGCTAAAAAATGGCAGCCCAATTTTTATGAAATGAAGGGAAGAATCCACGCAAATATGTTGCAACTGGATTCTGCTTCGCTCTATTTTGCGAAAGCAGAAAAAGGGTATAAAGCTATAGACGACAAAAAAGGACTGGCAACCACTTACTTTAAAATTGCTTGGGTTCACAAAAAGCGCGGGGAGCTTAAAGAAGCTTTGGAAGCCGACCTCGCCGCCTTGAAATACATGGAGGAAATAAACGACCCAAAAGGGATTGCAGGCGCCAACGAAAGACTTTCAGAAGACGTGTTGCGGCAAGGAAGAAAAGAGGATGCACTGGAGTATGCGAAAAAAGCGATTGCCATTTCAAAAGAAAACAATCTTGTAGAAGAACATGTTTACGCCCTTACCGCTGCAGGGGCAGCAAATATTGCAATGGGTGCCTATGAAGACGCATATACATATTTTGATGAAGCCCTAACTTCGGCAAAAGCTTTGGGTTTTAACCCGATGTCGCTTTCAGATTTTTCCAACAATCGGGGCAATGCTTTAAAAAGATTAGGGCGATATACCGAGGCGTTGAAAGAATACAAAAATGCACAAGCGCTGGCAGAACAATCCAATTATAAAAATGCCATAAATACCGTTACTGCCAATCTGGGGGAGATATACCTATTATTGGGAAATTACGAAGAAGCCCTCCCCTACCAGTTGGAAACAATAAAACTTCAGGAAGCAGATGGCGATCTGCCCAACCTTCCCGAAAACTATATGCACGTAAGCACCATTTATGAAAAGCTGGGCAATTATCAACTTGCGCTGGAATATCAAAAGAAAGCAAGGATTATGGGCGATAGCATAGCTGCTGCCCAAAGCGACAGAAATATGAGTGAGTTGCTCACCCAATATGAAACGGGCAAAAAAGAGGCGACCATTGTTTCGCAAAACCAAAAAATTGAACAGCAACGTAAAACCCAGCTCCTCTATATATCGCTTGCGGCATTGTTGGGCATCATTATTTTCGGAATGTATTTTACCCTGAAAAATATCCGCAAAAAACGAAAAGCCCTATCCGCATTAAATATTGAACTGGATGCAAAAAATCAACAGAACGAGCTTCTGCTAAAAGAAATACATCACCGTGTAAAGAACAATCTGGAAATGGTGAAAAGCCTCATCGCCCTGCAATCGGCTCAATTGGAGGACGGCGCAAGCAAAGAAGCCATGCTCGCTAGCCAAAACAGGGTTCAGAGTATGGGCATTATTCATCAAAAACTGTATCAAGGCACCAACTTGGGCGCCATTGAAATGAAGGATTACTTTATCAATTTAAGTGAAGGGGTGCTGGATACTTTCAATGCCGAGGACAAAGTGAAAATAGAATGCGCCATGGAAGAACTGGATCTTGATGTGGATACCGCTGTACCAATAGGGCTTATTGTAAATGAACTGCTTACGAACGCTTTAAAATATGCTTTCCCGGAGGGAGTTAAAGGGAAAATAAACATCAGCCTTATAAAAGAAAATGACGATCTGCAGCTTAAAGTGAGTGATAATGGCATCGGAAAAACCGAAGGTGCAAAACCCAAAGGCACGGGTTTTGGAACGCAATTGATAAGCCTGCTCACAAAACAGCTGAACGGTACTATTTCAGAAGAATATAAAAATGGCACCGCAGTCCTTTTCAACTTTAAAAATTTCAAAACCGCTTAATGGGGAAAGCCATCAAAATATTGATTGTAGAAGATGAAATGGTAATTGCCGCAAATATTTCATTGCAATTAACCGAGCTGGGGTATGAAATAACCGGTATTTTGCCACGGGGCGAGGAAGCCTTGCCACACATAAACATTGAAATGCCGGATATTGTTCTTTTGGATATTCGGCTAAAAGGCAAACTTGATGGCATTGAAACAGCCGAGTTAATCCAGCAAAAATATAATATTCCTATCATCTATTTAACTGCCAATGCAGATGAGGAACATTTTAACCGGGCCAAGGAAACCCACCCCTACGCCTTTATTTCAAAACCATTTAAGAAGCTGGACCTCCAACGTGCCATTGAGCTTACCGTGGAGCGAATAGCCATAGAAAACATTTCAGAAAAAGATGAGAACCATAATGGAAAAGAAAATTATTTTGAAAATGCTGAAACTGCCCCCTTTATCTTAAACGACCGCATCTTTGTCCGTCATAATGAAAAAATGCTAAAAATTGATATTAAGGATATCTATTATATTGAGGCCGACCGCAATTATTGCAGGATATTTTCGCAAGGCCGGGAATATCTTTTGGTAATGACGCTAAAGGATATAGACGAAAAACTTCCGCAGAAGCATTTTCTGAGGATACACAGATCTTATATCATCAATCTATCCCAAATAGACGAAGTAGCAGGCACACATGTGGTTATTTCAAAAAAAGCAATCCCCATGAGCAAATTAATGCGCACGGAACTTCTTAAACGATTGCAAACCATTTAATTACCCTTTGGTAAACAAATCTTTTCCTTCGGACACAAATAAAGGCTGTTCGTCCCAAACCACTTTCTATTTTCTTTGATTCTCAGTTATTTAGCTGTGCTCCTCAGATTCTTTATTTGAACAACTAAACCATTTAAATAATTCAGAATTATGAAAAGAGTACTTCTATTAGGGCTTGCAATAGTCCTTTCACTTACCGCCTGCCAAAAACAGGAAAAACGCTACACCCAACAATCCCCAGAAATCGATACGTATAAAAAAGTAATCGATGCTTATGAAAAACAGGATTGGGAAGCCATGGCCAGCAATTATGCCGATACCGCAAAAATATTAAATAATGTAACCATGGAAAATGCACAAACTGTATCAGAAGTGGTAGCGCAAAACAAAGAGGATGCGACGCTTTTTAGTTCTTGGAAATACGATCCAGAGAGTGTAGAATACGAAATGGTGGTAACCGATAAAGGCCAAACTTGGGTCAACTTCTGGGGACACTGGAGAGCTACCTTAAAAGCAAACAATGAAGAATATGTAATCCCGGCACATATTACCGCTCAATTTATAGATGGTAAAATTGTTAGGGAAGATGGCTATTGGGATCTCTCAAAAATCATTCAAGACATGCAGGCACTGGAGACAGAAAATAGTGCTTCGGTAGATGCCGTAGACGCCTCAATGGAAGACGGAAAATCTTCCGATAACAATTAATTTCCCAGGCCTAACAGGCATTGCAAGTGAGGAGGCAATTAACCTGTTAGGTCTATATTAATCCATAAAATCATGAAAACAGTAGGCATCATAGGGGGTTCAGGCTTTATTGGCAGCCATGTGACCAAGAAATTCTTAAAGGAAGGCTACAGCGTAAAAGTATCTGTAACCGATATAAAAAAGAGCGAAAAGTATCAGCACCTATTCAATCTGGAAAATTCAGACAATCTTAATATCAGCCCCCTGATGGTTGAAAATTTGGATGTCCTGAAAGACTTTATAAGCGATTGTGAAATAGTAATTCACGGAGGAACGCCTTTTCAACTTGATTTTAAAGATGCCAAAACCGAATTGTTTGACCCCACCATCAAAGGGACCGAAAATTTTCTGGAAGCTATCAGTGAGGCTCCCTCCATTGAAAAAGTGGTCATTATTGCTTCGGTTGCTGCTTGGAACACTAACTTCCCATTGCCTGGCGGAGGAAAAACCCCAAAAGATGTTTATAGCGAAAAGGACACGCCTTTTATGAGCGAAGAAAGCCATCCGTATGCACAAGCAAAATTTATAGCCAACCAAGCTGTGGAACGGTTTATTTCAACCCACCCAAACTCTTCCTATGAAATCACTTCGGTTTCGCCTGTTGGTGTCTTGGGAAAATCCTTATCAAATAGGGAAGACTCCACTTCCACGGGCCTGCAATTTCTTTTTAAGAATAAAATTGCTCCCAACCCATTTGTACAAATGCTGTATGACACCAATGCGCAATTTGCAATTGTAGACGTAAAGGATGTAGCAACCGCAATATTTAAAGCGGCAACAACAAAAGGCCTGCACGGCAAAAATTATTTGTTGAGCAGCGAATCCTATCCAGTTTCGGATCTGAGCTTAATGCTGAATGATCAAGCCCCAAAAAATTCAGGGGCTTTCATCTATCAAAACAACCTAGCTACCACCGACTTGGAAATGCAATTTAGACCCGTACAAAAAACATTAAGTAATACCCCATAAATAGAATTAAACCTGCGCCAAATCAAACAACAAAATCAGCGTAGCCGAAAACTGAACAGAGTAGGCAAAAAAAGTGCGGCGTCAGCACTCTAATCACTGACACCATTACAATGAAAAATTTAATTCTGGCGATAGGGCTGTTTTTTACCATCACCACCTTCGCACAAAAAAAGAATGGAACTATTTACATTGAACATCCAGCGATTAACACTGTGGAAGATATGACCAAGGCATTTGTTGCTGGAGATTCAGAAAAAGTTGCCAGCTATTTAGCCGATGATTTTAGAGCCTATAATGGCACAAGTACCAATCCCAATGATAAAGGGCAGGACAAGGCTGCCTTTTCCAAGACTGCCAAAAACTGGTTTGACACCCTCGATTATTTTTCCATAGCCCGCTCTCCCGGAGCTTATCCAGATGCTTTGGAATATAAGGACGACAATCAAAAAGACGTGATTTGGGTACAGACCTGGGAAGACCTAAAAGGGGTACATAAAAAAACAGGTGTAAAAGTAAATATGCCTATACATCGTCTGTTTATAGTAAACAAAAACAATAAAATACAGACTATTATTACTTATAACAATGCTGATATTCCATCAGAAATAGGTCAAAGTTATTCAGACCGAACCAATGGCACAATCTATAACCACCACGAAAACATAAACACAGTTAGGAAAGTAATGTATGCTTTTGAACATAAGGATTTGGACAAGGCTTATAGTTTTTATGACGAAAATGCACAATTTCTAGATTCAAGTTCCCCAACCTTCGAAGGCATTTCCTTGGCCGAACAAAAAGAAATGGACAAAAAGATTTTTGAGAAATATGATATTACAGGTATAGACATGGTAGGCTATCCAGATTACTTGCATTATGAACTGGGCGATGCCCGTGTAGTGCAGTCTTGGTGGAATATTAATCTTGTGCGCAAAGCGGACAAAAAAGCAATTGTTCTACCAATTCACCAAATACAGGATTTCAATAAAGAAGGAAAAATAATTTCCGAAACCGCCTATTACAATGCAAAATTATTGGATTAGTCATCTGTCAACTTTGCAAAAAAACTTCCCAATAAATAAAGTGAAATTTAAACTAACCTGTCTGCCTTGGCGGACACAAATTAAAAATCATGAGAAAATTAATTTTTTTGATGCTTTTATTGCCGCTATTGGCAGTATCACAAAACAGTACCGAATACATGGTATTCGAAAATGGATTGATTACCGCAAACCCAGCCCAGTTGAAACAATTTGAAACCGGTATGGCCGCACACAACAAAAAATACCACGGCGATGGCATGTATGGCGCGCGTGTATACACTATAGGCAACGGCCCACATACAGGAAGCTATATGTGGATTATGGGGCCTTTGCCTTGGAGCGCTATGGACAGCCGCCCCGCACTGCAAGGCCACGATGAAGATTGGAATACAAATGTACTTCCATATATGCTCCCCGAAGGGGACCAAACCTATTGGAAGTATGAAGCAGAAATGAGCCATTTTCCAAAAGATTTTACTATTAAAAATTTGTTGGTGGACATTTATGACGTAAAAAGATTCAAATCTAAAGAGGCAATGGCCTTGGTGGGGAAAATAAAAAAGGTAATGATGGAAAAATTTCCAGAGGAAACCTTTGGAATCTACACCAATCAATTCCCCAGCACCAAGGAAGGAAGAGATTTGTCCTATATTTCCTTTTATGATAAATCGTCCTGGTTGGGCGAGGATAATGATTTTTTGAATAAATATGAGCAAGTACACGGCAAAGGAAGCTTTGCCACTTTTTTAAAGGATTGGGAAGCCGTTACCGATGGTGCCGAATCTGAAATATGGACATTCCGCCCAGACCTAAGCGGCATAAGTGGCGAAATAAAGGCTGTTGAACGCAAATAAAAAAAGATTTGGAAGTGTATGGTGCAAAATGCACCATACACTTTTTTTCTAAAGTTTTAAATCACTGTAATACCAAAAAAACAAAATCATGAAACCCGATAGCTCACAATGGACTAAGGCAGAACTGAAAACATATATTTTAATCCTCTGCGCAAAGGCTGATAAAGTTGAAGCCGAAGAAGAGATTGCACTAATAAAGGCAAAGACATCCAACAAAGTTTTCGATAAAATGTACAAAGAATTTCAAAACGATGACGAAGATGAAAGTCTTGAAAAAATTCAAGATGTCTTGGAAATGCACCATTATTCTGAACTGGAAATTTGTGAACTTAAAAATGAAATTCAGAAAGTATTTGCTTCAGATAGAAAAATACCAATGGCTGAAAGCAACTTAGGAAGGATTTTGGAAAATATTCTTTATTGAGATGAAAGAACAGAGAGAAAAGAGAAAAGACCATAGATACTTATAAAAATCCGATATCATGAAATCAAAAATAGCATTACTTCTACCCTTCCTTTTCTTTATAAGCATACTTGCTGTACAATCACAAAATGCAGATCCACACGGAAGTGCCGAATCTGCAATTACAGGAATAATTTCTTCAGAAATAAATAACGACAATATGTTTGATATCAATGCAATCGCTAAAGACTACTCCCAAGCGTGGTGTAGCCAAAATCCAAAATTAGTGGCTTTGTTTTATGCCGAAGATGGTTCATTGAATATTAATAACGGCACTCCCGCTACTGGCAGGGCAGCCATTACCCAATCTGCCAAATCCTTTATGGATGCCTTTCCCGATGATATGATTGTAGCTTTTGACAGTTTGGTAAAAACTCCAAAAGGTATTGAATTCCATTGGACGTTAACTGGTACCAACACAGGTGCTAACGGAACTGGCAAAAAAGTAAACATAAGCGGGTTTGAACTTTGGCAGTTGGATGAAAACGGTTTGATTAAAGAATCGAAAGGCACTTTTGATGCTGAAGAATATCACAGACAATTGAAACATGGCTTTAAAGATTAAAATTTCTAAGTAATAAACTAAAATATAAATTATGCAAACAGAAACCCAACCAACACCAGCCTCAATACTTCAAATAGGAACCGGGTTTTGGGCATCAAAAACGTTGCTTACAGCTGTAAATATGAATTTATTTACACTTTTGGCAAAAGGAGAAAAATCCGGACAAGACATTAAAACCAAATTGAATCTGCACAACAGAAGCCTTTATGACTTTCTGGACGCATTGGTAGCATTAGGATTTTTAAAACGAACTGGACTCAAAGAAACTGCAGTTTACAGCAATACCGAAGAGACAAATCTGTTTCTCGACAAAAATAAACAATCCTATATCGGCGGTATTTTGGAAATGGCCAATAATCGTTTGTATCCTTTTTGGAACGATTTGGAAGAAGGCTTAAAAACTGGCTTGCCACAAAACGAAACCAAAAATAATGGCCAATCCCCATTTGAGGTCATCTATGCCGATCCTGCAAAGCTTCGTGAATTTATTCATGCTATGGCAGGAGTTCAAACTGGAAATTTTATGACCTTTTCAAAAAAATTCGATTTTTCAAACTATAAAACCCTTTGTGATATTGGTGGGTGTGGCGGTCATTTTTCAGCACATATTGTTATGAACAATCCTCATATTCAATGTACGTCTTTTGATTTGCCACAGGTAGCCCCTATTGCCAAAGATTTTATAAATGCTATGAATTTGAGTGATAGCATTACACTTGCATCTGGCGATTTTTTTAAAGATGACTTCCCAAAAGCAGATATCATTACAATGGGTAATATTTTGCACGATTGGGGAGAACAAAACAAACTCACACTTATTGAAAAAGCTTACGAAACCTTGCCAGAAGGTGGTGCCCTGGTAGTAATAGAAAACATAATTGATGACGCCCGAAATAAAAATGCCTTTGGATTGTTAATGTCATTAAATATGTTGATTGAAACCGATAAAGGTTTCGATTTCACTTTTGAAGATTTCAACAGATGGACAAAAAAAGCTGGTTTTACTTCCACCACGCTAATGCCGTTGGTTGGGCCCGCAAGTGCTGCGATTGCCTATAAATAAAATTAATAACCACTAAATGAAAATAGAAATGAAAACTTCAAAATTTTTAAAACTGGGGATTCTGACACTTATTTCGGCCATTTCGATAGTGAGCTGTAATGAAAAGGAAACCACTGTTGCAGCACCCAAAGAATCCGCTACGGTTGAAGAACTTGGACAGATGAACAGAGACTTCTGCAAAGCATTAGTGGCGAAAGATGCAATAGCAGCAGCAAATCTATACAGTGAAACTGCATCGCTCCTACCTCCAAACGAACCGATCGTGACAGGCAGGGAAGACATCAAAAATTATTGGCAAGGTGCTATTGATGCTGGCTTGGTGGATGCCAAGGTTAAAACCATTGATGCAAGTCGTAACGGCGATTTGGGTTATGAAATTGGCACGTTTGAATTACAGTTTAAAGCCGAAGATGGTTCCATTATTACGGATAAAGGAAAATTTACAGAAATATTAAAATGTGATGCTTCTGGAAAATGGATTTCAATCTATGGCATGTGGAGTGCCAGTGAGCCATTACCTATTCAGGATCAAACAAAATAGTATTGGATAAAATAATCCCAACCATTTAGAATTTAAAAACATGAAAACAAAACACACACTAATTTTAGCTATCGCTTTATTAAGCATTTCAATAATATTCGCTCAAAAAAGCAGCATTGACAAAGACATTAAAATGTACACCCAAGTGTGGGACGACATTGTGAACAAAGGTCAAATTGATCTCATCAACGATAAAAATTTCGATCCAAGCATCACGCAAATCAACACCACAGGAAATATAGTTGGCATTGGAGATTTTAAAGCCTATTACCAAAATTTCCTAACGGGATTTTCAGATATCAAATTTACAGTTATTGATGTCTTCGGACAAGGCAACAAAATTGTGAAACACTGGCGTTTTGAAGGTAAGCATACGGGTGATTTCTTCGGCATTCCAGCAACTGGAAATTCGGTAAATGTTGAAGGTGTAACCCTTGTAAAAATGAAAAACGGAAGGATTGCCCAAGAGCAGGATTTTATGGACAATAGTGTGCTTATGCAACAGTTAGGATTGGTTAGTGATCCAAACAACGTGAATGTTGTTGACGGATTGTACAAAGCTTTTGCCGTTGGCGATATTCCAGCAGTTCTTGGCGCTATGGACACCAAAATAGTCTGGAACGAAGCGGAAAGCAATTCTTTGGCCGATGGCAATCCTTACATAGGACCAGATGCAGTTTTAAATGGTGTATTGGCAAGGTTGGGCGCAGACAATGAATATTTTAAACTCACGGACATTCAACTTCATGGGATGGACAATAACCAAGTGCTAGCAACCCTTCGCTATGATGCCAAAGTAAAGAAAACTGGAAAAACCTATAATGCACAGGTTGCACATCTTTGGACCCTTAATGACGGAAAAATAATTGCCTTTCAGCAGTTTTTGGATACTAAAAAAGTTGCCGAGGCTATGGAAAACTAATAGCTGAAGAGTAAAAAGCTCGAATAAAAGTAATTATGGCAAAAAATTTAAATGTAGAAGTGAGATATGCTCAAATTCCTGACGACCTTGAGAGTATTAAAAAATTATGGTTTGACTATTTGACTTGGGGTAATAATAAAATGCAAGAACTCTATGGTGTCCATCCTCATAATCCAACAGAAGCGGTTGAACAGGACATTCAACAAATAAGTAAGTTTCAGCCACCTTACGGCCAACTAATCATAGCTGTTTATCAAGATAAAATTTGTGGACTTGGAAGCCTAAAGCGCATCAATTCTGAAATCGGTGAAATAAAACGAATGTTTGTTGACCCAACTTTTAGACGAATTGGTGCTGGACGAGCTATACTTGAAGGGCTTTTAGTGGAATCTAAAAAAGCTGGCTACAAAAAAGTTCTACTTGACAGCCCAAAGTTTATGGAAGCAGCCCATTCACTTTATCGATCCTTTGGATTTAAGGATATTGCAGTTTATCCAGAGGTTGAAATTCCAGAAGAATTCAGACAATATTTATTGTTTATGGAATTAGATTTTACTGACGGTAATAAATAGAAAATGAATTGGATATTATAAGTGTTGAGGTAAAAAATAAGGGTAGTGCGATAACGACTGTATACAGAGACGCCTTGTCTATAAATAAGTTAGCCTTCATAAAACGAACCAATAACCAATGATAAAACTCTTCCGCAACCTCCGCCAAAACCTGCTGAATGAAGGTAAAACCTCAAGATATCTGAAATATGCCATTGGCGAAATCATCCTTGTGGGAATTGGTATTTTGCAACGCTTATTTGAAAAAAGATATTGCAAAAAAGATATTGATAAAATCCTTAGCGGAAATCTGCTTCGGGTTTTAAAAGCCAATGAAACCAACTAACATAAAACCAACCATTATGAAAAAATCAATTTACTTTCTAATCATTTCCGTAGCACTACTATTAGGATGTGCCGAAAAACAAGAAACAGCAAAGGCTGAAACTGATTGTAAATCCAGTTATTTCGATTATTCAAATACCGATGGCCAAATAACGGGTGGCATCAAAATGATTCCAATAACAACACCGAAAGGCACTTTTAATGTTTGGACAAAACGCGTGGGCAATAATCCGAAAATGAAGGTTTTACTACTTCACGGCGGTCCAGGTGGTACGCACGAATTCTTTGAAAATTTTGACGGTTATCTCCCAAATGAGGAAATAGAATACATCTATTTCGACCAGCTTGATAGCTATTATAGCGATAAACCAAACGATTCCACCCTTTGGACAACCGAACATTTTGTGGAAGAAGTGGAGCAAGTTCGCAAAGTTTTAAATCTAGACAAAGACAATTTTTACCTGCTCGGCCAATCGTGGGGCGGGATTCTCGCAATGGAATATGCGCTGAAATATCAGGACAATTTAAAAGGTTTGATTATTTCAAATATGATGGCGAGCATTCCTGAATATGAAAAATATGCTGAAGTCTTGGGAGCCCAACTTCCTCCAGAAATTTATAAGGAAATCAAGGAATTGGAGGCGAAGGAAGATTTCTCAAACCCCCGATATGCCGAGCTGGTGATGAACAATTATTATACGGAACACATACTTCGTAAACCGTTGGATGAATGGCCCGAATTTATAAATCGTGCCTTTGCACACCTCAACTCAAATATTTATATCTATATACAAGGGTACAGCGAATTTGGTGTAACCGGAAACGCAACGTTAAAAGGCTGGGATGTTTCCGATAGACTAAAGGAATTGACCGTTCCAACTTTAATGATTGGCGGAAAGCATGATACTATGGACCCAAAATATATGGAATGGATGAGCACACAAGTGCAACATGGAAGAAGTTTGACTGTAAATGCCGGTCACGTTTCACAATACGACGACCCAGAAAATTATTTTTCGGGATTGATAAAATTTATTAAAGATGTGAATGAAGGAGAATTTAAATAAAAAATTGAAATTCAAGGATGATTGATGCTAATGTTAGCCCTTTTAAAAACTTTTGTGAGTTTTTTTCCAACTTTCCCTATCTTTAAATCCTGAAAAAAAACTTCAGAAAAATTATGAATATCGATCAAATTTTCAAAAACAATGAAGCGTGGGTAAATGAAAAATTAGGCATGGATCCTAATTTTTTCAAAAATCTTTCCGAAGGCCAAAGCCCAGAAGTACTTTATATAGGCTGCAGCGACAGCCGCGTTACTGCAGAGGAAATTATGGGCGCCAAACCGGGAGAAGCCTTCATTCTTCGCAATATCGCCAATATGGTTTCCAATTTGGACCTCAGCGCTATGAGCGTAATCAACTATGCCGTGAGCCATTTAAAGGTGAACCACATAATTGTTTGTGGCCACTATGGCTGTGGTGGTGTAAAAGCCGCAATGCAAAGTCAGGATTTGGGAATATTGAACCCATGGTTGCGGAACATTCGCGATGTTTATAGATTGCACAATCAAGAACTCAACCAATTAAAAACGGAGGAAGAAAAATATCGCCGACTCGTAGAATTGAATGTACAGGAACAATGTGTAAACGTTATTAAAACCGCAGATGTACAAATTGCTTATCGAAGCCGAAACCTAACAGTCCACGGGTGGGTAATGGATATGGAAACCGGAAAATTGGTTGACTTAAAAATCGACTTTGATAAAGTTCTGACCGGGATCATGGAAATTTATCATCTGGATTAATTCAACAAAAATTTAAAAATACCTTTTGATAGAAGGTCTGTAAAACAATAAAGCCACGGAAAACCGTGGCTTTATCATGGGGATCAAAAAAGGTGTCTACAGTTTTTGGAATGTTAAGTAATCAGTACCTCCGTTACCTCCGCTAATATCAAAGAGTTCAATCTTTGTGCTTGTATATGTGTCTACGTCCCAATCATCATTAAATTCATCAAAGGGGATAGCGGATCCAAAATCCAATACTACGTCCAGACCATTACTACTATTTACCACATTCCATGTTCCAATTATTGTATTGTTGCTGTTTTCTGCAATTACGCTTCCATCAGTTTTAAAAGTAAGTTTGTAGCCGTTATAATCATTAGTTTCATTATTACCATCGTCAATGTAGCTTTGCACATACCATTGTCCATTCAATAGAATATTTGTCAGTTCTGTATTGTTACCTCCTCCATTACAATCTGTGTAAGGGTTTCTTGCAAAATTTAGATAATCTGTTCCGCCATTACCTCCGCTAACATCAATTAATTTTATTATCTGTGCGTCAAAAGTAGTAACATCCCAATCGTCATTTAAATCATCAAAAGGATCATTGCTTCCGGTTATTTCAAAATTCAAAACAAGATCAATTCCACTGCTGCTATTGGTAACTGTCCAAGTACCGTTAACCGTGTTGTTTGTACTGGTGGCAGAAACCGTTTGATTTGTGTTGAATTTAAATTCATAGGCAACATAATTACAGGTTTCATTATTACCATCATCTTCCAATAGGTTTACATACCACACATTATTTGTCAAATTATCAGTAAATCCAGAAGTGTTTCCACCACCTCCACCACCGCCGTTCGGTGTGCGTTCGTATGTTAAAAAGTCCACACTGCCATCGCCACCGCTAATGTGTTTTAATTTAATGATATCTTGGGTTGCTTCTACAATGTCCCAATCTTCATCAAGCTCATCAAAAGGAGCATTGGTTCCAAAGAAAAGATTCAGATCTGGGGTATTGCTATTTGTCAGGCTCCAAGTGCCATTAACTGTATTGGAAGCACTTACTGCTTGAGCGGTATTGCCCGTTGCGAATGTAAATTCATAGCCTGCAAAATCGCTTGTTTCATCTGTGTCATTAAAATAATAAGTGACAAACCAAGAGCCCGTGGTCAATAGGGTTTCAAAATCTGATGGAAAGCCCCCTCCATTGGAAGTGCAACCGGAAATAAGTGTTATCAATTCTGCATTGCTATTAACTTGTACGGTAGAACCATCCTGTAATATCACAGAAACTGGAAACTGCAAGGCAATATAAGTTCCGTTTTCTAGGGAAATTAATAAAACAAGAAGTTCTCCATCGTTCCCAACAGTCTGGCTTCCGGTTTGCTGCTGATCTGAATTGTAGATAAAAAAGGTAAGTGGATAAACAAGGTCTATACAATCTATTGAAGTTGAACTATTGCTATCTGAAGTGCGAAGCAATAAATCTCCCAATTCAGAATTTACTGCTACTATATCTGGGTTTGAATCATCAAAAGGTTGTGAATCTTCTTTTGTACAAGAGCTTGCCAAAAAAATTAATAAGCAAGCTAAAAATGTGAATTTGGTTAATTTATTCATGATAGTTTCTTTTTATGTTTTATATAAATAAGACAGACAACCCCAGGAAAACCCTACCTTCATTTGTATTTTTTTAAAAAAATAAATTTTATTTAAATGAAATAAAAAACCATCCTTAGGGAGGATGGTCTTAATGAGTTAATGAAAATTAATTTTTAGCTTTTTTCAAATGTTAAAAAATCCGTGCCTCCATTTCCACCACTTACATCAGTCAGTTCAATTTTTGAACTGCTCACCGTAATAATATCCCAATCATCAGAAAGGTCTTCAAAATCTGGTGGCGAAGCAAAGAAAATATTGAAATCTGGACTACTCGAACCGCCATCGTCGTCACTAGAACTGCTATCAGTTACGGACCAAGTTCCTGTAATTGTAGTACTTCCATTTACCGCTACCAAAGATCCATTTTCATTAAATGAAAAAGTATAGCCAGTAAAATGGTTCGTTTCTTCGTGATCCGAATCATAGAAATAAGTAACTTTCCAAGAGCCGGTCTGTGCAGTGGTTACGGTCTGTTGCACAGTTGTATCCTGTGGTGAATCATTGTTGTTGTCGTCTTTACTACAAGCCGCAACCGTTAAGACGTACATAATGATTGCGAACATACTTGCTATTTTCATTTTCATAGTTTTCATAGTTTTTACAAATTGGTTTATTGTTAGATTATTAGGGTTAAAATTTTATCAGTTCTTTTTAAAGATTAAAGTGTCTTCAATATTACCGTCACTATTTTTTGTGACGAAGGTTACCGAAGTTGGTGAATATTGCAATGCTTTGTACTCATCATCATCCGCTCCATTTATAGGACTGTCCATATCAAATTCAAAATTTAATTCTTGACCAGTTAATGTTACAATCCATATTCCATCCACATTTTGCGATCCATTTGTGGCCAAAATAGTTTGATTGGCAAAGAAGGTAAAGTCATATCCGGTATAATCTGAACTCTCATCATCGCCATCGTCTAAATACTTTTCAATATACCAAGTGCCCGATTGAAGAATATCACGAAGTTCCTGTGGATCTGGACCACCTCCACCACCACCGTTTTGCTCCCGTCCGAAAGTGAGACGGTCTGTTCCACCTCCGCCACCATTAACATCGGAAAGGCGAATAATGCTCTGTGATGATTCCAAAACATCCCAATCATCATTCAATTCGGCAAAATTATTATTGGTATCCGTTTCAAAATTTAGAATGAAATCCAAATTGCCACTATCAATTTCAGCAGTCCAAAAACCATTAATTGTATTTTTGTTACTTACAGCAGTTGCAGAACCATTTCTTAAAAATGTAAATTCATAATCATTGAAATTTGCAGTGTGGTCTGTTCCATTTTCCTCCAGCAAGTTCACAAACCAACTTCCCGTACTCAAGTTTTCTATGAAAAGATTTAATTCGGTATTGTTTCCGCCGGTATTTGGATTGCGTCCAAAGGTGAGATAATCAGTGCTTCCATCACTTCCGCTAATATGTTTTAGCTTTATAATTTCTGCAGTTGCTTCAAGTATTTCCCAGTCTTCATCAAGTTCATCCAAGGGCGAATTTGTTCCGAAGAAAAGATCAAATTTAAAATCGTTTAGGAGCGCCCAGGTTCCAGTTGTGGTAATTCCCGATTTTATTGCTTGCGCACTTCCGTCCAATGCGAAATTAAACTGATAGCCGGCATAATTATCGGTTTCGTCATAGTCGTCAAAAAAGTATTCCACGTACCAATTACCAGTTGTTAAATCCTCTTCAAATTGTGAAATATCAATCGGGTCGGTATTGGTATTTGCCACACAGTCTGCAATCAAGGTTTGCAATTCTTGGTTGCTGTTCACTTCCATAATGGAACCATCAGCAAGTTTTACCGAAATTGGGAAATCCAGACTAATAAAATCATTAGGCCCCAAGCCTTGCAGAAAGCTGAAAAGTTCCAAATCACTATTAACAACAACAGAACCCGTTTGTTGTTGATCTGAATTATAGGTGAAAAAAGAAATAGGATACACAAGATCCAAACATCCAATTTCAATATCATTTGTACCACAAGCGGCGGCAAAAGCATCTAGTTCGCCTTGATTGTTTACTACTATTTGTGTAAAATCAAACAGCACTAAGCTAATTGGAAAAGCTATCTCTAAAGTGTCGGTGTCGTTGGGAAACTGATTGAAAATTTGTTGTATCAAAAGAATATCTTCGGAAGTATTTATAGTTAGCTGTTGTCCATTTGCAACCACAGTAATTGGCAACAGTACAGAAGCACAACCATTGCCATCGATTATGTCATCATAACTACCCGGATTTTGCGAAGTGCGCAATAACAAACCAGTTAAAGGAGAACCAGCAGTTATGGTATCAACCGGAGTTTTATCTATATATTCTTTTTCTTCTTTTTGGCATGAAAAAAATACAGTACCAATAAAAACTAGAAAGATAAAAGGAAGGAAGTATAATTTTTTCACACTATATATATTGAGGGGGTTTCTATTAATAACAAATAAATTAAAATTTACCCTACTCCCTAACTTGAAAAACTTTTAAATATATTTGAACCCCATCACCTACCTTTATGAAAGAGCCTGAAAATGTTTGTAATGAAAATACATTCAACCGTCTTTATGAAAATTATGGAAAGCCTGTCTGGCGTTTTATCTATTTTAAATGCGGTGATGGAGCCCAAGCTGATGATTTAGTTCAGGAGGCTTTTATAAAATTGTGGCAAAACTGCGGAAAGGTAACGAGAGAAAAAGCAAAATCATTTTTATATACCGTATGCAATAATGCATTTTTAAATGAAGTGGCGCATAAAAAAGTGATATTGAAACACGCCAAAATTCAAACTGAACACACCAATTTCCAGTCTCCTGAGTTTTTGATGGAAGAAACAGAGTTTCACAACAAACTTAAAAATTCGCTTGAAAACCTTACCAAAGCTCAACGCACGGCTTTTCTTCTAAATAGAATAGAAGGAAGAAAATATGCTGAAATCGCGGAAATGTTGAACATTTCAGTGAAAGCAGTTGAAAAGCGCATGAGCCAAGCTTTAGCCAAGCTTCGGAAAGAAATTGGAAATATTTAAAATTTTAAGGTAGGGTAAGCAGCGCTTCAGCTGTTTCACTTATGAATACAAAAAAAATGGAGAAAGACTACTTATTGCACAAATGGCTCAACAACGAAGCCACTCCTGAAGAACTGGAACAGTTAAAAGCCGACCCAGAATATGCTTCTTATGTTCAGATTGCCGCTGCCAGTTCTAATTTTGAAGTTCCTGAAATGGAAAGCGAAGCAAACTTTGAAGCCATTTCAAACCAACTAAAACCTGTACAGCAACTTCATAAGCCAAGCATATTTTCAGTTGTTTGGAAAGTTGCTGCGGTCTTTGCTGTTTTGCTCAGTGGATATTATTATATATCTATGTTAGACACTTCGGTGAAAACTAAAATCGCCCAGACCGAAACTTTTTCATTGCCAGATAATTCTGAAGTTGTGTTAAATGCAGGTTCAAAAATCACTTACAACAAAAAAAACTGGTCCGATTCTCGCGAGCTCTCTTTGGATGGGGAAGCCTATTTCAAGGTTACCAAAGGAAATAAATTTAGCGTAAAAACCGTTGAAGGCATTGTAAGTGTTCTGGGAACGCAGTTCAATGTTTTTGCTAGGGATGGCCTTTTTACGGTTGCCTGTTACGAAGGTTTGGTGAGTGTGGCTTTTAACGATACCCTTTTAAAAGTTCCGGCCGGAAGCAAAATTCAGATTGAAAATGGAAAATTAGTAATAAAGGAAGCTACCGAAAACCCTTCGCCTGTGTGGCTTGACAAAGAAAGCAATTTCGAAAATGCGCCATTGTCGCTTGTACTTAAAGAAGTTGAAAGACAATACCCAATTAAAGTGACTTTGGAAGATATTAATTCCAAAAAAAGATTCACCGGCAGCTTTACTCATGAAAATCTTGATCTTGCGTTAAAAGCCATTTGTGAACCCCTTCAATTGAACTATAAAATAAACAAAAACGGAGCCGTAAGCGTACATGCCAAAAATAGCGAGTAGCTGCAAAATTATCCTTTTCTTATTAGTTTTCTGTGCATTCGGAACCAAATCCGTAGCACAGGAAAGCGATGAAACTACGCTGTTAACCTATTTGAAATCTTTGGAAAAGGAATACAATATTAGGTTTTCATACGTTCACGAAGAAGTGGATCAAATTACCCTGATACAGCTTTCAAACGGCAACAATTCCATAGAAAATGTGCTTTCCTATCTTCGAAAGAACACGCCTTTACTTTACCATCGCATCAACGAACGCTATATCAGCATTACTTCCAAAGAAAATGACGGCAGTCTTTGCGGCAGGATTATAGATTTTGAAACCCAGTTGCCATTGGAAGGCGCGACGATTATTTCAGAAAATAACTCGTTCAACACAATTTCAAACGCCGAAGGCTTTTTCTATATTCCCATGCAAAAAAAAAATGTGAGCTATACGGTTTCGTTTGTTGGCTATACTTCAATTAAAAAAAGCACTTCCAGCTTATCCAATGATTGTTCTGCCCTGCTTTTAGTTCCTTCGGTTTCTAAATTGGAGGCAGTGATGGTCCAAAATATTTTCACTAAAGGAATCGATAAAAATCTGGATGGTTCCATCATAATTTCTACTCAAAATTTCGGTCTCTTACCGGGACAAGTAGAAAACGATGTGTTGCAGATTGCGCAAGCCCTCCCAGGTGTGGAAAGTGTGGATGAAACTATTTCAAACATTAACATTCGCGGCGGAACGCATGATGAAAACCTAATGCTTTGGGATAATATAAAAATGTATCAAAGCGGGCATTTTTTTGGCCTCATTTCGGCTGTAAACCCAGACATTACCAAAAATGTAACTATCTATAAAAACGGAACTAACGCTCGCTATGGCGAAGCAGTTTCGGGTGTAATAGATATGCATTCAAAAAACAAAATTTCATCTGAAACTGAAGCTGCAATTGGTTTCAATTTGATTAACGGAAACGGGTTTTTGGATATTCCCGTTTCGGAAAAATTCGGTATTCAAGTAGCTGCACGAAAATCAATCAACCATCTCTGGGAATCTCCTATTTATAAAAATTATACCAAACGTATTTTTGAGGACAGTGAAGTTTCAAATATTGATAACACGGAGAATAATGTCGCAATCACTACTGATGAAAATTTCAGTTTTTACGATTTCAGCACCAAGTTGTTGTGGGATATTTCAGAAAAAGATAAAGTGCGCATCAACTTTTTGACGATTGATAATTCACTGGAATTCACTGAAACTTTGGAAACCAATTCCCAATCAAAAACCAGCGAGTTGGACCAACGCAGTTTGTTGGGCGGCATTTCTTGGAACCGCTTGTGGAATAATAAAATTGAGACCACTGCAATGGTTTACGGTACTTATTATTTGTTGGATGCCATCAATAAAGACATTTATACTACCCAAGAACAAATTCAAAAAAACGAAGTTTTGGAAACTGGCGTTAAACTTGACGCAAACATCAGGCTTTCGCAAACATTAAAGTTGCAAACTGGCTATCATTTTTCCGAAATAGGTATTGCAAACACCCAAGATGTAAATCTACCGCGGTTTCGCGATTATGTAAAGAATGTTTTGCAAACGCACGCGCTTTTTGCGGGATTGAATTATGTGTCAACCAATCAAAAAACATTCGTTTTTGGAGGCGTACGCGGAAATTATTTTTCAAAGTTTGAAGAAATTATAATAGAACCGCGATTGAGTTTGAATCAAAAGTTTGGAAATGGTTTTGCAGTTGAGGTCTTGGGAGAATTCAAAAGTCAAAGCGCTACACAAAGAATCGATTTTGAAAGTGATTTTCTCGGTATCGAAAAAAGAAGATGGGTATTAGCTGACGAAGAAGACACGCCCATAATTAAAAGCATACAAGCTTCTGCTGGTTTAGTTTACAGTAAAAATGGACTTTTTATGAATGTGGAAGGTTTTTATAAAATAGTGGAAGATATAAATAGTGCAAATCAAGGGCTACAAAACCAGTTTCAATTTTCAAAATCCATTGGAAATTATACCGTAAAAGGCGCGGAATTTACGGTGAATAAAAAAACAAAATCGTTCAGCACTTGGCTGAGTTATATGTATAGTAAAAACGATTATGAATTTAAAGGCCTGGAACCCTCAACGTTTCCAAACAATCTGGATATTCAGCATTCCGCTACACTTGCAGGAAGTTATTCATGGAATGCTTTGAAAGTTGCTTTAGGACTTAATTTGCACAGTGGAAAACCTTATACAATTCCTTTGGAAAACTTCGAAACAACCACAGAAGGTGGCATAACAACTATTCAATTTGATACTCCCAATAACCAACGCTTGCCAGAATATTTTCGCGCAGATCTATCTGCGGAATATCTTTGGAAACTCTCTCCGTCAATTGATGCCAAAATAAACATTGCGCTTTTGAACCTTTTGAATACTGAGAACACGATTAACATTCGCTATGCTTTGGCACGAGACGAAAACAATGAAATAACCGTAAACCAAATTGAGGAAGTTTCTTTGGGAATTACGCCAAACTTTTCGTTTCAGGTTTTGTTTTAAAAACTACATCCGCTCCGGAACCTCGATTCCCAAAAGCGCAAAAGCACTTTTAATAATCTCACCAACAGCTCTTGAAATTTTTACACGGAATGCTTTTTCAGTTTCATTATCCGTTGCCAAAATGGGCACGTTTTGGTAGAAACTGTTGAATTCTTTTACTAAATCGTAAGTGTAGTTTGCAATTAAAGCAGGACTGTAATTTTCCGCAGCCAATTGAATGGTCTCAGGGTATTGCTGGATTATTTTTATAAGTTCCTTTTCCTTGGGATGCATTTCAAAAGAAGTCAGGTCGAGCGCTCCCGAAACCTCGGGAGAGACCTCTCCAGCTTTTCTTAATATAGACTGAATCCGCGCATAGGTATATTGAATAAACGGCCCAGTATTTCCTTGAAAATCTACACTTTCTTCAGGTTTGAAAAGAATTCGTTTTTTGGGATCCACTTTTAGGATATAATATTTCAAAGCTCCCAAACCGATCATTCTGTAAAGCACTTCTTTTTCATTTTTGGAAAAATCATCAATTTTCCCCAATTCTTCTGAAATCTTTTTCGCTGTATCTGTCATTTGAGCAATCAAATCATCTGCATCAACTACAGTTCCTTCGCGACTTTTCATCTTTCCGGAAGGCAAATCCACCATTCCGTAACTCAAATGAAACAGGTTTTTGGCCCAACTATAGCCCAGTTTTTTCAGAATTAAAAACAAGACTTTAAAGTGATAGTCCTGCTCGTTGCCCACAGTGTAAATCATTCCCCCAACATCCGGGTGATCTTTTACACGCTGAACGGCTGTACCTAAATCCTGGGTCATATAGACGGCGGTACCATCACTTCGCAAAACCAGTTTTTCATCGAGTCCGTCCGGTGTTAAATCGCACCAAACAGAGCCATCATCCTTCATAAAAAAGACTTCTTTTTTGATGCCTTCTTCAATTATATCTTTCCCCAATAAATAGGTGTCACTCTCGTAATAATAAAAATCGAAGTCTACGCCAATCGACTTATAAGTTTCCTCAAAACCCTTATAAACCCAACCATTCATTTTTTTCCAAAGATCAACTGTATCTTGATCTCCCGCTTCCCATTTAAGAAGCATTTGCTGTGCTTCCTTTAAAAGTGGGGCTTGCGCCTTGGCTTCTTCTTCGGTTTTACCTTCCTGCTTTAAAACTTCAATTTGCTTTTTGTATTCCTTATCAAATTTTACGTAATAATTCCCAACGAGCTTATCGCCTTTCAGATCGGCAGAATCGGGAGTTTCGCCATTTCCAAACTTTTCCCAGGCCAACATACTTTTACAAATATGAATCCCGCGGTCGTTGATTATTTGGGTTTTGTAAACTTTTTTTCCAGCGGCCTTTTCAATTTCGGCTACGGAATAACCCAAAAGCACATTTCGAACATGGCCCAAATGCAGTGGTTTGTTGGTGTTTGGCGAAGAATATTCTACCATGACCGCCTCTCCACTTTGCTCTCCCTTTCCGAAGTTTGAAAAATCTTCCACAGAATTGAAGAAATTGAGATAATAGGAATCGCTCAACACAATATTCAAAAAACCTTGAACTACATTGAATTTTTCAATTTCCGAAACATTTTCAACCAAATACTTTCCGATAGCTTCCCCAATTTGTACAGGATTTCCTTTAACAACGCGCAACATCGGGAAAACTACGGCAGTAATATCACCCTCAAAATCTTTGCGGGTGGGTTGCAATTCTACCGATTCAAGTTTTGCGCCGTAGAGTTTTTCAACTGCGTCTTTAATTTGGGTTTCCAATGTTTGCTGAATTGTCATCAATTTAATTTTTTAAGAAAAAGAACTCCTTTATTATCTTGGGAGTTGCGGGCAAAGATACACGTTTTTAAAATTTTGAGTATTTGTAAATCGCTTATCTTTAAAGGAAAAAATGCTTTTTCAAGTTTCCTATAACGATAAAGAAATAACCCGAAAAATAGATGCCGAACTCGGCAAACCATTCACTATACGCGAACGTTTTAAAATGGGCGGCATAGGTTCGCCTAAGCTAATCCTAAATGAGACCAGCATTCAAATAAGTAATTTGATGAATTTGGACAACAACCGAAATGTCTGCAACATCGAGCTACGGCCGAAAGGAATTATAGTAGGTTTCAGGAGCCGACTGAACTCCTATGCCTTGATTATTCCCTATTATAAATTGGTTTTATATAAGGGCAAAGCGGAAGAGTATTCTATTTATAAAGACGATTATTTTTTCAAAATTGAAGCGCGGGCAAAAGACACATCAATCCACCGTTTTATGAAGAAATTGATGGATGCAAAAAATGTCGCTACCCCGGACCGCTTGGAAGACCTTTAGCGAAACTCAATTGTAATATTTTGGTAACACTTCAATAAACTTCAAAAAGAAAAACCAAGCGTCCTTTGCCGAAAAAACTATGGACATTTTTTTATATGTTTTTGCGGCACTATTTTCAGTAATAAACCCTTTGGGAACGGTGCCCGTATTTGTAGGACTGACTAGTGAGGAAAGCATTCCGGAGCGGAATAGAACATCGCTTTTGACTTCCGTAAATGTGCTTGTCATTTTAATTATTTCCTTCTTTGCCGGAACCTATTTATTGGCTTTCTTCGGAATAAGTTTGAACGCGCTCCGCATTGCGGGCGGGATGATAATAGTTACTTCGGGCTTTGCGCTGTTGACGGGAACTTTTTCTAAGCATAAAGGGATGAAAAACGAACGGGTTCAAAAAGATTTGGACAAGCGCGAAAAATTTTCCTTAACTCCATTGGCGATTCCAATGCTTGCCGGTCCCGGATCCATTTCATTATTGATAACCTTTAATCAACAATACCAAACGGGCCATGATATAATCATGGTAATGCTCGCGGTTCTGGCAGTAGGATTGGCCACTTTTTTAATTTTGAGAAGCGCTTACTATATAACCCGTTTTTTGGGAGCTTCAGGCATTAATGCTATTTCGAGGATAGTAGGATTTATAGTAATTTCTATTGGGGTGGAATACATTAGCGCCGCAGTAATTGCAATCCTAAAAACGATGAACGCTTAAAGACTAACGTCTGTTTTTCAAAAGAGCACCCGCTATCAAAGCTAAAACTCCAATGCCGATCATTCCCAATGTTTGGTTGGTCAAGCCTTCTTTGGCATTTACTTCCAATGGACCAATATCCAGAACTTGTTGAGGGACAAAAGCGTTGTAAAGCCCAAAAGCAATTAGAACTACTCCAACAATAAGCAAAACGACTTTTAATATTTTCATAGATTCAATAATTTGGTTGAAGTTTTAAAGATACCATATTGGACAATAATAAAACGAAGAAGTTAACGGCATATTAACCAATGTTTAATTATTTTGATTTAATTTTAAACAAAACTATACAATTGAAAATTCTTCTCACCGGAGCCAACGGTTATATTGGAATGCGGCTATTGCCCGAACTTCTTGAAAATGGACACGAAGTAATTTGTGCCGTTCGGGATAAAAATCGGCTTCCTTTGGAACCCGATACAACCAATAAAGTTACAGTTTATGAAGTAGATTTTGCAGAAGAGGTTAATACCGAATCTTTTCCGAAAGATATAGATGCTGCTTATTATTTGATTCATTCCATGAGCGGGAATGACAAAAATTTTGATGAAATAGAAGCCCGTGCGGCTGAAAATTTCAATAAATATATGAAGGTAACTTCGGTAAAGCAGGTTATCTATTTAACCGGTATTGTAAACGAAAAAAAACTTTCCAAACATCTTGCATCAAGAAAAAAGGTGGAGGAAATTTTATTTAAGGGAAATTACCATTTAACGGCATTGCGGGCAGGAATTGTAGTAGGTAGCGGTAGTTCTTCTTTTGAAATAATAAGGGATTTATGTGAAAAACTGCCGGTAATGGTCGCTCCCCAATGGTTGAAAACCAAAATTCAACCTATTGCCATTCGCGATGTTATCGCCTTTCTTTATGGGGTTTTAGAAAATGAAAAGTGTTTCGACAAATCCTTTGATATTGGAGGGCCAGATGTGTTGACTTATAAAGAAATGCTGCTGAAATACTCTGAAATTCGTGGCCTCAAACTATGGATAATTTCTGTTCCCGTAATGTCGCCACGGTTGTCATCCTATTGGTTGTATTTTGTAACCTCAACTTCTTATAAACTCGCAGTTAACCTTGTAGATAGTATGAAAATGGAAGTTGTTGCAAGAAATAACGACCTTCAAAAAATACTAAACATACAGCCCATTACCTATACAGAGTCCATAAAAAAGGCATTCTTAAAGATTGAACAAAACTTGGTAATTTCTAGTTGGAAAGACTCATTGACGGCAGGCAGACTTACTAATTTGAAAGAATATATTCAAGTGCCTAAATATGGGTGTTTGAAAGACAAAAAAGTTCTAAAAGTTGACGACCCAGAAAAAGTATTGGATAATATTTGGGCAATAGGTGGATCTCGCGGTTGGTATTACGGAAATTTCCTTTGGAAAATAAGAGGCTTTATGGACCAATTGGTTGGTGGCGTTGGTCTTAGGCGTGGCCGAACGCATTCGCAGAAAATACATACCGGCGATGCGTTGGATTTTTGGCGGGTACTCTACGCAGACCGTGAAAACAAAAGGCTTTTGCTATTTGCAGAAATGAAACTTCCCGGGGAAGCCTGGCTTGAATTCTGCATCAATGATAAAAATGAATTGGTTCAAATAGCTACATTTAGACCAAAAGGGTTGTGGGGAAGGCTCTATTGGTATTTGATGCTTCCCTTTCATTATTTTATATTTGGGGGGATGATTAATAATATTATATCATTCCAACCAAAAGAAAGAGTTTGAGAATACTCGTATTTTTACGGAAAAATCCACTTTTGTCCATTTCCATGGGCATTTTACTTTTCTTTTCTTTCTTTTTATACGCCGAAACCCTAGCCACATACAATGGTATTGAAAGTGTTTCACTTTGGGTGCGCACTTATTTTGGTCAGTTTTATCTTTATTTGGGCTTGGGCTGTGTATTATTATTGGTGGGAATAGCCTGTTCACGTTGGGGAAAAATAAAATTAGGATTTCCCGATGAAAAGCCAGCCTTTACCCGTTTAGAATGGATTGCCATGCTCTATAGCGCGGGAATGGGTGCGGGCATTCTGTTGCGCGCCGTGCAGGAACCCGTTTTTATGCAGCAAAACCCGCCATTGAACAATGGAGCTTCCGCAGAAATCATTGCGCTTGAATTCACTTTTTATCAATGGGGATTTACAGCGTGGGCCTTTTACGCAGTCTTTGCATTGGCGGCCGGGCTGGCGTTGTTTCATAAAAAATTACCCGTAGCCACAAGCAATACTTTTGCAACATTGATTTCATTAAAAACGAAAAATAAATGGAACAAAAGTTTTCTTTTATTTATTGATGTATTGACTATTTTGACCACCGTTTTCGGACTTGTAGCCGCAGTAGGATTGGGCGCTTCGCAAATTAAAGGCGGTCTGAACCATCTGTTTGATGCCACTCTTGATTATAAAATTATTATCGGGTTGGTAATTTTGATTGGTCTTTTCTCTTTGCTTTCTGCTTTGAGCGGAGTTGAGAAAGGAATCAAAAGAATTTCAACATTGAATATTTATCTCACTGTCGGGTTGCTATTTTTTGTCTTTGCGCAAAGTGATATATTATTAATTTCGAAAAACTTTCTACATGCCTTCTACCGATATATAGTTGACTTTGTGCCAATGAGTTTGGCAATAGGAAATTTCAATCCGGGGGAAGCATTTTTAACGGAGTGGACTTATTATTACTGGGCATTTTGGTTAGCTTGGGCTCCTTTTACAGGAATTTTTATCGCCCGTATTTCCAAGGGAAGAACATTGCGCGAAATTATAATTGGGGTATTGTTAATTCCTTCCTTGGGGACTTTTTTCTGGTTTACCGTTTTTGGGCAATCGGCCTTTGAAATGATTGCAGGCGGGAATAGCTACAATAGCGAATTTGACAATGTATTCACTTCCATTTTTGTGTTTTTGCAAAACTATCCGCTCCAAACCCTTGTAAATAGTTTGGTTATTTTATTATTGATTAGCTTTTTGGTGACTTCCGTAGATTCGGCAATCTATGTTTTGGGAATGTTTACCGATCGCGGAAACCCAAACCCCTGTAAAAAGCAACGTTGGCTTTGGGGAACAATCCTAACAATTTTTAGTGTGGGAATTGTGCTTTTGGGACATGCAAAAGAAGGTACAAATGTGCTTACCGCCGTTCAAAAATTGTTAATCATAACTTCCCTCCCATTGAGTTTGTTGATGATTGTTATGATTGGAGTTTGGATTTATGATATTTCAAAAATAAGAAACGGAAAATAAATTAATTTTCCTTTGGAAGAAATACTTCAGCCATCATACAGCGTGCACTTCCGCCTCCACAGGTTTCAATAATGTGAAGATCAATGCTTAAAATTGGACAATGCTTTTCAATAGTTTTAACCTGTAATAAAGTCAAACTTTTATGGGCGGCTTTGCTCATCACCAAATATTTTTTGTCCTTCCCTTGAACCTGGAGCATATTTCCCGCAAAATGATGCATTTGTGCTTCTGTGATAGTAATAACTTCCTTCCCATCCTTTTTTAACTGCTGAAGCACATTTTTCTTTTCTTTAGGATCGTCTATGGAGTCAAGGCAGATTACACAAAATTTTTCTGCAAGGCACATCATTACATTGGTGTGGTAAATTGGCTTTCGCTTTCCATCCACGGTTTGATTGGCAGTAAAAATAATGGGCAAATACTCAAAGTCTTCACAGAATTCAATGAGCAAATCTTCATCGGCGCGAGGTGAAAGAGCGCAATATGCCTTTCTGTTTACACGGTCCAATAAAAGGCTACCGGTGCCTTCCAAAAAGAAGCCTTCATCTTCGGCAGGCGTATAATCGTAAATGTTATGGATTAAAAAACCTTCCTCCTCCAAACGGATCAAAACATCCTCGCGCCTTTCGCGGCGCCTGTTTTCAGCAAACATAGGGTAGAGTGCCACATCGCCATTTTCGTGAAAACTGATCCAATTGTTCGGAAAAATGGAATCT